>CAZCMJ010000026.1:0-21105 GCA_964499845.1 uncultured Methanomassiliicoccales archaeon
GACCGTCTCTGCTATGCGGCATCCATGACATACACTCACCTCTACTGTATGACAGTGGAGAAAGCTCTGGGAATCGACATCCCCGAGAAAGCGAAATATATAAGGATCGTAGCAGACGAGGTCTGCCGTATCCAGTCCCACCTGATGTGGCTCGCAGCGGTCGGAACCGACCTCGGTAACCTGACCGTGTTCCTGTGGTGCATGAGGGAGAGGGAGTTCTTCCTCGACCTGAACGTCAAGCTCTGCGGAGCAAGGATGACCACCAACTACCCCCGTATCGGAGGAGTCAGGAACGACACGACCGAGCTCTTCGACAGGGACATCATCAGGGCCGTCGACAGGTTCGAGAAGGCCATGTGGGATATCATCGCGCTCATCGATGATTCATCGATCTTCGTCTCCAGGATGAAGGACATCAGTTTCCTCACCCGTGAGCAGTGCGCCAACATGGGACTCACCGGACCCGCAATGAGAGGCTGCGGTGTCGATTTCGATATCCGCCGTGACGACCCCTACGACAACTATGACAAGGTCGACTTCGAGGTCCCCGTTCTGACCAAGGGAGACTCCTACGCAAGATACATGATCCGTATCGAGGAGATGTTCCAGTCCTGCGACATCATCAGGCAGGCGGTCAAGAAGATCCAGGCCCTCGGAAAGAACGCACCCTACAGGATCAAGACCCCCTCCAAGGTCCCCGCCGGTACAGCATTCACCAGGCTCGAGGATCCCCGTGGAGAGTCGCTCATGTATCTGGTGTCTGACGGAACCGACAAGCCCTACAGGCTCAAGGTCCGCAGTCCGATCTTTACGAACGTATCCACCTCCAAGGCCATGTGTCTCGGTTGCAGGGTTGCGGATGTTCCCGCCATCCTCGCTCAGATCGACATGTGTCTCGGAGAGACTGACAGGTGATTTCGATGGTTCAGGAATACAACAGTCTTCTGAACTGGGTGGATTTCTTCGCCGATTGCACGGCGAACCCGTACTATCCCTTCGAGACGTACAATCTGCCCTTCGATATCGGTTACAGGCTCTGGGAGATCATCGGTGGAACCATCGCATGGCTCATCAACCTGATCTTCCCCGGCAACCCTGTCTCCACCTGGCTGATGTGCGACGCCACCTGTACGCTTCTGGCGCTCGTCATCTTCATGCTCCTGGTGTTTATCGTCGCCTTCGTGAGTACGCTCATAGTCCTGTGGATGGAGCGTAAGTGTCTCGGAAGGATGATGGACAGGCGCGGTACAATGGTCGGAATGAAAGGATTCCTCCAGTGTGTCGCAGACGGTCTCAAGACCTTCATGAAGGAGAACACCGCACCCAAGAAGGTCGACAAGATGACCTACTGGTGGTGTGTCTCGCTCATCGTCGGACTTTCTGTCCTCGTCCTCTGTATGGTCCCCCTGTCCCAGAGATGGTACGTTGTGGACTATCAGTCCGGACTTCTCATCATCATGGCGTTCTTCGCCCTCGCACCCTTCCTGATCCTCGTGTCCGGATGGGCCCAGAACAACAAGTACTCCCTTATCGGAGGAATGAGGGCAGCAGAGCTGATGATCTCATACGAGGTCCCCATGCTCATCCTGATCGCCACAACCGCACTGCTCGCCGGCAGTTTCAACATCGGCGACATCGTCAACGCCCAGAACGACACGGTTTGGTACATCATCCCCCAGATCCTCGGAGCAATCACCTTCTTCTTCTGCGCAACCGCAGAGGCTGAGCGTGTGCCCTTCGATATCGCAGAGGCAGAGGCCGAACTGGTCGAGGGTTGGCAGACCGAGTACGCAGGAATGAAATGGGGACTTATCATGCTCGCGGACTACATGAGGGGATCCGTCTCCTGTTCCATGTTCGTGATCCTGTACCTCGCCGGATGGACACTTCCCTTCATCGGAAACGGACCCATCCCCGAGATCGTGTTCCTGCTGAAGTCCTACCTCGTGTTCTTCTTCATGATCCTCGTCAGATGCGCACTCGCTCGTGTCAGGACGGATCAGATCCTGAACATCGGATGGAAGGTCTTCATGCCCCTGTCCGTCATCAACCTGGCCATCGTCCTGCTGCTTAAGGTCGGAGGTGTGTTCTGATGGCAATGAAGTATCTTGACAAATATCCCAAGAATCTGGCAAAGAGCCTCTGGGTCCTCAAACCCTGTTGGGCCGTTATGAAGCTCTTCGCCAAGACCGTCACCCACAGGTCCATGACCATCCTCTATCCCTATGAGAAGGAGTGGATCCCCGACAACTACCGCGGACGCCCCGGACTCAAGTTCGACAAGTGCGTTGGATGCGGTATGTGCGTCCGTATGTGCCCCACAGCCTGTATCAAGCTGATCGAGGTGCCCGACGATGAGGGGAAGCCCGTCATGAGACCCCAGGTGAACCTCGGAAGGTGCGCCATGTGCGGATACTGTGCCGAGTATTGTCCCCTGGACGCTATGACGGTCACGCCCGAGTACGAGCTTGCAGAGTACACCAGGTACGACCTGCTTTACGGACCCAGGAGGCTCCACTATGAGGGAACCACCCCCGAGATGGAGGTCAAACTCGAGGTCACTCTGCCTTCCGATATCGAGAACGGAAATCCCGAGAGGCGTGTCTCCATCTTCGATCTCGACAAGCCCGAGCTCATCGACAGCAAATGTATCGGATGTAAGAAATGTGAGAAGGTCTGCCCCGTCGACGCCATCAAGATGATCGAGAAGGGTGTCAACGACAAGGGAAGGCCCATCCTCCGTCCGGAAATCGATAAATCGAAGTGTATCTGCTGCAGCAACTGTATCATCGACTGTCCCAAAGATGCACTCGAGATCAAGGAGGTGCTGTGATGCTAGACGCATTCATCGACTTGATTTACGCAGTATGGTTCTGGCTCCTCGATTTCGGAGCCTATCTCCTCGACAACCTGGACCTTGTGGCCTTCGTCATCCTGGCAGCCATCGCGGTCCTCGGAGCTATCTACGTCGTCACCGACAAAGAGGTCGTCCACAGTGCATTCTATCTTGCACTCGTGTTCCTGTGCGTCGGATTCGTGTACTTCTTCCTCGAGACGGAGTTCATCGGCGTCGTCCAGATCCTGGTCTATGTCGGAGCCATCACCATCCTGTTCGCATTCAGTATCATGCTTACCAGAAGGTATATTATGAAAAAGGAGGGCGACGAATGAGCAGAAAGGCAGCAGTCGGAGCGGCCGTAGCGGTCGTGCTCCTCGCAGTCCTCGTCGCAGGTATCGCCACAGTCAACTGGGACGATTTCACCGAGAACGACGCCCCTGTCTCCCTTCCCGACATCAGCACCAAACCCGGTGCGGCCGACAGCATCTACGATGACGACGGCAACCTGAAGGAGAACAGCCTCGCATACACAGTCTTCGAGAAGTACGGTCTCGTGCTCATCCCCTTGGTCATCCTCATGTTCGGAGCCATGGTCGGCGGAGTCTGTATCGCAAGAGAGGAGGTCGAGCAAGATGATTCCAATTGAGTATTTCCTCGTCCTCGCGGCGATCCTGTTCGCGATCGGAGCATACGGAGTCATCACAAAGAGCAACGCGATCGTCGTTCTCATGTGCATCGAGCTCATGCTCAACGCAGCGAACATCAACTTCATCGCATTCGGAGCGTTCAACGGAGACATCCTCGGAGAGGCCTTCGTCGTAATGTCGATCTCCGTCGCGGCCGCAGAGGTCGCAGTGGGTATCGCCATCCTGCTCAACGCATACAAGCACAAGAAGACAACCGAGCTCGACGATGCTGAGCTCAGGACACTGAGGTGGTAAAGATGTTCATAGAATACACTTGGCTCGTGCCCCTCGTCCCGATGCTCTGCTTCCTGATCATCGGTCTCTTCGGAAGGAAGACCCCTGAGAAAGGCGGTTACATCGCAGTCGCGGGAGCACTCATCTCATGCATCCTGGCCATCCTGATCTCATACGAGTATCTGACCGGTGATGCGTACCCCGAGCCCGTCACTCAGTCCATCCAGTGGTTCATCATCCCCGGATCGACCGACTTCGTGCTCAATCTCGGATACTACGTGGACGGCCTCACCTGTCTGATGATGCTGTTCTCGTCGTTCATCTCCACCCTGATCTTCATCTACTCCATCGGATACATGGGAGATCAGGGCGCAAGGAAGACCAGGTACTACGCCGAGGTCTCCCTGTTCCTCACCGGAATGCTCGGACTCATCGTCTCCAGCAACTTCCTCGAGATGTTCATCTTCTGGGAGGTCATGGGACTCTGTTCCTATCTGCTGATCGGATTCTGGTCCTTCAGGCATCCCGAAGGGGACGCTGCATCCGCTAACGCGGCATCCGCAGCAAAGAAGGCATTCCTGGTCACACGTCTCGGAGATGTCTGTCTGATGGCAGGTCTCTTCATCCTGCTCGGCCAGTTCCACTGCCTTGACTACACCGCACTCTTCGACCCCGCCAACATCGCGAATGTCGATTCAGATATGCTCATGCTCGCCATGGCCCTCGTCTTCGGAGGAGTCATCGGAAAGAGCGCACAGTTCCCCCTGCACGACTGGCTGCCCGATGCGATGGCAGGACCCACAACCGTGTCCTCCCTTATCCACGCGGCAACAATGGTCAAGGCGGGAGTCTATCTCGTCGCAAGGGGATACCCCCTGTTCGTCCAGTGCCCCGACGTCATGCTGTTCGTCGGAGTCATCGGAGGAATCACCGCATTCATCGCCGCCACAATGGCGCTCAACAACATGAACATCAAGAAGGTCCTTGCATACTCCACCATCTCCCAGCTCGGATACATGATCCTCGCACTCGGAGCGGGAGGATACCTCATCGCTCTCGGAATGGACATGGGTGGTGCAGAGGGTTCCGCACTCATCGCAGCCGGAACCGCCGGATTTGTTGCCGGATGCTTCCACATGATGAACCACGCGTTCTTCAAGGCCCTGCTGTTCATGTGTTCCGGATCTGTCATCCACGCTGTCGGAACAGAGGATATGCGCGAGATGGGAGGACTCGGAAAGCACATGAAGATCACCTCGATCACCATGCTTCTCGGATCCCTGTCCATCGCAGGATTCCCGTTCTTCAGCGGATTCTGGTCTAAGGATCTCGTCCTCGAGATCGCAATGGAGGCCGGACACGACGGAACCGTCTGGTTCACTGTCATGTGGGTCCTGGCCATCATCACCGCGTTCATGACCGCGTTCTACATGTTCCGCATGTGGTTCATGACCTTCATGGGCGAGGAGGGACACGCCACCCAGCACTGTCACGGTGAGTCCCCCAAGACAATGACCGTCCCCCTCATGATCCTGTCAGTCTTCGCTGTCCTCAGCGGATTCTTCATCATGTTCGGACTCGACGGAATGGTATCATTCAGCGTCCTCGGCTCTGGAGCATTCCAGGTCGGAGGCGGACACGCGGAGGGCTTCGAGTACTTCGCGGAGCTGTTCACCAACCCCTACACCTATCTGACCATCGTCCTCGCACTCGTCGGTATCGGACTCGCATACCTCATGTACGTGAAGAAGAGCATCAATCCCGGCAAGTTCAACAAGAACGGAGAGTCTTGGCTCTACAAGGCACTCACCAAGAGGTGGTGGTTCCCCGATCTGTACAACCAGATCTCCTGGAAGCTCGGATACGGTATCGCACGCGGAATCAACTACATCGACAGGCAGGTCGTCGACGGAACCGTCAACGGACTGTCCAGCGCTGTGGTCGGCGGCGGAGACACACTCAGCAAGGTCCAGACCGGACACGTTCAGGACTACTCGTCCATCGTTCTGCTCGGTATCGCCGTGCTGTCCGTTCTATTCATTGTGATCGCAAAGGTCCTGGGAGGAATCTGAGATGGAAATTTCACTACTCACTCTGCTCATCGTCCTCCCTCTGATCGGAGCCATCGTGACTCTGTTCATGGGCGGCGAGAAACAGAAATACGCAAAATATGTGGCAGCGGTCTTCTCCGCGATCACACTCGTCATCGCCCTTCTGGTGATGTTCAACGACGACATGGCCAGTCTGGCCACCAGCTTCACCTGGATCCAGACCTCCGACATCACCATCAGCTTCTCGCTGATGGTCGATGGACTCAGCATCCTGATGGTGTTCCTGACAGCTCTGCTGTCTCTGCTGGTCGTCATCTTCTCCGCTGAGGAGGAGGACAGGCCCAACTACTTCCACACACTCGTACTGGCCATGGAGGTCGGACTCATGGGCGTCTACCTGGCGGCGGACTACTTCCTGTTCTACGTCATGTGGGAGCTCACGCTCATCCCCATGTACTTCATGATCTCTTGGTATGGAGGACCCCGCAGGCACTATGCTGCGATCAAGTTCTTCATCTACACCCACGTCGCATCGCTCGTGATGCTGATCGGTATCTTCGCCATGGCGTTCGAGGTCGGAACCGTCCTCGGATACGTCGACTTCAGCTTCGCAGCGATCAACTCCACCATGCCCCTGATGTCCGATACGTTCCAGACGCTCGTCTTCGCGCTTCTGTTCTTCGGATTCGCAGTCAAGATGCCCGCAGTTCCCTTCCACACATGGCTGCCCGATGCACACACCGAGGCACCTACCGGAGGATCTGTCCTCCTGGCAGGAGTCATGCTTAAGATGGGATCCTACGGAATCATCCGTGTCTGTGTCGAGGCCCTGCCCGCAGGACTCGAGTACTGGCAGTGGGTCGTCATCGCGATCGCCATCCTCTCCATCGTCTACGGTGCATACGGCTGTATCGCCCAGAGCGATCTCAAGAAGATGGTCGCATTCTCGTCCATCAGCCACATGGGAATGGTCATGCTCGGAATCGGTTGCGCAACCGAGGCCGGAATCATGTTCGCCATCTTCCAGATGTTCGCACACGGACTCATCACCGGAATCCTGTTCATGGTCTGCGGTATGACCGGACACAAGGTCGGAACCAGAGAGATCCCCCTCCTCGGAGGACTCGCCGGCAAGATGCCCATCTACGCCACATTCATGATGATCGGATTCATGGCATCCCTCGGACTCCCCGGACTCGTCGGATTCTGGGGAGAGTTCCCCCTGATCTTCGCGTTCTACGAGTTCATCTACGCTCAGGACATGCTCTGGCTGATCCTGTTCTGCCTGCTGTCCCTCATGCTCACCGCAGGATATTACCTGTGGGCTATGCAGAGGACACTCTTCGGACCCGAGACCACCAAGATCGACCTCACACACGCACACGATGTCAGCAAGACAGAGGGTATCGCACTGGCAGTCCTCGTCGTCCTCGTCGCACTCTTCGGAGTATGGCCTGACGCCGCACTGTCCTTCATCGAGCCCTACACAACCGCACTCTTCGTCGGGGTGATCTGATGGATATGACAGCAATCTTCGGTGACCTCACCGCAATCGCACCCATGATCATCCTGATCATCGGAGCACTCATCATGCCCGCAGTGCACCTCCTCGCAAAGAAGAGGACCGTCACCTGGGCTGTTGCACTCGTACTCGTGATCGTTTCGCTCGCAGTCAACGTGATGATGCTGGCGGATGATTTCACCGGAAGCACCCTCGGAATGGCCACGTACAATGCGTACTCCGGTCTGATGATCCTGCTCTTCCAGATCGTCCTGCTGCTCGCAGTCCTGGTGTCCAACGCCAGTGTCGAGACCACAAGGGTCCATGTCGGAGCATACTATGCTCTGCTCATGGGAGCTACCCTCGGTATGATGTTCGTCGCCGAGTCCTCCGACCTGCTGACGATCTTCGTGGGAGTCGAGCTCACCAGTATCTCATCCTACGCAATGGTCTCCATGAAGAGGAACGACCCCAGGGCTGCTGAGTCCGCCGTCAAGTACGTCGTCATCGGTGGAATGTCCACCGCACTGACCGTCTACGGTATCTCCATGCTCTACGGTCTCACCGGAACCACCGAGATCGCGGCAATCGCCGCACAGACCCAGCTCGAGGGCATCAACCTGATGTTCGGAATCGCGCTGGTCTCCATGATCGCAGGTTACGGATTCAAGATCGCAGCCGTTCCGTTCCACATGTGGGCACCCGATGTGTACGAGGGAGCATCCACTCCTGTCTCTCTGTTCCTGGCAACGGGATCCAAGAAGATGGGTCTGAGTGTCTTCTTCCAGATCTTCCTGGTCATGTTCGTCGCAGGATCCTCCTGTGCCGCCATCGCCGGAGAGGAGGTCCAGTACCTCTTCGCCATCATCGCGGCATTCACCATGACCATCGGAAACGTCGTGGCCATCGCACAGAACAACATCAAGAGAATGCTCGCCTACTCCTCCATCGCACAGGCTGGATACATCCTGATCGTGATGTCGGTCATGAACGAGTACGCTCTCAGCGCAGGTCTCTTCCACATGTTCACACACGTGTTCATGAAGGGCGGAGCGTTCCTCATCGTCGGTGCACTCATCTGTGCCGGAATCGGTGAGAAGATCTCCGACTACAGGGGACTGGCCAAGAAGGCACCCTTCCTGGCATTCGCAATGATGCTGTTCCTGTTCTCACTGGCAGGAATCCCGCCTCTCGCAGGATTCACCTCGAAGTTCTTCCTCTTCTCTTCCGCTATCGGAAGCGTGGACGGAGTCACTTCCCAGTGGGTCTGGCTGGCGTTCATTGCCATCCTGAACTCCGCCATCTCCCTGTACTACTACGCAAGAGTGGTCAAGGCGATGTACGTGGACAAGGGCGACAACACCGAGAAGGTCAAGGTCCCCGCACCCTTCATGGTCGCAATCGTGATCTGTGTTGTGGCGGTCATCGTCCTGGGAGTCTACCCCCAGCTCATCTTCGACCTCTGCGAGACCGCGGCCTCGGCGCTGCTCTGATAAGGATCAGATAAACCGTTTCCCCAAACCCTTTCCCCGGTTCCGACCGGGCTTTTCCCCTCTTCTCCATGACGTCCGATCCTTGTTTTCGGTCATGGTTTCCCAGATGTTCTCGCAAGACCCAATCCATTAAGTAGGTCGATGCGATGGTGTGCCAATGGCTGAGTCTTGGCATTCCTGCGTCGAAGAGGAACTCCATGAAGTGGACGACCTTATGATGAGGGATCTTGAATACCGTGATAATCCCGAACTGACAGAGATGTGTCAGTACGTCATATCATCAGGCGGTAAGAGGCTCAGGCCCGCGCTCTGTATCCTTTCGTATTATATCAACGGCGGAAAGGAGGCCATCATCCCCATAAGGGTCGGAGCTGCCTTCGAGATCATCCACAGTGCATCGTTGGTCCATGATGATATCAACGACCAGGGTGAAATCAGGCGCGGAAGGAAGACCCTCCACAAGGAGTACACCACCAGCAAGGCGATTATCGCCGGCGATTACATGTTCGCCATGGGATTCCGTCTCCTGGCGACCAATGCCCCCGACATCGTGGAGTACATCGTGGATGCCTCGGCACACATGGGAGCCGGTGAATTCGTCCAGAAGGACTATGAGCACGCATCCAACGTCACCCAGGATGATTATATCGAGATCATCTCCGGGAAGACCGCCAAGCTCTTCGAGGCATCCGCCAAATCCGGAGCCGCCATAGCCGGTGCCGATTTCGACGCCATCGAGGCGGTCGGTGATTTCGCATTCAACCTGGGGCTCGCATTCCAGATTGTGGATGACACCCTGGATGTGATCGGTGATGCCCACAACACCGGAAAGGCCGTGGGTACAGACCTCATCGAGGGTAAGCCCACACTGCCGGTCATATATGCCATGGAGGATCCCGTCTACGGTGAACAGGTCAAGACCCTCTTCGAGAAGGTCGATGTCACCATGGATGATGTGGCGCAGGCTCTGGAGCTCATCAAGAAGACGGATGCCGTGGACCGCTGTCTCGAACTGGCACGCACCATAGCCCTCGGCGCACGTTCCAAACTCGATTTCCTCCCTGACTCGAAGTACAGGGACTCACTCCTCAATCTGGCGGACTACATCGTCAGCCGCGACAGGTGATTTTCATGGTTGAGAAGACGAAGGTCGATATCCTCGTGGTCGGTTCCGGCCCCGCAGGAAGTACCACTGCAAGGTTCGCCGCTAAGTCCGGCGCCAGTGTCATGATGTTGGAGAGACGCCCCGAGGTGGGTGTGCCCGTCAGGTGCGGGGAGTTCATGCCCGGTATGGACGAGATCAGGGATATGTTCCCCACGCTCTCCGATGCCGAGGAGATCTTCGACGTCCCATCCGGCCTTCGTTGCAGGGAGACGGTCGGTATCAAACTGGTGGACCCCAAGGGGAAGACCACGACCCTGGACTTCAACGGATACACCACCGACAGGGACAGGTTCGACCAGTATCTCGCGAAGCTCGCTCAGGATGAGGGCGCCGAACTCGTCACCGATTGCCTGTTCAAAGGCATAGAGGGTGGCAAGGCCGTCACCAATCAGGGTGTGATCGAGTACAAGACCATCATCGGTGCCGACGGGCCCGGTTCCCGTGTCGCACAGAGTCTCGGACTCAAGAGGAACAGGAACCCCTACCCTGCGGTCACCGCTCAGGCCAAAGGCGATTTCGACCCGTACCTGTACATGTTCTTCGGGGACATCGCCCCCGGTGCCTACAGTTGGATCATCCCCAAGGACGGTCGTGCCAATGTGGGTGTGGGTTTCTCCCCCAAGTTCGCAACCGGAAGTCTGTCGGGATTCTTCAACACGTTCGCCGAGAAGAACGGATTCGATGTCCAGGGGAAGTTGGAGGGCAAGTACGTCCCATCCGAGGGACCCATCGAGAGGACCGTCTCCGGTAACGGAATGGTCGTCGGTGATGCCGCCGGTCAGGTGATATCCGTCAACGGAGGAGGTATCCCCCTGGCGCTCATCGCGGGCCGTGTGTGCGGAACCGTCGCCGGCAGGAATGCCACATCAGGGACTCCGCTCTCCGATTACGAGACGCAGTGGAGGGCCATAATGGAGAAGCCCCTGAAGACCGCCGCATTCAACAAGAAGCTCGCGGACACGTTCGGGTTCAGATCCGAGTGGAGCACCTGCTTCTGCATGAATTTCCTCGGTCAGCGCAGACTCGGGAATCTCATCAGGTGCAAGCGCCTCTTCCCCTGATCATTTCTTCCTACAGGCCTTCATGCCCGAGCCGCATATCGGGCATTCGGCCATCTTCTCCTTGAACCATTTCCCGCAGCCGATGCACCTGTAGTTCCACTTCACCACCTTCTGTATGCCCTTCATGCCTATGGGTCTGAATCCCAGTCCCATGATGCGGGCGACGTTCTGGATGGAGTAGTCGTCGGACCATATGGTCCCCTGAACATCCAATGCCAATGCGAGGACGGTCATGTCCACGGGCGAGAGCCTCCCGAGATCCCCGCTCTTCCGTGCGGCCTCGGTCACCCTGTCCATGGATTCCTTGGAACAGTCCGACACGTGCACCATGTCGCCCCATAACGCAAGGCGGGGGTCCTCGTACTTCTCCAATTCCCTGATCACGCCGGGAGGGCACACGTGTTCCTCCTCGGGGAGGGCGTCCATGGAGAAGAATGCGGAGCTGTCCAATACCAACATGGTCCCGGGATGCAGGTGGTTGTAGATAAGGGACTCCGCCAACATTATACATCTTGTCCGCATTCCGAGCAATCAGGTGCATCCATGGATGTGATAGGTGTCATAACGGTCATGATAACCGGTCTCTGGCTCTTCCTGCCTGCGATGGTCCCGAACTCCGCCGCGGTGGTTTTCGGAGGAAAGACCAAGATAGATTTCGGTAGGACCTGGAGGGGAAAGAGGATCTTCGGTGACGGTAAGTCCTGGAGGGGCTTCTTCGGAGGGGCCCTTAGCGGTATCGCCATCGGATTGATCATGATACTGATAGCATCGATCTGGGATCCGGTAGACTACTGGGGATACGGACCGTTATGGGGCAATGTCGGTGTTCTGGCGTGTCTCTCCTTCGGTGCCGTCCTGGGGGACCTGTGCGGAGCGTTCATCAAGAGGAGGTTGGGAATGGAGAGGGGACAGAAGGCCCCCATCCTGGACCAGTACGACTTCGTGATCGGTGCGTTCTGCATCACAGCTCTGTTCTATCCCGATTGGATATATGCGACCTACATCGAGGGTTGGCACATCGCCGCCCTGTTGTTCATCATCATCATAATGTTCGCCATCCACCGTCTGGTGAACATCGTGGGATACAAGATGGGCCTGAAGAAGGAGCCCTGGTGATTCACATGAGCGATCTTTCCAATGCGTTGACCGACTGCGGGGCACTGCAGTTCGGAGAGTTCACACTGGCATCCGGTGCCAAGAGCGACTACTACATCGATATCAAGAAGGCCAGCACCAACCCAAAGGTGCTGTACCTCATCTCCCAGCTGATGGCCGAGAAGATGCAGATGGAGAACATCCGTCCCGATAGGATCGCAGGAGTCGTCCTTGGATCCGTCCCCCTTGCGGCCGCACTCTCTCTGGCGACAGGCATCCCCTATGTCATGATCAGGAAGGAGAAGAAGGACCACGGAACGGGGAAACTGATCGAGGGTGATCTGAACCCCGGGGACAAGGTCCTGGTCGTCGAGGACGTCATCACCACGGCCGGATCCAGTATCAAGGCCATCCAGACCCTCCGCGAGAACGGGGCCGAGGTCACCAACGTGATATCCGTCATCGACCGCGAGGGAGGCGGAAGGGAGAACCTGGCCGAGATCGGTGTCGCCTTCAACCCCCTGGTCAGGGCATCCGAACTCGTCAGCGAGAAGAGATGAGGCCGGAGGCCGATTGCAGCCTGTGCGGACTCTGCGCAGGACGTACCAACATCGTCCTTCCGGACGGGGATCCCTCCACGGGGATAATCCTCGTCGGGGAGGCACCCGGTGAGAACGAGGACCTTGAGGGGAGGCCCTTCGTGGGTCGTTCCGGGAAGATCCTGGACGGAATGCTGGCGGATGCGGGCATCGAAAGGGGTTCGGTGCTCATCACCAACACCGTCAAGTGCAGACCTCCGGGGAACAGGGACCCGACTCATGAGGAGATGGCGGCATGCCGTCCGTTCCTGGATTCGGAGCTCCATGATGCCCGTCTGGTGATAGGTTTGGGCAAGTCCGCATGCAGGGACCTGATGGGTTTCGAGGGGAAGATGGCCGAGATAGTCAACGTGCCCACCACCATACGCGTGGGCGACAGGAATGTCCCCTTCATCCCGACCTATCACCCGGCCGCCACGATATACAACAAAGTGTCCAGGGCGGAGCTCAGGCGCACATTCGACATGGTTGCGGAGGAATATCTGTGAGGTACAGCGGATTCATGATAGACATGGACGGGACGGTCTACAAGGGAGGGGACCTCATCCCCGGTGCGATCGGCTTCATCGACGCTCTGAGGGAGAGGGGGATACCCTTCGTGTTCCTGACCAACAACTCGTCCAGTGCACGTGACCACTACTATCGGAAGCTCATCCGCATGGGTTTCCATGTGGAGTTGGAGAACGTACTCACATCCGCCATAGCGACCACCAGGTTCGTCCTGTCCGAGCGTGCAGGCAAGAGGGTCTATCCGGTGGCATCACCCGATGTCGTGGAGGAGATGAGGGCCGCCGGCGTCGACATAGTGGATTATGATCCCGATATCGTCGTTCTGACATTCGATAGGACAATCACCTACGAGAAGATCAACAATGCATACCGTTTCCTCATGTCGGGTGCCGAGCTCATCGCCACCCATCCCGACGACCTGTGTCCGACAGAGGATGCGTACGATATCGACATCGGTCCGTTCATCAGGATGTTCGAACAGATGTGTGGGAAGGAGGCCGTGGTCATCGGTAAGCCCAACGGGCTCATGTTGGACATGGCCGCACGTGAGATGGGCGTGGATCCTGCGGGGACTGTCATGGTCGGGGACCGTCTGTACACCGATATCGAGATGGCCGTCCGTGCCGGAACGGCATCCATCCTCGTCCTCTCCGGAGAGACGTCTGAGGAACAACTTATGATGTCCGATATCAGACCTACCCATGTCCTGGGATCCGTGGCCGACATACCCGCGCTCCTGGAGTGACACGGTTGTCCGCGGCCATCCGGTCCACTCTCGTTCGCGCGTAATATTTTTTAAATATCGCATTCGACATACTTTTCCGTTACATATGCGGGCGCGCGTGAAGGGAACGTGCCCTGACCTAACATGTGTGGCATGGGATGCAAGGGGCCGCACGGGTCCGGATCCCCCGTCGGGGGTGTAGTGTGTATTTAAAACAGGTCGAACTGGAGAACTTCAAATCATTCGGTGGGAAGCTTACGGTCCCCCTCATGGAGGGTTATACGGCCGTGACCGGCCCGAACGGTTCCGGGAAATCGAACATCACGGATGCGATCCTCTTCGTACTCGGTCCGAAGAGTTCCAAGGCCGTCCGTGCTGGAAAGCTCACCGATCTCATCTTCGATGGCGGGAAATCAAAGAACAAAGCATCCTACACCAAGGTGTCGTTGGTCTTCGACAACACAGATAGGCTCATGCCCTGGGATGACGACACCGTCAGACTGACCCGTTATGTCAAGATGTCCGACAACGGTCAGGACTACAGCTCGTATTTCTTCATCAATGACCGCAAATCCACCATGTCCGAGTTCGACAGCCTCCTCACCAAGGCCAGGATCAGCGCGGACGGTTACAACCTCGTCCAGCAGGGTGATGTCACCCGTATCGTCCAGATGGGGAACAACGAGAGGCGCCGTATCCTCGACGGCATATCCGGTATCGCGAGCTTCGACGCCGACATAGACAAGGCCCGTTCCGAGAGGACGGAGGCCGAGACCAATTTGGACCGTATCTCCATCGTCACCGAGGAATTATCCTCACAGGTCTCGAAGCTCGAGAGGGAGAGAGAGGACGCCAGGAAGTATCTGGAGGCCAGGAACGCATTGGATGTGGCCAAGGCACAGTACTCCCACAGGAGACTCCAGATGGAGCAGTCGAAACTCGATTCCCAGACCGAGCAGATAGAGAGGCTCGCGGCCAGGATCGAATCCGATTCCGCAAAGAGTGCCGAACTCCGGGCAGCACTCCGGAACAAGGAGGGGGAGATCCGTGCCAAGGAGGATGAGATCGCCTCCAAGATCGGTCCCGAATACAAGCAGCTCAAGCAGAGGATCGAGGATGCCAAGATAGACCTGGCCACAAAGAAGGACAGGAAGGAGTCCGCCGAATCCGACAAAGAGGAGCAGGAGGTTTTTAGGCAGAAGTTCGAGGAGTCCATTTCCGAGAACAACAACGAGATCACCGACCTCAGACAGTCCAAGGATGACATCACCATCAGGCTCGGTGAGGCCGAGGCATCCAAGGCCCTGAAGGAGGCTGAGGAGAAGGAGGTCGCAGAGCTCATCTCCCAGGTCGGAGGGGAGCACAGGGAGCTCCAGGAGCGTCTAGTGCAGGTGGAGGCAGATTTCGACGTATGTTCCGCCGAACTCCGTACTGCCCAGGGAAGGCTCGCCAAGGCGGAATCCGCCTCGGAGGAGGCACATAACGCCTTCGCCGCCACGGATGAGAAGCTCCAGAACACCGATTTCGAGATCAAGGATGCCAAGTGGAGTCTCGATCAGATCAAGACGACCGCAGGCCCCAGCATAGAGGACTACGGAGCGAAGATCCTGGAGGCCAAGGGCAGGGAATCCGAGTTGGAGAAGCAGGAGGCTGAGCTCAACGCCGTCTACCGTAAGATCGATTCCGAATACAACGCCCTCCAGGCGGAGAAGAAGGTCTCCGACAGGGTGAACAGGGGCAGTGCGGCTGTGGAGGCCATCCTGTCGCTGAGGAACAGGGGCGAGATGCGCGGCATCCATGGGACCATCCAGGAGCTCGCAACCGTCGACAAGGGGTTCGAGACCGCCCTGTCCGTCGCCGCCGGAGGTAAGATGCAGGCGGTCGTCGTGGACAACGACCAGGTCGCCGCCGACGCCATCGCATACCTGAAGAAGGAGAGGCTGGGCCGTGTGACGTTCCTGCCCCTGACCAAGATGATGGGGGGTAAGCCCAGGGCCAAGGCCATCATGAGCGTCAAGGACTCCGAGGGATACGCCATCGACCTCATCGATTTCGACCAGAAGTACTACAACGCCTTCTGGTACGTCCTGGGCGACACCTTGGTCGTCAAGGATATGGACACCGCCCGTCGCATCATGGGCGGCATAAGGATCGTCACCATGCACGGTGAGCTCATCGAGGCGTCGGGTGCCATGGTCGGAGGTAACCTGAGTCAGCAGAACTTGCTGAAGTTCGGTGCGGCCTCCGAGGACAAGTTGGCCGAACTGGGTGAGAAGCTCAGGAAGGCCTCCGATGCTTTGGATGATGTCAGATACAGGCTCAAACAGGTCCGCGACGAGATCCGTGCCGCCGACGACATGATGAGGGACGCCAACGCCTCCGGACTCAAGGAGAGGGAGCAGATGGCCCAGATACAGGGACGCATCGCCCAGTTGGAGAAGCTCAGGAAGGCAGCCTCCGAGGAGATGAAGCTCGTACGCGAGAGGGTCTCCGTCGCCGACGCCGAGCTGGATGTCGCAAGGAGGCAGTTCGGAGAGGTGTCCGAGCGTCTAACGTCCATCACATCCGACAGGAACGCCGTCAAGGAGCGCATCGCCCAGATCGCACCGGTGGAACTGCAGAACAGGATACAGGCGGTCCGCGACGAGCTCTACAGGCTCAACAACACGATATCGGATTACAAGCTCCAGATCGGTGGCATGGAGACTGAGATCGTCGGTTACGGGAAGCAGAACGAGTCCCTGCAGATGCAGCTGGACGCGGTCATGGAGGCCATAGCCGAGGACGAGAGGATCATCACCGAGAACACGGGTCTCATCGAGAGGGCCAGGCTGGACCTGGATGCACTCCGCAGGATCGAGGCCGAGATGGAGGGCGGTATCGAGGACCTCCGCAACCAGAAGGATGCGCTGATGCAGGAGAAGTACGGTCTGGAATCCCAGATCCGTGAGACCTCCAAGGACATCGAGAACGCAAACGCATCCAAGGCGTCGTTCGAGGCACAGGTGACCATACTCACCGAGTCGGTGGCCAACCTCAGGGCCGAGGTGGACGCCATAACCATCGATGTGCCCCTGCCCATACCCTCGGAGGAGGAGATCAGGCGCATCATCAGGGCAAGGGAGGCGGAGCTCGGGAAGCTGGGCAACGTGAACCTCCGTGCCATCGACGATTACGAGGAGAAGAAGGCCCGTTACGACGGCCTCATGGCCGAGGTGGCCTCCCTCAACAAGTACATCAAGGAGCTCAATGAGCTGATGGAATCCCTCACATCCAAGAAGAAGGGTCTGTTCATGCGCTCCTATGATGCGGTGAACGAGAACTTCAAGGCGATCTATTCGGAGCTGTCCGGAGGAGGGGAGGCGTTCATGGGACTCGAGAACGAGGATGATCCCTTCAGCGGCGGACTCATGATCAACGCCAAGCCCAGGAACGGAAAGCTCCTGAGGTTGGAGGCGCTGTCCGGAGGGGAGAAGTCACTCACCGCCCTGTCGTTCATCTTCGCCATCCAAGAGTATCAACCGTCCCCGTTCTACGTGCTGGACGAAGTGGACATGTTCCTGGATTCGGTGAACGCGGAGATGGTGGCCAAGAGGGTCAAGGCCAGCTCCGCCAAGGCACAGTTCATACAGGTGTCACTCAGGAAGGTGACCCTGGCATTGGCCGATCATCTGATCGGTGTCACAAGGCCCCCCACGGGCATAAGCAAGGTCATAATGCAGCCCGACCTTGCAGAGGTCTCCCGCTATGAGGAGGAGGCCAAGAGGAAGCAACAGGATGAGGCGATCTGAGATGGATGGGAATGTTAGGATGGAGGATCTGGAGCAGCACCTGCTGTTCCACAAGGCCATGAGTGAGAACTACGAGGATTTCGAGAGGATCGGAGGGTACATGGACATTCTCTCCAGGGCGGAGTCCGGGGAGAGGTTGCAGGATCCGGTGGACGAGTCCATCAGGGCCGTGTTCAGCCTGGTCCTTGAGAACGGGATCGACCCCTGGGAGATAGACCTCTCCGAGTTCGTCAGGATGTACACCCGCAAGGTCGCCGCCGACGAGTTCGACATGATCGTCGCAGGGAAGCTGATCCTGATGGCCTGGAGGATCCTCAGGCTCCAGTCCGATTCCACCCGCAACAGGTCCGAGCCCCCGATCGAGCCCGAGTTCGAGGAGATCGACGACAGCTTCTTCGACGAGGAGATCCCACTGGCGGTGCCCGAGGTCTCGTTCAGGGAGGCCTACCAGAGGGAACCCGTCCGTCCTGTGACCATGTACGAGCTCATCGATGCGTTCGAGGATGCCAGGAAGGAGATCGAGGTCCAGAGGGAGAGGGAGCGCGTCAGGGCGCAGCTCAAGGCCAGGGAACCCGTCCAGAGGTTCGAGAACAAGGCCCACGACGAGGATGACGAGAAGGACGTGGAGGCCGTATGGAACAGGATCAGGAAGCTCGGTACCGGACAGATCTGCATAGATGACCTGTTCACCGGTGACCTGAGGGACAACCTCACGGTGTTCGTGGCCGTCCTTCATCTGGTGAGGGACGGACACCTGGACGTTTGGCAGGATTCCCTCCCCGGCGGGGACATATTCATAGAGATCAAGACCGACTGGACCTCCGGGACCTTGGAGGATTCCGACGGGAGCCCTCTCACCCAAGCGGTGATCTGATTTGGATCCCAAAGGGGCGGTGGAGGCCGCTCTGTTCTCCAGTGCGGAGAACCTGAGGATCTCCGACATCGCCGGTAAGATCGGCATCTCGGAAGAGGAGGTGCGCCTGGCCCTACTGGACCTCCGCAGGGAGTACGACGAGAGGGGATCGGCCATCGTCATAGCCAAGATCGGTACAGAGTACAGGATGATGCTCAGACCGGAGTATTCCGAGTGCACGGGGACCTTCGCCAAGGCGGAGATGGCACCGGGTGTGATGAGGACGCTCAGCACCATCGCGTACAACCAACCCGTCCTCCAGTCGGAGCTGTTCAAGGCCCGCGGACCCAGGACATACGACGATGTCCACAAGCTCATCGACCTCGGCTTCGTGTCCGGGAAGAGGTCCGGTCAGACCCTGGAGCTCACCACCACCAAGAGGTTCTCGGAGTATTTCGGCATCGGGAGCACCCGCAAGTCCGATATCCGTGCCTGGATAGAGGCCCGTGCAGCCCCCGCCCCGGAGCCTGCCAGGGATCCGTCAGACGGGGCCGAGTGAACCCTCCTTTCCCGAACCCATCACCGTTTTCAGGGGGAAGCCCTCCGACCGTCGGAGGGGACTCCCCCAAATTATTATTTAATAAAGGGGAATGTGGAGACCATGGTAATGCCCCAGTCTCTCCTCGAGAAATCGTTGGAAAAACGTGTCTCCCTCCTGTTGAAGGATGGGAGGGTCCTGGAGGGGAGGCTCTCCGGTTATGATGAGTACATGAACATGGTCCTCGAGGAGACCGTGGAGACATCCGCGGATGGGGACGAGGGAAGGCGCCTGGGTTGCGTCGTACTCCGCGGGAACAATGTTGTGAGCATATCGATCCAGTGAGGTTCCTCCATGTCCGCTCTGAAGAAGATCGATGAGATGTCCGGGGATCCGAAGGTCCGCAGGGCCTGGTTCGGTTTCGCGGTGGCGATCCTTCTGGTCATCATCGTCATCCCGTCGATATTCGTCGTCACGAAGATCCTCACGGAATGGGATCTCGTATCCGAGGTCCTCGGTGATTCGGCCATGATGGCCCTCATCAACGGTGCCGTGTGGAACTCGTTCAGCATCGCATTCGTGGTCACGTTGGTGGACATCCTCGTGGGTCTGCCCATGGCGTGGATCCTGGTCCGTAGGGATTTCAAAGGGAAGAAGCTCCTGGACACCCTGATGGACATGCCCCTGGCGTTCCCCACAGCCGTTCTCGGATTGTCGGTGGTCATCTTCTGGGGTATGCCCGTGGACGGTGTCTCGATCCCGGGTCTGGGGTTCAACGTCAGTCCGTACATGATGATGGTCCTGCTCCACATCATCTTCACATACCCGTACATGGTCCGTTCCCTTTCGGCCATATTGGAGCAGATAGAACCGAACTACGAGACCGCGGCCATGACCCTGGGGGCATCCAGATGGACCGCCGTCCGTACGATCACACTCCCGTTGTTCCGCGCCGGATTGGCCACAGGTTTCATCCTCTGTTTCGCCAGGTCCCTGTCGGAGACCGGGGGTACGTACATCGCACTGGCCCTGATGGGTGTGGAGACCACATTCTTCACGGGACCTACCTTCATCAGCTACATGAAGGGCATATCGCCGGAGGAGGCGATGGGTCCGATGATCCTCATCAGCGTCATCATGATCCTCCTGGCCCTGGTCCTGCTCTTCGTCGTGAAGAGGGTGATGGTCAGGTTCAGGATCCCCATAAAGAAGGTCTGGCCCGAACTGGGTCGCAAGGTCAGCCGCGGGGCACTGCCCAAGGCCAAGAACATCCTGGCCATCGGTTTCCTGCTGATCGTGGTGCTGATCCCCTCCTTCTACATATTCATGTATCTGATGGAGCCCGTGCCTGCGGTGGACTACGGGCGTCTGTTGAGCTCCACGGGCATCTCGTTCCTGATAGCAGGTGTCGCGGTGATATTCGACGTCATATTCGGTATCCCCGTGGCGATGTACATCGCCAGGCACAAGAACGGAAGGTTCGCAGGGGTGCTGGACACACTGGTCAACATCCCGTTGATCATCCCCACCACCGCCCTGGGATTCTCCCTGGCCCTGTTCTGGGGAAGCTTCGGCATGAACGATTCCATAGCCCTGGTGCTGGTCATCCTGGGACACATATCGTTCACGTATCCGTTGGTGGTCAGGAACCTGACCGGTGCCATAGAGGAGGTGGACCCGTCCTACGAGGAGGTGGCCATGACCCTCGGTGCCAAGCCCTTCCAGGCTTTCAGGAAGATCCTGCTGCCCATAGTCAAATCATCCGTGATCGCAGGAGGTATCCTCGCGTTCACCAGGAGTCTCGGGGAGACAGGTGCCACCGTGGCGATCAGCGGTTCCGTCAGCACCGTCCCCATATACATCACACAGCTGGTCCAGGACCATATGTATGCCGATGCGGCCATGTGCTCCATCGTGCTGATCGTCATCTGTTTCATCCTGATGATGGTGGTCAGGGCCCTGACC
>CAZCMJ010000027.1:0-20720 GCA_964499845.1 uncultured Methanomassiliicoccales archaeon
CTGAGAGGTGACTTTGAATGTCGCCCCTTCAGAGATTATGAGTTTGGATGTTGTATTGAGTTTCTGAGGGTTAGAGGTTTGCATCTTCCCGCTGATTTCAAGTCCTCCGGTTGACAATCCCTTAGAGACGGTGATGATTCCATCATTTGCATCCATTTTGACATTCAATAAAGATTCAGTGGTCGTAGATGCCTTCACTCCTGTGATATCCGCGGGATTCGTGAATTCCACTTTGTCGAAGATTATTTCATTGACATCATAGACGACCGTTCCAGAGAATGTCACGTTTTTATCGACCTCCAGTTTCGAATTCCCTCCAAGGATGAATCTCGCCCCATCACCCATGGAAACAGTGATTTTCTTATCGCTAGTTCCACTAATGGTCAGTTCTACCCCATCAGCGAAGACCAATGTGATTCCTGCCTTGACTGCGGTATTTTCATTGATTCCAGCGTTTGAATCAAGTTCGAGTGTGGCACCCTCGGCAGCATTGGCCAGTGCGAACTGGATGCTTCCGTAGTAGGTATATCCCTCATTCTGGAATGAGATCGTGTATTTGAGTTCTCCATAGGAATAGGTGTTCCTATCAGAGGAGACCTTCATGTTCAGTTCGGCTCCATCCTGAACCGAGATGACTCCTACTGTAGCTTTGACTCCTCCTCTATCAATCTGAAGAGTGGCCCCGGATGCGACTCTGACTTCCATTCCGGTTCCAACACTCCCTGCTACGGAGGCTGACCCCTGCAGAAGGGTAATGGTGGCGGTTTCCTTATCCTTTGCATCCATTCCGGTGATTGCGAGCAAACCCTTACTGTTGTTATCATTGGTTCCAGGCGCCGTAATGGTCACACCTTCGGTTTTCCCAACGACCTTGATTACGTCAGTGAACTTTGTAACAATAGGGGTCGATGAGGAAGCAGTTACTGTTGTGTAGGATCCACTGTTGGAGAAAACCATATCGATCTCTCCGGAGAGGTTCAATGTGACACCTGCTCCGACTACGGCATCATTGCCAGAGAGTTTCCCTCCATTGATTTTAATATCCGCGTTCACTTCGAAGGTTCCACCGTTGGTGAATTCTCCCTCTCCCAAGAATTCCGAGCATTCTGCACCGACCGATACTGTACCCTCATTGGCAAAAGAACCTCCAGTCACAGACATCTGAGAATCGCATTCTACGGCTCCATCTTTGAATGCAGCCTTCTCGTTATCCTGCCCTGTTCCTTCATTTACAGTGTTCGATCCATCTCCTTTGTAATAGAAGGTATCCTTTTCAGAATAGATTTCATATCCTGTAATCACACTGTTGTTGTATACTATGGTCAGGATTTCCCCTTCATTATTAACCACATCAACACTGTATCCTGTTACACACCAACTTCCATCACTCTTACTGCCGGAGGTATACTCGATCGTTCCATAGTATGTCACCGCTTTAGGATCAGCGTTATTATCTCCAGTTGTATCAGCCAGACTTACCTTGACTTGCAATTCAACAAAGAATCTCCCATCGGCGAGAAGTTCCACTTTTTCAGAAGACGATTCCACCTCAAGGACCTTCTCGTTATCTACTACTTTAATCAGGAGGTTGAAATTGGTGTTATTTTTTTGAGCATAGTTGCTCATCTGTCCGTTGTTCACAGTTTGACCATTAGAGTTTTCGAATAATCCATAAATTCCGACGATGCCGTTGTTCTCAAATACCCCTACGTTGTTGAATGTCGCATCATCTACGATCACCATGTCGCCGTCGTTGATCACTGTCGCATTGTTGACCGCACTTTTTGACACATACATTCCTTGGGTTTTAAGAATGGAATCGGACTGAACATTCAAATTGTTAGTGTAAATCCCATAGGGCTGGTAATAACCCTCTGCGAGTCCGTACACCTCGACCTCGACATCGGATTTGTTCGTTATGGATATTCCTTGAGAATCCTCGCCGGAATTTATTTTGATCCCGAACTGATCTGCATCCACATCCACATCGGACGCAGCGATGATTACACCCTTCGCAACGATACCGGACGATCCTGCGTTTATTTGAATAGTAGCACTTTTGATATCCACTGTTCCATTGGAATTAATTCCTACAGCGTTTTTATAATCAGTCTCGGCGACATCTATGGTCAGTGTTGCATCATATATGTTGAAGTTTCCTGCATTGATCGCAACTGCATTTTCAATGCTGCTCTCACTGGCCTTCCCTTTTTCAGCTACAGATATGGAAACATCAACTCCATTTATCGTGACATTCCCTGAACTGCAGATGGCTTTTGCGTCAGTAATCTCATCCATCACGATGTCAAGCGATCCGACTCCGTCAACACTCTTGATGATGAATCCCTTGGTTGATCCAAGAGCGTTCTCTACTCCGGACAAGGTGATTGTGTTATCTCCAACAAGGATAACCTCACCAAAGTTACCATTGAAATACTCAACTCCATTGTAATTGGTAAGTGTTAATGTTTCCCCATTCAGAGACCACGTCCCGCCATTAGAACCAATTCCCTCGGATACACCGCGGGTAATGGCATTTGCATTAGGAATGACGACATACCCATAGTCAGGATTGTCCTCCTCGTTCTGGCAGAGAACCACATTCCTGAAATCTATAGTATACTGATCAGGACCGATCACAACGCTCTTCTGAGTTGCTTCTTTGATGAAAAGGAGACACTCTTTGTCACTTCCGGGAGTCCCTTCACCGACTTTCACAGTTTCTCCATGGTCTAGAGTGACTTTGAACGCTATTCCGTAGGGATAGTCTGCATTTCCCCAGAGGGCAGCGAATTTTCCATCGCCGGTTGTTTCTTGCTTGGCAACGGTCCCAGTGACAATATATGTCTTAGAGTCCTTGTCATAAACAACCTGAATCTGGTTATTCAACTTATAATTGTCAACCCCGTCGGTCGACTTGAAATCAAAATCCAGAACGCCGTTCACGCTCTGGTCATATTTCGATGTTGCTTCTCCCGTCTCTGCTGCAGAATCGTCATCTGCAAAGAGCATGACAACACCCGCGAATGCGACCGCGAGTGCCATCACGACAGTGAGCACTTTCTTCATATCTTTCATAGTTCTCATGAACTTCTGCTCCTTATAGGTCAGAGCATCGTCCATCCATCGACAGCTCACGCTATTACATATCACCACAACCTCCATCCATTGAACAGCCGAACATGGCTAACGCTGGAGCATGGTCATGGATTCGGATGGCGACGCCCGAGAACCCGACCGCCATCCCACGACGACGGCCTCACGGAAACCCCGCATATCGGCAGGGCCGGGATCCGAAGGGCCTTCCCTTTCCCCTCACCCCCGTGTCCGCGTGCATCAACCCCCTTCCCAAGGAGGATGCACCGGGTTCGGATATCACGGACCCCGCACGGACGCACCGCCGGGACCCGGGACACATTGAGATAACACCCAGTACAGGGTGCATCCCATCGCATCAACCCGCTCCATTGAATCACCATATTTAAAGTAAATACGGGGGTCGGACGGATTCGGTACGAATTCAGATTAATGATGCTACAATCAATGTTTCTACATTAACTATTAGAACCTTTGAATCTAAGGAAGAGGTTTCAGGACGGACCGAAGAAAGACCATCAGAACCTTTTCGACCCCACGAACACAACCCATCTGTTCTCCGGCACGGTGAACACCCTGACATCGAACCCGCAGGAATCCATGATCCCGACCATCTCATCGTCCGACACCAGCTTCGCACCGTAATCCCTCAGCGCCGCATCCCTATAGGTATCGTCGTCCGAAGGGTCCACCCTCATCTCCGACCCTATCACCAGGACCCCTCCCGCGGAGGTCACCCTGGAGACCTCCTCCATCCCCCTCCTCAGATCGGGCCAGAAGAAGTACGTCTCCATCGCCGTCACCAGATCGAACGCACCGTCCACGAAGGGCATGTCCTCCACTGACGCCTCATGCAGCTCCAACGCAGCCTCGTCCATCATGTCCCGGTTGTTCTCCGCCGTCGCCCCCAACGACTCCCGGGAGATGTCCGTACCGAAGAACATGGCGTACGGATACCTCCTGTGCATCATACCGAGGAACCCTCCGCCCCCGCAACCGATGTCCAGTACGGAACCGTCCATCCCCTTGGGCATGTGAGACAGGCAGAACTCCCACAACGGCACATGATGCTCGTTCATGGCCCTCAGGACATCCCTGCCTGCATCACCGCTCGGATTCGAATACTGTCCATTCAGATCGGACCGTTCTGTCATGTTCCGGTGATGAGGTCCTGCGTATGTATATCCGGCGGGATGTTCTGTCCTCCAGGCAAACCATCACATCCCCCGCCATGGATATGAGGTGCATGGAACGGATGAGGTCCTCGATCATGGAATGCACCTGCTACCCCCTCCAGGAGCAGGCCGGGATGTTCTGCGATGCCCTGGAAGGGCATGGCGCGGACTGGGGCGATGCGGAGTACCTGTTCTGCAGGGACGAACCCTACGAACTCCACTTCGAATGGTATCTGGACGGTGTGAAGTGGGGGCTGACGGTGTACGGAGATAGGGATGACACAGAGTGGTTCGTAGTGTCCAGGAATGGGAAGAGGAGGTTCAGGAGGAAGGTCGATTGGAGCGATGTGGAAGGGAGTGCCGGAGGGTTCGTGGAGGAGGTGGGTGGGAGATTGGTTTAACGATTGTTAATGAAACCATACATCGGACTGTGTTGAAAACATCTGGAGATTGGGATCTTGACATACATAAAAATATGTCATATGTCTGATACAATGTATTATCTATCCGGCTTACTATGAGTACTCCGAGGTGTACAATATGGCATTGAAGTCGTTCTATCAGGACATAGTCATAGACTCTCCGGAGGCCGCAGCGAAACTCGAAGCGTTCCTTGAGGAGGAACCTCATCTGATCGTTACAGATAAAAGCACTTTCACATACAACGACCCTGAGGTCGCCCGTCGCCTCTATGAGAAGTACTGTCTGAAGCGGAAATGATGTACACCGATCCACCATTTCACTTGATTCTAATCCAATATGTAACAATATTATTGTAGGACTGCCACTATGCGGACCGTCATCCTCCACTCAGACTGTATCAGGATCCTCGACCCCCACAGAAAGGACATGGACCTCGTCAAGGTGATCACAGGCCTCCACGGATATGGGAAATCGGAACTGATCAGACAGTTCATTGAACATCTTAGAAACGACGGCGCTCCGGGATCGGAGATCATCAACATAGATCTCAAAGCGGAGAGGTCAGGATACGGGAGGGTGCTTCTGACCATGGACCGTGATGAAAACGATGTTCCGGAAGAGGTGGAGCTCATCAACGTGGTGGATTGGCCCCTTACCGTTCCTTGATACCATAATTTATTAATCTGAACCACATCACATACTTTAAGATATTCGATATGACATTGAAATGATTCTACCAGGGCATCGTGATCGACACGCCCGAAGCCGCGACAAGACTCGAGGCATTCCTTGAGGAGGAACCTCATCTGATCGTCACAGAGGGTGTCAAATCCATAAACGACGACCCTTTGATCATCCACCGTATCGATGAGAAATACGGTATGAAAGGGTGAGAACCCCATGACATGGTTCGAACTGATGCACAAAGACACTATGGTCACCGACCTGAACCTCAACATCAGAGGTGACCTGCTCCAGGTCGCACATGTCGCATCCCCCGACCACATGCCCTACGGCACCCTCGTCAACAGGGCTCCGGACACCTCCCAGATGGACGACTGGTGGAAAGGCAGGACCATCCCGCGCAACCGTCGAGGGTTCGGGGACATCCTAGAGGGACTCGAGATTATCAGTCCTATGCAATTGGTCCTCAGCCCTCTGGGCATCAGCCTGACCGACCACTACTGGATCAAACCCCGTGGCTCAGACATATCATGGAATGATATCAACCCCTTCGGGAACACATTCCCGGAGGACCTCGGAGATATCATGTTCGGTCTGAGGGACACCTCCAGAGACATGGACCTCAGGTCACCGGACAGCACATGCGACGGAATGCTGGAAAAGAGATGGTGCATCTTCGACGGGAATAGATGTCTCGTCAAAGGCGGAAACAGACCCTTCTCTCAGGAACCATACAACGAGGTCATCGCATCACGCATAGCCGACCTCCTGCACATCCCCCATGTGGACTACTCCCTGATGTTCGTGAAAGACCAACCATGCTCGATATGCGACAATATGATCGGTACAGATACGGAGCTGGCCTCAGCCTTCCGTGCATCGTTCATCATCAAGAGAAGGAATGATGAGTCGTTCTACGACCACTATGTGCGGGTCTGCGATTCAATGGGTCTGGACATCATCCCGTCACTGGACAGGATGATCGTCCTGGACCACCTGATCATGAACACGGACAGGCACACCAACAACTTCGGCATCATCCGTGATGCGGATTCATTGGAGTGGATCGGGGCGGCACCCGTATTCGACAGCGGATCGTCCCTGTGCCATGACGACCTCACAGAGAACATATACTCCAAGGACCGCGTCGAATGCAAACCGTTCAAGAGGACATTCAAAGAGCAGATCGACCTCGTGTCGTCCTTCGACTGGGTGGATTCCGATGCGCTCGACCGGATACCACAGATCGCCCGCGAGGTGCTCTCACCGGAGAACGGATAGAACCACCCCGACCGTACGGATGCCGTCGTCAGACTGTTGGAGGACAGGGTCGGGTTGCTAAGATGCCGCATCAGACGTTGAGAGAAAGGAGATTCACTCTGGTTCCGACTTTCTGAGACTCGAATTCATCGATCGCCCTCTGATGGTCAGTGAATCCGAACAGCTTTGAGATGATTCTGACCACATTGCCATGCTGACAGCTCTCGGAGTGCATGTCCTCGATGTAGAATGTCCGATCTCTTTGTGTTCAACTCATCGGAATTGGAGGACCTCACATCCCTGAAACGGCTCTCCAAGGATGTTCCGGGATCGGAGACCGACATATCGAACGTGTTGGATGCCTGACAGTTCTGTATCTCAAGGCACTGATGCACATCGGATGAGAAATGCCAGAGCTCATCACGCAGAACACCGACCATACCATCCATCAACTCGGATAGAGCCCGCTCACGTCCGATCTCATCGGATGAATTGAACCCGTCCCTCCCCCGCTGATGGCGCAGATCGATATGACCAAATACCCTTCTGAACGCCGATATCACGTCCTTCATAACGAGTCCGTTTCCCAGGACATCAGGATGACCACCCGTCATGAACATCAACCCTGTGAATCCAGGACCACCCTGAACTCCAGTTCACCCCCATCATCGTGGACCCTCAGATTGAACGATGAATATTGCGGATCGTTGACGACATCCATCGTCAGATCGAGTTCCCGACCGTGCGACAATGCATACAGACCGCCGATCATCCCGCCCCTTTCACCGAAGACCTTGGCGAAGAGCCCGGACCGCATATCAGCCGGCAATGTGAAGGCAGGCAGACGGTCGAACGGATGGGGGATCCAACAATAGGTCATATCCCACCCTCAATTGAACAGGAAGCCTTCCTGGCCTTCTTACGACGCGGGACATCAGACCTATCTGCGTCCGCGGAGATGCGCCTCATCTCATTCACCTTCTGTATATCGTAATACAGACTCAGATAGTCCAATCCCATCTTGGTGGTTATGATCATCCCACAGCGTTTATGGTAATCATAATAGCATTCGAGCATTCCTATGTTCCTCAGATAACGGATGGTGAACTCAGGATACATGCCACTCGATTGATCATATCTGATGGGGACCTTGTGTCCCTCCAGGATCTTCGCCTCCTCTGCATCGATTATAACCACACCATCCTTTGACGATACCCGCTTATGCCATACGATCCATCATACGATCAGTACCTATATAATCCCAGAAGAATGTGATCTAAGCTCTTTCGATTCCATTCGGAACACAATCCCTATGAAGGAAATATGATCGTGAATCGACCGGAAGATGAGTGTCCGCAACACAGCCTCTACATCTGAGGCCGGCCTGACCCCTCGATTGTACATCTGCATGAATGCAATCTGACATATTCAGACCTGAACGAGAATTCCGGATGGAACCACACATACAACGATATCATCTTCCGATTATGAGGTTCCACACTGTCACACGGACGGCCCCATGATCGCCTGTAATAGGGACATCGATGCCGGACCCACCTCCTGGACAGAGACGACGATGAGGATTGTGGAAGAGGCCGATGATATGGGCATCGACCTCGTTTATGGACAATGGAGATGTCCTCAATCAAAGTTCAAGGGACACCAGAAGTTACTCGCAATGCAGGCTTCCTCATCCGGATGCATTCCTGTCCTTATCGCATGGAAGGCATTGATCGCACGGCAGACCTCCATCTCCAGTATCTCGAACAACTGCAACTGCCCCTGTTCGTAATCGAGAGTGCCCAAATGCATGGAACATCATCCTGCGATCATCTCACTGTGTGGATCATAGGATGCAACCTTCAGATCCAATCCATCATCGAAGAAGAGGATGGGGGTCAATGCGAGGGAACAGAGGTCCGTATCCTTCGGAACGCAACTGCCATCTTTACAACCGGGATCCGAATTATGGGCGAATGTATCCCTCATGTTCTCGAGCAGATCGAAGGGAGATACCTCCGTGCCATCGGGCAGAACGAACTTCAGCGAAGGAAGTGTGCTCTCCACAGTCCTGTAGAACACTGCCAGGTTACTGAATCCCACATCCTTGGCATAGTCATCGCAACAGACCTTCAGATTGATCATCCTGTAACGTACGGTTGACCAGTGAGTCTGTCATACACATCCTGGACGGTCGTCAACGGCTCCCAATTGACGTCATTATGTTCCGATCCGCGCAACGGACGTGTTCCGAACTTCTTCTGGAACTCCTCATACTCCCCGTCCATGCTTCTCTGGATCTCATCCTTGTGTTCCCTGACATGATATACCGCGAAGAAGACGTACTTTCCGAATTCGACATTGTTGTTGAACGTGTCTATGATGTTCTGATTATCCATCCTATCACCTTATCCTCTTGACAAATGGGTAAGACCCCCGCCGGAACGGGGTGTTTTCATCTCAGGCCCTCACGGACCCATCTTCCTCCTGGCGGCGATCTCCTCCCCGAGGATCAACACGACCACGACGGCCAGGATGACGTACACCATCACATCGCGCCCCTTGTCCAAAGGGATCGGGAACTCGGGATAGGTGAACGCCACATCACCGAAGGAATCGCTCCTGAGCACGTAGCTCTCGGGCTCCCCCGACGGCTGATGGGGCACGAGGATCCAATCATCCTCCTGTCCGAATGCGGGCTGTCTCTGTTCCACACCGTCTATGAACACGGAGAACACCTCCCCGTCCACATCACGGTCCACCGCCACCTTCATGACCCTGTCCGCATACTCCACGCCCGTACAATGGAGTTCGACTTGGTCATCGGCATCCGCATCCGGCGGTATAACGGTCACAAGGACCCCTAACAACATTATCACTGATACTACGAAGGCCCCCGAGACGGATCTCATGAACCTCACCTCCTCTGGAATCTGGTTTACGAAGGGCACTGTGAAGTGCGGCCTCCCATAGAGGTTGTTGTGGATTGTCACCGTCCGCGGGGGACAGTGCGTGAGATTGATCCTGACCTGAATATTACAAATTAAACAGCTACATGTTATTTCTTTGATCGAGAGTGTCGATGTTATGGTATGCACCCTCCTGTGTCAAGAATGCCGACCCTGTGGCCGACAGACCTCTGCTTGTCGTTCAGAATGGAGAACAGTTCGGTGGGTCCCGAGATGACCATCGTATCGGACCCTATGATGTGCGGGTCCCTGTCGGTCATCACGTACCTTCCGCGGCGGTCATACATCATGATGAATCCCACCGCATCACCGAACCATGGTGTCTCCGAGTAACCGGAGACGGAGAATATGTGCCTCTGCGATATGCCGATGCGGATGGTCCTGCGGAACATCTCCCGCAGACATCCGTCATCGGCCTGCACCGGATCGGAACCGCATGGGAAGAGGAGTCCCGAGAATGTGCCCCCGGGGTCCGCCACACCATGGACCCATCCGTCCGATGTCCTTGCGACCGCATGCACCGGTGCTCCGGTCATATGGGCCATGTGGACGATGTTCATCAGACACAGCATAAGCCTGCGGTCCGGCACCATTCCGTCGGGCAGGACCATGATGTCCGACCTGTCCGTGCATGAGATCACAAGGAGGAACGCATCGAACTCGAAATCCGTGTCGTACCCCTCCGGAGAGGATGGTGGTTGCCTGTGACCGTCCGTCATGTCCATCCTCGCCTGTCGGGATGATTCGCAACGGGACGGGACATGGGCACGGCTGTGCAACCCGACTGACCCCGAACGGTCTTGGGAACATCTGCGGACATGTCCGAACCTCCTGCTGGTATCGCTGTATCTGTATGGGGGTGGGAGGACCCCCGGAGGAGCCCTCCCTTTAGGTTGTTGGTGTTATGCCATCCGTCTATTCCTCAGACGTTCTCTGTGCTCAGCTCCTCATCATCCTGATGGACACCACGACGACCAGGATGGCCGCGAGGATGACCAGGACGATCAGGAGGTACTCGATGAGCCCCATTCCGCTGTCGGCAACGGGCTGGGAGGGCTCGACGATGATGGTGGGGTCGGACACGGTGGTTCCGAAGAGGCTGAGCTCCACATCGATGCCGTCGGCATCCTCGGGGGTTCCCGAGAGTGTGAAGTTCATTCCGGAGACTGTTGCTCCCTGTCCGTTGACGGACAGCTTGGCCTCGCCGGTGTATCCGGACTTGAGGGTGTAGGTGACGGTGTGCTGACCGGCCTTGATGGGCGCGGTGGTGTAGAACACATTACCGTCGATGTTCTTCAGGACGTTTCCGTCGATGGCCACGGCTCCGATACCAGAGTCGGCGATGACCTCGATGTGGAAGATCTCGTAATGGATGTCCGCGAAGACCTTCTCCACGGCACCGATGACCTTGTCGGCACCGATGACGATGGCCTTCTCGGTCATCCATCCGTTGAACCAGGCATCCTTCACAACGAACTTGACGTCGTTGATGGGGACGATGTTGTTTAAGACAGCGTAGGCCGTGAGGTACAGTGCGTCGTCGACGTAGTACTCGGTGGCCTTGAGTGCGGTGATGTCCTTCCCGACGGTTGCGTTGGGGGAGACGTATGCCACTGCGGAATCACTGTTGGCGAGTGTGACGCCTGCGACGGATCCCGTTCCTGCCATGGCGAAGTCCTTGGAGGTGACACCGACGAAAAGCTTCATTGCTTCAGCGGTTTTGCCCTCTTCGGCTGTGATGGTTCCGGTGACGGTCAGGTCCTCGAACACGACGGAGGTTCCGTCGACGACCATTGCACCCTCGACCGTGAAGGCACCCTTCAGGTCACCGGAGGTGACCGTGACGGTGGCGTCCTTGGGGACGAAGACGGACACATTCTCGGTTGTACTCAGGTCCATGGTGACGGCTCCGTCGAAGGAGATGCTTCCCTTCTCGATGACGGTGAGTGTCTCGGGGTTGTTGTAGGAGTCGACGGTCGTGTATCCGAAGAGGCGGGATGTGATGACATCCTCGGCATCGGTCTCGTCGAACACTGCGAATCCCCTGATGTTGTCCACGTCGACGGATCCGTTGGCCAGAACGAGTGTCCCGGTGGCGGTGACGACGTAGTCCTCGTATGCGACTGCCGCGAAGACAACGGAGGTTCCGAGTGTGATGGTCTCGAAGGAGATCTGGTTGAAGGCGACGACGTACACGCGCTCTCCGTCATATGCGGAGAAGTCGACGGCACCGACGTCCATCTTTCCGAAGAGGTCGACGTAGTCGGACTCGACCTTGTCCATCAATGCGGGCATCGATGTGAAAGGTGCGATGGCGTTGAGCACGACCGTGCGGTTACCGACGGCGTAGGAGTACTGGAAGTAGGCTCCGACGATATCCTTGGTGTAGTTGGTGTTGTCATCGAACAGGAACAGTCCGTTGACTACGGTCGTTCCGGCGGCCTTGGACTCGTCCCCGGTGGTTGCGATCTCGTAGGTTCCGAGTGTGTACACGGTTCCGTTCACGGTGACGGTGACCCCGTTGTCCACGATGACCTTCTCGTCCTCGGGGATGCTCAGGGTGATCCCCGCCTTAACCTCGACGTCCTTCGTGAGGATGAGGTCGGCTCCGCGGGTGACCTCCACGGTCTCCCCGTCGGCTGCATCGGCCAGTGCCCTGTAGATGTTGGTGTAGGTCCTGGTCTTCTCAACGGTCTTGGAGGTGTCGCTGAGTATGGACTTCTCTTCGACCTTGCTTTTGGCGAAGTTTGTGACGAAAAGTGTTCCCTTGACATCGACGGTGTCAACACCTACGGTGACGAACCTGGCGCTGTTCCTGTCGTCGGCTGCGACGGTCAGAATGGCCTTGTTGGAGACAGTAAGCTTGGATTCGGCGTCCATGGAGACAGTGGTCCCCACGGGGATGGTCGTGTCGGCCTCGACGGAGTTGGTTCCCATCAAAGTAATGACAGTGGCACCATCGGCCAGTGCGGTCTCGAGTGTGGTGTAAATATGATATGCAGGTGATGCGGACTGATATGTTGCGGCGTTGATCGTCAGTGTTTCGGGCACGGGGTCCTTGACGGTGACCTTTCCCTCGACGGTCATCTCACCGGATCCGATGACCTTGGAGCCATCGTTGATGGCGGTGAGCACTGCGGACACGATGAACTTGCCGTCCACCTGCATTTCGATCTTGTCTCCGAGGACGACGTCCCCGGCGGTTGCGACGTTTTCTCCGGCGACGGTCACGACACCGCTTTCGACGGTTTGCTTGTAGTCGGCAGCGGTAATGATGTCGCCCGCGACGAACATGGTGTTCTTTCCGGTGTAGGTTCCGTCCTTCTCGGAGACGGTGAGGGTCTCGGTGACCTTCACACCTGCGACGTCGGTGAGCACGACACTGTTGTTGTACTTGGCGGGGTATGTGTCCCTTCCCTCGGTGAATGTGAGGGCGGAGTCGGAGACCGTGACGGATCCGTAGACGTTGACGATGTCGACGGTTCCCTCGGCCCCGAGCTGGATGGTCATGTTGATCTTGGAGCCGTCCCCGAGTCCCTGGGAGTCAATGGTGACCTCACCGTTGTTGGTGATGCTGCCGTATGCGACTCCGGTGACCAGGAGCTTTCCGTCCTTGGTGATGGTGGCCCCGTTGAGCTGTGCGGTGGCGTCGTCACCGATCTCGAAGAGACCGGAGACCTCGATGCCCTCTCCGGTGGAGAGGAAGGACCTGGCACCCTCGAGGGTGACGGATCCGGAGACGGTCATGACGATACCTCCGTAGGTGAAGGTGTAGCCTGTCTGGGCTCCCTCGATGACGAGGTCTCCCTTGACGTCCACGATACCGTAGTCGATGATGATGACCTCTCCGCCGGTCTCGACGGTCAGGGACGCCCCTTCGTTCACGGTGAGCTTTCCGGAAATCTGGATGGATCCTAGGTTGACGACGGTGACGTCGCCTGCGATGATGACCTCCTGGGTGTAGGAGGCGATGATTGCGGAGGCACTGTCGATGATGGCACCGTCACTCAGGGTGATGGTGTTGTCAAAGGTCCTCTGTGCGGGGTCCTCGGCGGGTGTGACGGGGGTCACGGTCTCGTAGTATGCCTCGAGGATGATGTCCTTGGTGATGGGCGTGGCCATGTTGAACTCGGTTCCGTCGAGGGTCCAGTATTTGAACTCCTTTCCGGGGACCTCAGGTTCATCGGGCACTTCGGTGATGGTCTCCCCGGCGGGGACGGTCACGGATCCGATGTTCTCTCCGTTTGCGACGAAGGTCACGGTGTACTGCTGCTGGACGAACTGCTCGAACACGGCGTACAGTGTGGTGTCCGCGTTTACAGGAGTGGAGAAGTCGTATGCCTCTCCGTTCTCGGTTAGGGACCAGTACTTGAAGGTGGCTCCTGCCCTGTCAGGGTTGGTTGTGGGCTGGGGAACTGCGGTTCCCTTGTCGATCTGAACTGCATCGCCGAACTGCTCGTCACCGTTCATGAAGGTCACGGTGACCTTGTCGACAGATGTTTCCTCAGGGTATGTGAATGAAAGGTCTGCGAAATAGGAGCTCTTGAGGACATAATTCCTGGGAGTCTCACTGGCTTCGGCGGTAATGGTTATCAGCTTCCCGGCCTGTCCATAGGCGACCAGGGTCTGCTGGACATCGTCGATGAAGACGGTGAACTGCTTGCCTTCGACGTCTTTGTCGACGAACACGCCGATCATTCCGTTGTCATACTGGATGTCTGTGATGTTCAGTGTCTCCGCTGCATCGGATGAATCCGCGGGGACCAGGACGACCGCTGCTACGAGGGCGAGGACGGCCATTGTGAATATTGCTTTTGTTGATGTCTTCATAATTATCCCGTCGCTTATGCCTTGTAGTCAAGGGTCATGTTACCGAAATTGGTGGTACCAACCGTGGACACGACGTTAATCACTGCGTACTTGTCGCCGAGGATCTCAGCAAGCTGGTACGTTTCATTCTCAATCGTGGGCTTGTCGTCACCGATGGTGATGGTCTTCGTGACCTCGACGGGCTTGTAGACCGTCTGTCCGAAGGCTGTGGTCTCCTGGAGGACGGTGAAGGTCACTGTGACCTCTGTTCCTGCCACAAGGTATCCTCCGTCGAGGGAGATCACGGAGATAACGACCTTGTCACCGGCGACGGATGTGCTGACGACATAGTCCTCGGTGGGCTTCTCGGGGACAACGGGTGCAGGTGTTTCGTAGGATGCCTGCACAACGACCTGCTGTCCGACCATATCGACGGTGATGTCGACCTTGTTGTTGACCACGGGCACTTCGACACCGTTGACGAACACCTTGACGATGACGGACTTTCCGTCTGCGGAGGTTCCGTATGCGTCATTGGGTCCGATTGCGAGTTCGACCTTGCCTTCGGTGTAGTAGAATCCATATCCGAGGTGGAGTTCGATTCCGTCCTGGACGTAGACGTTGGTCGTAACGGTCTGGGATGCAAGGGTTGTCTTGACGACCTCGACACTTCCGACGTAGGTTGTTGCGAGGATAGGTGTCCCATCCTCCTTGACCCACGTGATCTTACCATCTGCAGGTACGACGACTCCGGGGATCTGTGCGATATCATCGACTCCGAGAGGTGTGGTCACATCCACTTTTCCATTCGTGTAGATGGTGACGAACTCCATTCCGTTGACGTAGTATGTCGTCTTCTTCTCGGGGACATCGGCCTTGCTGAGATCGGATCCTGCATAGGCTTTGATCATGTTGTCACCGGATACAGAGACGTGTCCGACGACTGCTCCGTTCGCTCCGGTTTCAGCATAGGAACCCACGATGACGTTTCCTTCGACGGCAAGTTCCTTGTCCTCCGCCACAACGACGTTTCCGAGGACTGTGAGACAATCCACGGTGGAGTTGTTGTTGATTTCGAGGTCTCCGACAACAGAGATGTCCTTGGCGACGAATTCACCATTTATTGTGAGTTTCCCATCGATGACAAAGACATCCTCGCCTTCGACAGACAGTTTGGCACCCTCTGCAACGACAACCTCTGCATCGGCATCGATGGCGAACTTGCTCTGATCGAGTGCGACCTCGGCCTCGATGACGACGGTTCCGTCGAGGACATTGAACTTTCCATCGATGGTGGTTACAGAAGCATACGCTGCATTCTTTTCTTTGGCCACAACATCGGCCATTCCGACCTTTCCATCGACTTCGACAGAGGCGCTGTTCGTAGAGATGATCGCCTTGAGGGCCCCGTCTGCTTTGACAGAGGATCCTGCGGAGAGGACGATCTTGGAGATCTCGACATCTGCGGATTCATCGATGGTGATCATCTTTCCTGCTGCGATGGTGACGGTCTCGGATTCGACGTTCTTTCCATAAACGATCACGTCCTTTCCGGATCCGACTGCGGTTACGATATCGGTATAATAGAATTTGGAATCGGCAGAGTACATGGCTGCGTTGATTCCGACGACCTCACTTGAGGACACAAGGGTACCGTATACAGTGACCTTCGCGTTCTCCGCGCTGAACACACCGTCGGTCACATCAAGGATACCGTAGATGTTGACCTTGGAACCATCCTCTCCGCCTGCGACGTTGATGATTCCTCCGACGAGGGTTGCACCCTCCTCGATGATAAGGTCTCCCTTGACATCCAATTTTCCAGTGACCTCGAGGACCTTGGTTCCATCGATTACGAGGTCTCCATCGACACTGTTGTCGGTGACAACGATGGGTGTGGATCCGTCAGACTCCCTGATGGCGACTGCCAGACCTGCATACACTGTGCTCGTTCCGTCCACGTACTCGGCATCATAGGATGCGGGTGTGGAAACGGATGCCTTCTCCTCTACGACGAGTTTTCCGCTGACGGAAGCAATCTGTGCATCGATCTTTGCTCCGTCCTTGACAACCACAACGGACTCTGAGGCGATCTTCAGCTCCATATCCGACTTGAGGATCTGCTTCTTTTCGAGTGTGAAAGATTTGTCGATCTCCTCCATGTTGATGGAGACGGTCATCTTGTCTGCGGATGCGATCTGCTCGAGAGCAGCCTCGAGTGTGGTGTAGTAATATGTAACAACGTCTTTGGTTCCGACCTTCTCGGTCTCGGTGTACATCGCACCCTCGTAGGTTCCGATCTCCTCAGAATCAACGATTGAAACGAATCCCGAGATCGCTATTATAGAATCGAACTCAGGTACAACGGTGGAATCAACATTAAGAACAGAATCCTCTGCGACAGCAAAGTCGCCGATGATCACCATGTTGGCAGAATCATCGGCATCGTACGACTTGACATCTCCACTGAGGTAAGGCGTGTAGACTATCTTCTCTTCTCTGACTTCGGATGTGACATCGATGACGAATCCTGTGATGGAACCATTCTCCGCTTCAACGGACATTGTTCCGGCCTCTCCGGTCTTCACTTTGATGATCGCACCATTTGTCATCTCGCCGTTCATCTCGATCGTGGCGTTCTTCTCAGCAGAAACCTGTCCATAGAAGGTTCCATTGATCGTCAGAACAGACTTGCCCTTCACTACAACATCATCTGCTCCTAGTGAGACGTCTTCCGCTATTTCCAAATCTCCAGAGATGACGGCATTTGATCCAAGATAGACTTCTGATATGACACTACCTGCGACGGACGAGATCTTTCCTGAAACCGCAAGCACTCCTCCAACCTTGGAGATCTGTATTCCCTCGACACCTGCAACCATGATACAATCCGAATCATCGGTGGCGATTTCGATGGGCATCATCTTGGCGAAAGTACCGTTTATAACGATACTTCCCTTCTCTCCTATGACGATGGATCCGCGCCCTACGTCGAAGATCTCGGCACCATCTGCGATGACGAGGGTTCCCTCGACCCTGAGGGTCTGTCCGTTAAGTCCGAAGAGTCCTTTGATCGTGTACGTTTCGCCTGCAGGGACGGTGCTGGACCCATCCTCGCGAAGGTCGTTGTATGCAAGGATCTTGTCATCTGTCTCAACTCCTTTGAGAGATCCAGATACTCTGGAATCAGAATAGATTCCGTCGATGATGTTGGTTATAGGCGTATCCGCGCCCAGGTTCATGATGAAACCGGTAGGACTGATGAGCACGTAGCCTGCTCCGTACACACAACCCATCACCGTTCCATGAACGATGACGTTACCGCCCGTGGAATCGACCCTTACTCCGTTTCCGAGGACCCTTCCTTCAGGAATGATGTATTTCGATCCGTTAGCTGCTCCCAGTATAATGACAAGATCATTTTCTACACCGAGATCCTTCTTCTGTTCGATCGTACCGAAAACGACGGCATTACCCACCGTTTCTTTTCCGATCTTCTCCACTACCTCAGAGGTGTAGTAGTCATCATCAGAAATCGTGTTCTGAACGAAGTTGAAGGTGCATCCGGTTCCGCTCAGCCCGTCTCCGTCCTTAGCGAAAACACCTGTTCTGATCGTGAGGGTTCCATCGGTGGCGATTCCGCCGATCGTGGGCATGCCCTCTTCATAATACACCGTGATACCTTTCTCAGAGACCACATTCTCCATCTTGACGATGCTGGATCCCTGCTGGACCTCGATCGATCCGTTCTTCACGACGACCTTGTCACCGGGAGCGGACAGTTCAACCTTCGGAGCGATGGCTCCGACGGAGTACAGAACGTACTTCGCAGAGACACCTTTGACGTCCTCCCTGACTTTCACGCCGTAGACGATCTCCTTAGCCTCATCGATTATTCCGGATATGGTGAGTGACGAATCCTCTTTTATCGAGACATTCTCGCTGTATCTCGACCTGATCTGATACACATCCACATCCCCATTGAGGATGAATGCGGATCTGGATTCATTGTAATCGGCGGTTATTGTGATGCTTCCATCTGTGGGTTTCTGAACCAAGAGGTTGTTGTCCTCCATGGAATACCTGATTCCCGATTCGGTCTCCTCTCCTACCCAGAACACCAGCTTGAGATCTGTGTCCTTCTTACCGATGACTTTGACCGTGACCCCGTCGGCCAGGATGATCGTCTTGACGCCTGTCTGTTTATCGGCGATCCTGATCGTCATATCCTCGGTCACGGTGTAGGGCTTGGGATCCACTTCCTCGCCTACGACTTCCTTATCGATCTCGTGGAACGTGACATTACGCATCACGGAATCATTATCAGGTCCGATCACAAGGGATCCATCCCCCATTGTGACGTTCTCGTCCTCGATCAGATCTTCCACATCGCCACTCAGGACCCCGTAGACAGTCATGTCCCCTTCGAGACTCAGATCGTCGGCTTCCTGCACTTCCATTCTGGCGTCCGAACCGACCGTTATCGAACCGGTATCCTGTACGAAGACCTTGGCCCCGTTCTCGATGACGAGTTTGGCACCACTCGAGACCATCAGATGACCGACGACCTTGACAGATGTGTCATCAGAACCGTCAGATTCGATGATGAGTCCTCCGGTCGATGTGGTGGAACCATCCACTGTCACATCGTCGATCTTGATATCTCCGGAAGCGGTGATCACAACTTCGCTTGATGCATCGATGACACCCTGAATCATCAGGGAACCGGGGACGATTGTGAGTCCGCCCACGCCTGCTTTGAGGCTCGAGAAGGCGATTTTGTTTTCTCCGAAGATGATCGAGCCGTTGAACGAACAACCCTCGTTGATTGTGATCGATATCTCTTCGGACATCAGGACATAGTTGCCCTCCATATCCTCAGTGAAGACCAGATTCTTACTGACCTTGACATCCCCAATGATCTTACAACCTTTATCTGTTCCTACGAGTTCGTTACGTATCCCTTCACCTGCGTCCTCATCATCACAGACATTTCCGGGCACTTCCTTCACTTCAACGTTGAAAGCGGCACATCCATTGAGGGTTGTTTGTTCGTACCCATATCCGCACAGTTGCCCCGCATTACGGGCCCCGATCACGGAACAATCTGACGCAGTGCAATCGATCATATCAACAAAGATATTGGCAAATCCGATGATCGCTCCAGTTTTGTCACCACATGCATTAGCATCCTGGTGTGTATTCGTAATAGTCGAATCGAAAACATGACAGTTCTCGACCGTTCCGGTCATATGTCCGGCAACGACACCAACCCAGTGATGTCCCGAGACATTGGCGTTGACGAAGTTCACGTTCTTGATGACTGCAGAACCTTCATCGATGAACCCGAAGAAACCAGATGCATAGCAACCTGCTTCGACTCCGTCCTTCAGTGTATCTTCAGCCACCCACTTATCAACGGTCATGTTGTAGATGGAATATCCAGCACCATCAAACGTTCCGGCAAAACGATATCCTGTTTTACCACCGAATGATCCGGACTGTCCTATGGGATCCCAGGATTTCCCGGCCAGGTTGATATCTGCGGCCAGCCTCACAGTTTTTCCACTGTAGGAGTCCTTGCCCTGATTCACATTATTCGCGAATGTGAACAGGTCCTCCACATTTTTGATTTCGAAGTCTGCCTCTGTTTCTTTTACAACCGCATCGCTTCCAGCCATGAAAGCGGGCAAAATGGCCAATCCAACAAGCGCAATGGCCACCACTGCGAATGAAAACAGAAGTTTAACTCCATTTTTGTTCGTATTCTTGCTAATCATATGGGCAAATGGAAGTTTTCTTTCAATAATGTAGTTAACGCTGTTAAATATAGAAGAATGAACGTATCCACAAAGGAATTAACGCTGTGAATACAAATACATTTATCCCATATGGGCAAATGCTCCAAATCTTTTACCTCGAAGTCATAAGGACTCCGACCAACCACGTTTTTATGCAGAATCAGTCGGTTTCCCCATGTTTTCGTTCGGATTCGGCCGTTTCGTCCGATGACGTAACATACCTATTATCCGAACCCAACCTCAAGGACAGAATGGTTTAACCGCATTCGGATTTAAAGATAACGTAAACGGACTCCGACCTTGTACGATTAGAAGGGAGACCGGGTGAGAAACCTGCTGGATGTCTATGTGATCCAGATTGCCATGGATGGAAGACACCATTTTCCGCATAGATTGATGAAAAGATGCTGGTTTGGAGCAGAAAGATATGGGAAGGCGGCCCTCTACCAGCGAATATTCCCTATTGCCCATATGACTAATAGAAATACGAACAAAAATGGAGT
>CAZCMJ010000028.1:0-19807 GCA_964499845.1 uncultured Methanomassiliicoccales archaeon
CGGACCACTCGGCCAAAAATAAAATCAAATTGTCAAAGTGCCGAATTCACGTCTGCGATGCGGAATACATCATTGGATGCGGACACCAGCTGTTCCAGGACAGGATGGATGTCGTGGACGGGATGCCCAGATTCAGGATGCTGGATAAGGCTCTGGGAAGAGGCTACCTCCGGATGGATAACGGAATGGTCCGCCCCAAGGCATCGCGTCTGCCCGCACAGGCGAGGATCATGTCATCGTCCGATGGTTTGGGGAGAGTTTCCACGGTCAGGAGGAGCGTGGAGGCGTACAGCGGGATGACGGATGCCGAACTGAGGATGATGATCCTCTCGGAGGACATCGCATCCATGATATCGGACGGGTTCCCGATACCGGAACTCGTCGGAGAAAGACATCAATCCATCATCTGACAGATGGTGGAGATCCGACGGGGGCCATGGGTCCCCCCGCCGGAGATGAAAGGTTATAGGACGGACTCACTGGAAGTCCTGTTTCAGGGTGGACTGGAACCTGTGGACCTCGCCATCTATGTGGGTGGGGTACTTGCCGTTGACACATGCAAGGCACAGGTCGTTCTCCTTGAATCCGAGGGCCTCGATGAGACCTTCGAGACTGATATATCCCAGACTGTCGGCGCCGATCTCCTCGCGGATCTGATCGACGGTGTGCGTCGTGGCGATGAACTGATCCCTGGACTTCATGTCGACACCGTAGTAGCAGGGTGCGATGACAGGGGGGCATCCCACACGTACGTGGACCTCCTTGGCACCTGCCTTCCTGAGCATGGAGACCAGTTTCTTCAGAGTGGTTCCTCTGACGATACTGTCATCCACGATCATGATGCGCTTTCCGTCGACGGTGCTCCTGATGGGATTCATCTTCATCGAGACGGCGAACTCCCTCTGCTTCTGATCGGGCATGATGAAGGTCCTGTCCGCGAAGCGGTTCTTCATGAATCCCTCTTCATAGGGGATCCCTGTCGCACAGGAGTATCCGATGGCATGCGCACGTCCGGAATCCGGAATGGGCATGACGAGGTCCACATCAGCGGGGCACTCCCTCGCCAGGATCTCTCCGATCTTCCTCCTGACCGCATAGACCTCCCTTCCGTCCATGACGGAGTCGGGTCTCGCGAAGTACACCCACTCGAACATGCAGAACGCCTTGGGGTGCTGCCCGGGTGCAGGGTAGATCTTGAATGTGTCCTTGGTGATCTCGCAGATCTCGCCGGGCTCTATGTCCCTGACGAACTCCCCTCTCAGGGCGTCGATTGCTGCGCTCTCCGAGACCGCTATGTACCCTCCGTCGACCTTTCCGAGACAGAGCGGCCTGAACCCGTAGGGATCCCTGATGGCGAAGAGCCTGTCCTCGATGAGAATCGTGAGGGAATAGGAACCGTCCAACTCGCCCATGATGCCACGGATGGCCTTCACAGGGTCGTTGTACTGGTTCATGTACTTGCCGAGAAGCTTGATGACAAGTTCGCTGTCGGAGTCCGTGAGGAAGGCCCAGCCCTCCTTCATGTACTTCTCCTTGAGCTCGGAGAAATTGGTTATGTCACCGTTGTGGGCGACGGCCACGGGACCGAAATTCGTTGTCACCGTGAGGGGCTGAGCGTTGTTGAGGCTCCTGGACCCGGTGGTGGAGTACCTGACGTGCCCCACACCGACATGTCCGAGGAGACCCTTCAGGTCCTCCCTGTCTATGGCGACGTTGACCAACCCGTTACCTTTGACGGTCTCGATGGTCTTGCCGTTGTAGACAGATATCCCCGCGCTCTCCTGCCCGCGGTGCTGGATGATCATGAGGGCCGTATACAGTGCTGGTGCGACGTCGAAATCAGCGGTGATTCCTACGACACCGCAACTATGTTCCGGCCCGGCCATAAGATCACTCGCGGAGCTTAGCCCAGCTGTACGTTCTCAGTTTTGCGGTCTTTCCGTATCCACAGGATGCGCAGACGCCCTTCCTGACGTGGTAGGAGCGCTTTCCGCACCTGCGGCAGGGGATGTGAGTCTTGTATTTGTTGTGCTTTCCCTGTGCCGGTGTTCCCTTTCCCATGATCAATCTCTCCTTATGGTGATATGTAGATTACATTGTCCCCGCGGACAATGACCACGTTATGCCTTCTAGCCAACCGACCCTCATGGTACTCCTCGGCGTTCCTCAGCACTACGTTCATGTGGGGATCGTATCCGTCCAGGATTCCCCTGTACTGCCTCCTGCCTTTGAGTTCCACGATGACGTTCTTTTCCGACGCCTCACTGAGGACCGTTAAGGGCTTCATCATAAGTGGTACCTCGCACTCCATACGGGATTTACTATTTGAATGTACCTATCTTCTTTTATAGGTAGGACTTAGACGTAAGCTCCGATGGCGGGTGCGTCCAGACGGTCCATGTCGTAGAAGATTATGGCCTCCCTGACGGCGTCCGCACCGGACCCGATCCCCATGAAGTGGTCGAGCATGGACATCCTCCAGAGGAGATCCATCATGGTCACCGCCATGCATCCGTAGTATGCGTTGGCCATGTCGTCCTCGTAACCGTTCTGGTCCATGAGGCTGAAGACACTTCCCATGAAGCTGTCCCTGCTGTTCAGGACGTTGACGTACTCGGCCATGACCCTCATGCCCTCGGCATCCGGGACCCTGAGCCTGATGTCATCGGCATCGGCGAAGGCCTTGTGATGCAGTTCGCCCTCGTCGTCCATGACCATCCACTCAATCTTCCCGTCCACCGCCATGAACATGTTCCAGTTCCAATCCCTGTCACAGTACACGGGCACGCTCAACGGGTCATTGGAGGACATGGACTCCATGGCCAGATCGCGACCGGCCTCCTCCATCGCCTCCATGTCGAGACGGGTCTCGGGCTGAAGTCCGGACAGAGACATGACCGGTTCGATCTGCGACATGTCCATGATCCTGCTCAGATACGCCAGGTCGGTGAACATGGAGATGTTCTCCGAGACGCTCATGCGCAGCATGGACGGGTCCTGGTATATCCCCGCCTCCTTGCAGATGGAGAAGAACTCCCTGTACACGGCCTTGGATTCGTTCAGTGCGTCCACGATCCTTCTGTCGGCCCTGGAGACAATCTCCCTGGCCTCGGCCATGGCATCGTTGCCGGTGCCGGTCCAGGCACCCCTGCAGGACAGGTCCAGTTCGACCTGCACCCTGTCCCCGGTGTAGATGTGGTACGGGTACTGACGGCAGTACGTGGTCCTGTGGTCGTAGACGGTGCATCTCCTGTTCTGCAGGAAGACGCAGGACCCGCGGCCCTTCTTCAGTGCCAGTGCGAAGTACGGGACATCGCCGTTGACCTTCACGAGATGTTCGGGATGGTTGTTCCTGAAGAAGGCACGTTCCTCCGGCAGGACCTCCGGTTGGCAGAGGCAGCACATACCGCACTCGCTCGGACAATCAACCTTCCTTCCGATGACCTCTGAATAATCGACCTCGTAATCAGCCACAGATATCGACCCCTTTCCGCTCTCCGCAGAACTCTCCGTCCTGGACCTGTACCTCGCCCCTGATTATTACTGTATCGGGGAAGACGGCCTCCATACCACCGTAGGGGCTGTGACCGCACTTACTGTGCAGTTGGGGCACATCGATCCTCCTGGACTGCCTCATGTCGAAGATGGCGAAGTCCGCATCATATCCGGGTGCGATCCTGCCCTTCCTGAGACCGAAGGCCTCACCGGGGTTCTCCGCACCCATCCTCACCGCCAGGTCCAACGGGATGATGTCCTTCCTGACCATCTCCATGACGATGGGCATAGTGGTCTCCACCCCCGGGATCCCTCCCGGTGCTGCGTCGAACTCCTGGGCCTTGTCCTCGACGGTATGGGGCGCATGGTCTGTCCCGATCATCCCTATGTCGCCTGCGGTGAACCTGCGGAACAATGCGTCCCTTGCACCCAGGTCCCTTATCGGGGGGTTGACCTTGTACTCCGCACCGGGACAGCGGTCCACATCGAACATCATGTGGTGGAGTGTGACCTCGGTGGTGAACCCGGCGGCCCTGGCCATGTCGAGACCCTCGGATGTGGTGAGGTGGCAGATGTTGATCCTCCGACCTCTGAAATGGGATGCGAGTCTGGAGATGGCGTTCCACTCCGCCTTGGCGGGACGGTTCCTCAGATGATCCCTGGTGCAACGCTCAGGTTCCCCGGATATGAGTGAATCGTCCTCCGCATGGACACTGACCCTCTTCCCCGTGGAGAGTGCGTTTGTGACCGCAGGGACCAGCTCCTCATCGTCGTTCAGCAAGATGTTGCCCGTTGTGGAGCCCATGAACAGCTTGAATCCGGGCACCAGAGGTGCGAGCATTCCTGCGTTGATGTTCGGTGTTATGGCGGCGAAGAGTCCGTAATCGACGAACGAGCGTCCGCGTACGGCGGATTTCTTCTCCATGAGTGTGGACATGTCGGTGACGGGGGGTTTCGTATTTGGCATGTCCAGAACGCATGTGACCCCCGCATGGACCGCGGACAACGTCCCTGTGGGGAAATCCTCCTTGGCGGTCATCCCGGGGTCCCTGAGATGTACATGGGGGTCGGTGAACCCGGGCAGGATGATCCTGCTGGACCCCATGTCCACACGCTCGTCCCCGCCTCTGACGATCCTGCCCACCGTGACGATCTTCCCGTCGCAGATGCCGATCTCGGCGTACCTCAGTTCCCCGTCCACGAATGCCCTTCCGGCGATGACCTTCTCGATATCCATTCAGATGTCCCTCCTGATGATGTCGCCGCAGGGGGATGTCTCCGAGAACACCTCCCCTCCGAAGGACCATATCCTCGCACCCTCCCGCGCCCAGGCGTCCGGCGGGAGTCCCGCCTTCATGGAGAGATGACGGAGGAACGTCTCCACGTCCCAACCCCACTCCACGGGCACCTGGGGCAACAGGAGTCCCCTGCGGCCCATGTGTTCGATGATCAGTCCGTCCTCCCCTATATGAACCATGTCCACGAGGGAACGGGGGTCGGTGAAGACGAGCTCCCGGGGGACGGACAGTATCGTGACCTCCACCGTCACCCGGTCCAACTCGGATGCGGACAGATCGGGGAAGCGGGGGTCGTGACAGGCCGAACGGGCGGATGAATCCACGGCCTCGCCCAACGGCATCACCGGATACGGATATCCGATGCAGCCCCTCAGGTCGCCCGAGGGGAAAAGGTTCAACGTGACGAAGACGCCACGTGGTTCGGAGAGGTCCGCAGGTATCCCGGGGGCGGGTGTGCCCCGCACCTCCGATCCTATGCAGAGGCGTGCGAAGGCCACCGCGGACTCCCCCGGACCCATGGGATCACTCCGTCTTGGTGTAATCGGTGACCACGATCTCCGTGGCGCCGGTGTCGGATCCCTCCTTGGCGGGCTGGGGGTCCACCTCTATGTTGACCTTCTGCTTGGAGGACCTCTTCCTGGCGCACTCATCATTGTTCTTGCAGGCGCTCTGCTTCCAATTCTGCTCCACACCGCCTGCGGCATCCTTGACGAAATCGGGCATGGGTGCCTTCTGCATCATGGCGGACATGCCTGCCATGAACTCCATCCCCATGCTCATGAAGTGCTTCTGCACCTCGGGGTCGGTGAACATGTTGTAGGTGGTCTTGACGAACTCCTCGGTCTTCTCCCTGGCCCTCTCGGCGGTGTCCACCGCCGCACCCACAGCCTCATGTGTGATCTCGCGTCCTGCGGAGAGCGTCTCCACGGCCGCCTTCTTCTGGAGGGACATCATCCTCTCGATGAGGTCCCTGTTCTGCTTTATGAAACTCTGGAACTCCTCGTCACTGTATCCTGACATGTTCAATCCCTTCTGAAACGTACAATGAGTTTATCGTCCTTGAACCCTGCCCCGATGATCTCCGAATCCACGAGGGAGTCGGGGAGGTGTATGGTGCGCTTCTGACTCCCGGTGTGGACCATGATGCTGTTGGGGTCCAAACGGAACAGGTCCACCTTGGTACCGTCCACAAAGGGCATCCTCAGCCTGATCTGGTCCTCACCGTCCTCTGTGACCATGCTCATGGGACTCTCGTCGGCATAGACCTTTGCCGGATCCTCATCACCGTATATCTCCGCCACCATGTTCCTGAGCATGTCCAGACCCCTGAGTTCCGTGGGCATGTACGTGCAGGTCTTGATCTCCATGGGGTCGAAGGCGTCGTGGATCATCTCCATGTATCCAGCCTGCTCCGCCATCTTGTCCCTGAAGTAGCTGCCCTCGCCCACTTCCGAGGGGAGCACCCTGTTGACGATGAGCGCCTCCACGTTCTTGTTGAACAGACTGAGGTATGTGTATGCACGCATCGTCTCCCTTATGACCATGCGCTCGGGGTTGAGGACCAACCTGACAGTGGTCCTCTTGGGATCCTCCAGGAGCTCCCTGACCTCCTCCATGCTGTCCTTCAGGACCTCTAAGCTGTCCAGGACCTCCTTCGAGGGCAACGGGATGTCCATCATCTTGCCCACTGTGGCCCTTGCGATGCCGATGACCTTCCTGAGGACACCAAAGACCTTGTCGATGTACCAGTTGGTGATGTCCGGGAAGCTGAGCAGCCTGAGGGTCTCGCCTGTGGGTGCGGTATCCATGACGATGACGTCGTATGTGCCCTCTCTGTCGAACCTGTTGACGTAGAAGAGTGCGGCGATCATCTCCATGCCCGGGAATATCGCCATCTCGTCGGCGGAGATCTCGCCCATGCCCTGGGAGAGCATCAGTGCGGAGACGTACTCCTGGACCTCGGTCCAATTGCTCTTCATCTCATGGATGACGTCCAACTCCAGGACGTCCAGGTTCTCCTTGACCGTGACGATCTCGCTTCCGATCTCCATGTCCAGGGAATCACCGAGCGAATGGGCGGAATCGGTGCTCATCAACATGGTGCGGTAACCGAGTTCCGAAAGTCTGTATGCGGTGGCCGCAGAGGTGGATGTTTTGCCGACCCCTCCCTTGCCCGTGTAGATGATGAGCCTCATGGGGCGTGCCACTTGGACCGATGTTATAAACCTGACGAGGAGAACGACGGTGATATCGGAAGATTGTGTGTAAAAGATATGGTGCCGGGAATGGGGTTCGAACCCATGACCTTCGGATTTCCCTGGAAGAGGTCTAATTGACCAGAACCCTATGAGTCCGACGCTCCACCAGGCTGAGCCACCCCGGCCTTGAACGGAGGATTGGGTTTCGGTATATATTGATTTCTATTCATCCGGATGTCTGGACAATGGAGATCAAGGAACAACAACGGTAGAAGATGAAAGTAAGGTGTTTGGAACGACCCTGCCGGAGCAGGGTCGGGTGAAAATCACTCGGTGGTCTCCTCTGCGGGGGCCTCTGCCTCGACGACCTCGGCGGCGGTCTCCTCTGCGGGTGCTGCCTCCTCTGCCTCGACGGGCTCTGCCTCGGGGATGATGGACTCGGGCTCGCCCTCTCCCATTGCGAGGACCTCGGACTTGCGGATCTCGATCCTCTTGATGGGGATGACGACACGGCATGCCCTGGCCAGGCTCTTGGCGAGGTCTCCGGAGACGATGTCCTTGACGATCTCGGACAGGGTCTTCTCCTTTCCGATCTGGACGAGGGTCTCTCCGATGATCCTCCTCATTCCGTCCTCCTGGGAGGACTGGATGCGCCTCTCGGCGATGGACATGGTCTTGATCCTGTAGGTGAATCCGTCCTTGGTGACGATGTCGACGACGTGGTCGGTCTTGGTCTTTCTTCTGCGGGTCAGCCTCCTGACGTAGTCGGAGGTGAGGTCGTGACCGATGAAAGCGGTCTTTGCATCGGATCCGTCGACGGAGACGACCTTGAACTTGAGCTTGATGTGCATCTTGGAGAAGTCTCCGGTCAGGTCCTGGACGGTGACCTCTGCGGTCCTTCCGAGAACGTACTCGGGGTCTGCGGAGGGTGTCTCTCCGATCTCTGCCTCGTTGAACATACGGGGTGCGTGGATCTTGTACCACTCTTTTGCCTTCCACTTGTCCTTGACCTTACGGCCTGCTGATGCCTTTGTTCTCTTTGCGGGTGCCATAATCATGACTCCTTTGACTGAATCTTCCCATTGGGTGATTGTATTAAAAGGTTACCAAAACCCGATTTTTATTAACGGCGTGAAAAAACAGCATAGCCAGACAGTTTTTCATTATCACAATGAGGATAAATTTATCCTGAAAAAAATAGTACCGCTTATATTTATATTTCACCTGTAGAAACTTAGATTTTTCTCGGCCGGAGGAAGCCGTCGGAAACGACCCTCCGACCCGGGATCGGACATCTCCGACGACCCCGTGCCCACAGGATGGGATGGGGCATGGGCACCCGTTGCGATGACCATCCAGGGAAGGATCGTGCGTGTCCCCGCACTCGGCGATGGACCGCGCAGGGAATCGTTCTGTACAAAAATTGTTGGAGGGGGAGACCCCCTCCGGGATCTTGGGGTTTCAGAGGTTCACAGGGGTGATGTGCGCAGAGAGACCGAGGTCCTTTGCGTCCATTCCCATGGCCAGTCCGAAGAGCTGGGACAGGTGGAGAACGGGGATGCTGAATCCGAGGTCTCCCTGGGTTCCGTCGAACTGGAGGTGACAGAAGGGACAGACATCGATGATGAACTGTGCTCCGGACTCCTTGATGTTCTCGAGGTTGGTCTGGGTGAACTTCTTTGCGACATCTCCGAATGCAGCCTTGAGTCCTCCTCCGGCTCCGCAGCAGAGAGTCTTCTGCTTCCTGGGCATGCTCTTGGCACCGGTGGCCTCGATGAGGTCGTCCAGGATCTTGGGGTCCTCGGGGTCGTCCAGTCCCTTGATGTTGCTGGGTTTGAGGAAGTGGCATCCGTAGAATGCTGCGACCTGGTAGTCCAGAGGGTTGGTGACCTTGGCCTTGATTGCCTCGACTCCGACCTCCTTGTAGAGGACCTCTGCGAAGTGGTGGACCTTGGTGGTTCCGTTGTAGTGCATTCCGATCTCGGCGAGGACCTTGTTGACCTCCTCGAGGAGGGCTGCATCGTGTGCGAGCTCGTGGGCTGCGTCGAACAGGGATCCGTAGCATCCGTTGCAGATGGTGACGATCTCCAGTCCCTCCTTCTCTGCGAGGGCGAGGTTCCTGGCGGCGGCTGCGAGCCAGGTCTTCTTGCTGAATGCCCTGATGACTCCGGGTGCGGGACAGCAGCTTGCGTCTTTCAGGTCGACGAGCTCGATTCCGAGAGCTGCGCAGACCTCCCTGGTGGATTTCTCGATTCCGGGGTATCTGAGGGGTGCGATGCAACCGAGGAAAAATGCGTACTTTGCCATTATAATCACTCCACGATCTTGTCGAAGCCGGTTGCGGCCAGGATCTTGTCCAGGTCGGCCTTGGCAGCGTCGTTTGCAAGGACTGTGGGGGGAACCTCGGGCAGGCCGAGCTCCTTCCTGAGAGCGGTGATCTTGTCCTGGACGGGCACGGTGTGTCCGTATGCTGCAAGGTTGGTTGCGGTCTTCTTGTGAGCTGCAAACATGTGACCCTCGGAAACGGCGATGTTCCTCAGGGCGATGACGATGTCGACGATGGGGACCTGACGGGGGCATCTCTCGACACAGGTGTAACAGGTGCTGCACTCCCAGAGCTCATCGGAGTTGACGATCTCCTCTTTGAGTCCGAGCTGTGCCATCCTCATGAGCTTTCTGACCCTGTAAGATGTCTGCCTTCCGGAGGGGCATCCGGCGGTACAGGTTCCGCACTGGAAGCACATCTTGACTTCCTCGCCACCGGCGGCGGCGATCTCTTTTGCGAAATCGGGGTTCGGCGTTACCATAGTAATCGGATGTGTGACGGGGGATTCCATATTTAATATGGACTGGTGGGAACCACGGCCTATAATCCTTTTGGATAAACCCCTGCGTCAACGCATGCGGGCGGAGACGATCTTCATGACCTTGGCCACGTTCCTGCTCTCCTTCCTGTAGATGGCCGTTATCGCATGCCTCAGCATCTTCGGGTCCACAGCGCTCTTCAGCCTCAGGTTCTTCCGGGTGAGCATGAACTCGTCGATGAAGAAGCTCTTGTTGGAGCCCAGGAGCTCCGGCAGGGAGAACGACTCGGAATCGACGGTGTACTCCCGGTCCTCTGAATCCAGGAACATGAATGCGACCCTCTGGGCCCCGTACCTGTACCTGATGAACGACGGACCGTTGTCCACCAGGACCATGCCCATGTAACCTATCTCCTCCATGGCGAACTCCTCCGCATCGAACAGATACAGGGGGTCGTCGATGATGGCCAGGTCCGCCCTGTCCTCCCTCATGAGGCGGATGTTGTACTCGTCGTCGGAGACGATGATGTGGGAGTTGGGGATCTTGGCCGTGGACAGCACGGACATCATCAGGTCCTCGGTGACCGGACTGCAGCAGACCGTGAATCCCCTGTCCCTGCGGACACGGTACTCCATTGAACGTGCCAGGGCGGCTATCTCCTCCCCCTCCTCGGTGAGGACGGAACCTGCAGGGGTGGTCTTCAGAACGGGTGCCTCCGCCGCCTCCTCTATGATGGATATGTACTTGTGGAGGACGGGGACGGATATGCCGAGGCTCCTGGCCGCGGCGGACTGGCTCCCTGTGTCCTGGACCGCCAGGAGGGCCTCGATCTGACGGGTCGTCACGGCCTTGCCGTTGATGATCTGGGATGTCTGAACCTGGATATCCATTGTCCTGCGTGAGTGTTACCGTCGTTGATAAAACCCTCGTGGAAGGACGGCAGATTAGATATGTGACATGGGGATTCACCCGTCGATCAGATGAGCGGAACCCCCAGGATAGTTGTCGTGGGCCTCGGAAGCCCCATAATGTGCGATGATGCGGTCGGACTCAGGGTGTCCGAGAGGATCGGGACGATGGGTTTGGAGAACGTGGACTGCTGTCAGGAGGCCATCGGAGGATTGGACATCCTCCCGGTGATCCACGGATACGACTATGCGGTCATCGTGGATGCGATCCAGACCATGCAGTACGATCCTGGCACGGTGATGCTGTTCTCGGAGTCGGATTTCTCCGATGTGGTGTCCGATGCCGCCACACACGATGTCAACCTCCCCACCGCACTGAAGATCGGCAGGGGCATGGACCCCGATATAATGCCCAAGGAGGTCAGGTTCGTGGCCATCGAGGTGGATGACATCAAGACGGTCACCGAGACCATGACCCCCGCCGTGGAGGCGGCCGTCGACAGTGCGACTGATGCCGTGCTCCACGTGATATCGGAACTCAGAAGCCGAGTCCGGACGGATCGTAGTTCTTGATCCTCCTTGCACCCTTCCCGAGTACCACGGTGTTGAGGCGGTCGGCACGGAGCAGGTCCTCGGCCACACGCATGACATCGTCCTCGGTGACGGAGTCGATCTTCTCGAGACGCTGTTCCAGGGATTCGGTGGAACCGTTGAGCATGTGGTTCATGCACAGTCTGTACAGCCTGTGCTCGGTGGACTCCATGGCCCTGACGTTGGCACCCTTGATCAGCCTCTTCGCCCTGTCCAACTCGCCCTTCTCCAGACCGTCCCTGAGGAGTCCGGCGTAGACGGATGCGGTCGTCTCCATGGCCTCGACCACGTTCTCATCGGTACATGACATGTATGTCGTGAGCGAACCGGCATCACTGCACTGGGAGACGGTGGAGTAGACGGAGTATACGAGCGCCTTCTTCTCCCTGACAGCCTGGAACAGCCTGGAGCTGGTACCGGAACCGAGCACCGCACTGAGCATGGTGACGGCCATCCTGTCCTCGCTCGATGCCCCGTATGACGGGAATCCCATGGCCACCTGGTAATGGTCGGCCTCGTTCTTGACGAACCTGTACTCGGACTCGGGCATCGGGGGTGCGGACCTGACGTTCCTGGATCCGCCCGTTTTGACGTCCAGGGTCTCCTCGGCCCATGCGACGGTGTCGTCGATGTCCGCCGAACCGGCGGCGAACACCGCCAGGTTGGGGACCCTGTACTTCTCCTCGTAGTACCTCCTCAGGTCCTCCGAGGTCATGTTCCTCACCAGGTCCTCCTCCCCTCCCTCGTCCTGGGACAGGGCGTGTCCCCTCCAGAGCGTGGACTCGAAGAGGTCGTGGATGTAGGTGTCGGGCTCGTTCTTGATCATGCTGAGCTCCTGGAGCACAATCTTCTTCTCCAGCTCGGTGTCCTTCTCGTTGATCAGCGGGTTGGCGACGATGTCCCCCACCAGGTCCTTGGCCACATCGGCGGTCTCCCTGATGGTGATCCCGTAGAATGCGGTCATCTCCCTGCCGGTGAAGGCGTTCATCTCCCCTCCGGCACCCTCCATCTCCTTGGCCATCTGATAGGAGTCCCTGGTCTCGGTCTCCCTGAACACGGTGTGCTCCAGCAGATGGGACAGACCGAGGATGTCCTTCGTCTCGTCCCTGGAACCGGTGGCCACGGCTATCATGTAGCCAACGCTCTGGCTGCCCGGGATGTTCTCTACCACCACGGGTATGCCGCCCGAGGTCCTGGAAAGGGAGATGGTGTGATCGCTCATGGTTCCGATGTAGAATGGAACCTATTATTATCACTAGCGGAATCACCCGTACATGACCGTCAAGACCGCCAGATACGCAGACATCGGCCTGGAGAACCCCATCGCAGTGGTGGGATTCCCCGGAGCGGGACTGGTGAGCTCCATCGTACCCAACTACCTCGTGGGACAGCTGTCCATGGTGCCGATAGCGGGGATGTCGTCGCCTGTGATGCCCCCCTACTGTCTGATAGCCGGCGGTCTCGCCATGCCCCCCGTGAGATTCTACGGGAGAAAGGGCAGGGGGAAGAACGGTAGGGACATCATCGTCTGCATGTCGGAGTACGCCCCCAAGCCCGAGGACTGCTACGACCTGGCCCAGGAGGTCCTCAGGTACCTGAAGCACATGGGGTGCGGCACCATCGTGTGTCTGGAGGGTGTGCCGAGATACTCCGATGAGGACACCATGATGGTATGCGGATGCGGGGAGAACATCAGGGACCTGATGAAGAAGACCAAGCTCAAGGAGCTCTCCAACGGCATGATCCGTGGGATGACGGGGGTCATGCTGTATGACGGACCCGGCTGGGGGTTCGATGTGGTCTCGTTGGTGTGTCCTGCGAACCAATCCATGCCCGACCCCGGTGCGGCGGTGGGATTCCTGAAACCGCTGTCGAAGCTCGTCCCCGGACTCAAGGTGGACCCCAAACCGCTGATGGACGAGGCGGACCAGATCCAGAGGCGCATGGATGAGCAGGCGGCCGAGAACAACGACCTCCTGTCGCAGCAGATCTACGGATGAGGTATCCCCTCATCCCTTCGGATATCACCGCTCCACATGTCGTTCAGTACAATTCTAAACAATTAAGTCCCAAAAACTTAAATTCTAAGTTCCTTATTTCTATTATATGGGAGAACTACGCTATTGCCCACAATGCGAGGAGAACCGGTATGTGAAGATGAAGATCAGCATCCCAATCTTCATCATCCTCTTGCTCCTCGGCATCATCTTCGGATTGATCTACGTCCTATACTGCTACATGCAGAAACAGGAGTGTGCCGTCTGCGGATTGGCCGCCGACATGATGCAACCGCCGAGACTGTCCAAGATGGACGAATGACCACCAAGGCCTCGGGTTGTTCTGAGGCCACCTTTTACTACAAAGCATCTGATGTACATGTTCATAGGCAGGGAGAAGGAACGGGAGACACTGATCATGCGTTCCGAATCACTGAATGAACGCAATATCGAGAAGAGGTATGTCCTGTTCTCAAGATCGGGGTTCAGTGACTGCCTCCGCGATTATCTCGAAGAGCATTCCAAACCCATCGTGGACCTCGTAGATATGGACACAATGGAGAAATTGGCCGGATCGCGCTGGAACCATGGTGAACAATAAAATAGACATCTCCGATGTCCGCACCATGAAACTCGTCCCGTCGAAATTCTTCATCACCCACAGTTCGGCCGTCAGTCCCGTATCGGACCTCAATGCCTTCGACAGGGCACTCATCGCCGCCGGGATCGGTGAGCAGAACCTTGTGTCCGTCTCATCCGTCATCCCCGTCGGTGCCGAACGCATAGACATCTGCGAGATGCCCATGGGTGCCGTGACCCACTGTGTCCTCGCACAGATGAGGGGGTGCGAGGGGGAGACCATCGCCGCCGGGATCGCATATGCGTACAGGAAGGATGGAAAGGGAGGATACGTCGCAGAGGGACATATCCACGGGTCCGCCGAATCCCTGAGGGAGATCCTCAAATGGAAGATGGACGAGATGTCCAGAATCCGCGGCGTTGAGTTCGAGGAGGTCCAGTTCGTCACCGAGGAACTGTCGATCCCCATGGACAACTACGGTTGCTGCATCGCATCCCTCGTCTTCACGGAGTACAGCTGAGATGTACGGCCTCGCCCTGTGCGGGATCTGCAGGAGGCCAAGGGTGGCAGACAAGTCCTTCACCACATCCACATGCCCATACTGCAACGCATCGGAGAAGACGAAGGACCTCATATTCTACTTCGAATCACCGGACCAGGACGTGGTCAGACAGGCCCTGAGCCAGGCCACGGGGTTCGTCCCGCCCGACACCGTTCAGAAAAGAAAGAGGATCAAGGAGGCCGACCCGTACTCCACCATGGTCTACCAATACGAGCACTGCCCTGACCTGGATGAGAAACTGACCATCCTCGCCGAGGGGCTCACGAGGATCAACGGATCGTTCACCCTCGAGGACATCAGGGAGATCGTCGGGGACAAGGCGGAGAAGTATGTATCCGCCATGCTCGACCGCTGCATCGCAGCGGAGATAAGGGTCGGCACCTACAGGGCCTGATCTTTGGAAGGGGAGGATGGGACCGTCGGAGGTCCACACCCCCTCATTATCATCTCGCCTTGGGGATGTCGTCGCGTTTCACACCGTTCATCCTCAGGACATCCCTGACGACGCCGGGCAGCTTCACCATCATTATACGATAGAAGTATGCGACGGACAGGACGACCATGCCGACAACACATGCATACAGCATCACCCAACTGGTGCCACTGGCCTGCATCATACCTGTGAGGAGCAGGTTGTACGCCACCAGGAGCAGGAGCGCCTGAAGTGAGAACTCCATGACCCTGTGCCTTGCGATCCCCTCGCCCACGTTGGTCCCACACGCCCCCAGGATGAGGGTCATGCTCACGACTATGGCCACGAGCATGATGATCGACGCGTCGAGACCTATGTCATCCAACAGGACGGCCATCGAATAGCTGATACCCATGGTCATACCACTGGACATACCGAGTCCGAGGCCGTATCCATAGAACACGGAATCCGATTTCCCGCGGAACCGTTTAAGATTCATTATGACGACCATGGCCAGGACCTGGACGACGGACATCAGGATCATGTAGATGATGTTGCTCACGAACCCCATCACACTCATGGCGAAGAACAGCACGGAGCCGGCGACGAGGCCTACGAAGAACAACAGGAAGAAGGTGGCGTCACTGAAGAACGGCTGCTCCACCTTGGGATAGGTGTAGTTGCGTACTATGAGGTACATCATGGCGAGCGCCGGCCCTATCCCCAGGACCATCGCAAGCCCGAACATCAAATCCATATGTGTGCCAACGGACAGGGTATATTAATGCTTGTGAGGGGAACGTACGGCCTTCCCGTCCTTCCCACCGGAGCCGTCCATGAGCTTGTCGTAGTAGTGGACGACCATGCAGGACCTCTCGCACCTGCCGCAGGATGTGCACTTCGAGGGATCCACCCTCATACCTCCGGATATGCGTATGGCACGGCGGGGACACCCTTTGGCGCATATGCCGCATTCTGTGCACAGCTCCGCCCTGATCAATGCCTTCACGGCCCTTTCGAACACCGCCTTGGCGTTCCTGCCGTCAGGTGCGGTGACCGATACCTGCCCTCCTCCGAACAGCTTGGCCCTTCCGATCGGCAGCTTCAGCAGTGCGATCTCGTATTCGGGGGAGTACCTCACATCCCCCACGGTGCGGAGTGCATCCTCCACGTAGGAGAAGTCCCTGTTCCTCTGGACCTTCACCACCGCTTCCATGGAATACCCTCCTGCGGTGCATGGGGATGCGCCCTTGAGCATATCCATGGACGGACCGGAGACCTTGGTCGGCCTCATGCACAGGTCCAGACCCTCGGACAGCTGGACCATCTTGGGCGGAAGGACCTTCCACCTCCAGAATCCCATATCCACGTATTCCTGCGGGAGACCCCTGTCCTCGGCATAACCATGGAGGTAGTCCTCCCATCTGGAGTACAGCTCTGGGTGGATGCGCCCGGTGTTCCTCCATTCGCTTGAGAGGCACGAGGGACACAGATAGCAACCGATCCTCTCGAAATCCCTCAGATAAAGGGGGTTGTACTCCAATCCGTGGACCAGGATGTACGCCCAGACCTCTGCGGAGCTCCATTCCCTTATGGGGTTCAGGTTCACCTGGTTCGGGACAAAAGGGTTCTTGGTCACCAGCCCGATGCCCGAACGGGCGTAGGACTCCAACCATCTGTTCCCCTCGACGGTGATCACACCTTTGGGGAAGTCGTTGTGGATCATGTCCGTCATCGGACCGAGCTTGCAGACCTTGCAGCACCATCTGAAATCCTTCGCCGGAGGCCCGAAGGTGTCCACGTTCTCCCAGAAACCGTCGTTCCCGTGGGCCACGTGGATCCTGTTCCCATGGGACAATGCGAAACGTCTCACGTAATCCACGGATTCGGGGAACTCCAATCCCGTGTCGATGTACAGCAGGTCCGGTGAATCCACCACCTGGGATGCGAGGCCGTATGCGACGAGGGAGTCCTTCCCTCCCGAGAACGAGACCGTGACGGGGAGACCTTTGGTGTTCCGCTCGTCGAGGAACCTCCTCATCTCCCTCACAGCACGTCTGCCGATGCGCCTCACATGCTCCCTGTTGACCGCGACGAAGGTGTCCAGGTCGGCATCGGGCGATACCGGGACATCGGAGGGTGCGTTCAGGTCGCGTATCTTCACAGCCTTCTCCGCATCACGGATGTCTTCACTGCCCACCAGGGCTATGCCGGGGCCAGCCTTCTGCCCCTTCCTCAGGATCAATGTGTCCCCTGCCCCGAAATCACCGATGACATCGATGACATTGGCACCCGGGATACCCTTCCCCTTGAGATGTCCCGACATACCGCCGAAGACGATTATGTTCTTCGTTGCAACCGGGTTGAAGAGGTCCGCACCGGGCTGCCTGATTTCCAGGACCATGCGGTCCGCCCTCATATCGAACCTGACGATCCCCAGGACGGTACCGTTGGCGATGACCTCGTCGGTACGGTCCTCCCCAGGGACCTTGTTCAGGAACAACGCCTTCCCCTTCAGGGGTTCCGATGTTCCGAAGGCCTCCTCGAACAGGTCCAGAACCATTCCGATACTGTCCCCCATGCACGGGCGGATATCCCCGGGGCTGTTGATCTCGAACCCCCTGCCCTCGGAACCGCATGCCGAGCATATGTCCCCCAGCATCAATGTGCCGCAATGGTCACACCATCTGCATGTCTCCTTCCCGTGGGCGATGTTCTTCTGGACCATTCGTACCGTTCCGTCCGATTACCCTCCACATTTATAACCCATGAACATGTGGCAACGGTCATGGACGACTATGATGACGGCCTCTACCGTGTGAACACGGGTTATGGAAGACCGAAGTTCAGCAGGATCGAGCTGAGGGACATCCTGATCTCCATGCTCGTGTTGAGTCTGGCGTTCACGATACTGTACAGCAGTGGGAGCATCCTTTACTTCTTCGAGGTGAAGACCGGCTCCGAGACGATGGCCTACGCCGGCCTGTTCGCCATGTGCTTCGTCCTCGTGATATTCAGTTTCCTTCTGCATGAGTTCGGACACAAGTTCACCGCCCAGAGGGCCGGACTGTGGTCGGAATACCGCATGTTCCCCATGGGACTCGTCATAACACTGGTCTCGTCGTTCCTGGGATTCCTCTTCGCATCACCCGGTGCCGTATACATCAGAGGGAACCTCGATGACAGGACCAATGGGAAGATCAGCATCGCCGGACCTGCGGTGAACATCGTCCTGGCAGCTGTCGGGATCATCGGATGTCTGGCGTTCAACCACACGGGGATGGCAGTTCCCATGTACCTCCTGGCGAACCTCAACGCGTTCCTGGCGGTGTTCAACCTCCTACCCATACCTCCGCTGGACGGATCCAAGATCTTCAGATGGAACAAGGGCACCTGGGTGGCGGCCATCGTCGTTGCGGCGTTGGAGCTGGTCTACCTCATGGAGTTCATGCCCACACTCTTCTGGGCCTGAACCAGGACCGAACTCGGCTCATATCTTCTATAGGATATGTAGAAACAGATCACCTGATGACCCTCCACTCGTTCCTACGAGTGCTACCGTCATTGACCAATAACCCCTTAGATTTCAATGAGGAAATCTCTCTTCCACATGATGCTTTGCTGAAACCTGTCCCCTCAGCCACTTCAGCCAGAGAAGAATTGGGATGCACGCTCACATAATCTATGATGGCCTTTCCCCTATCGGTTAATCCGACAAACACCATATCAGTGTTCCTAGATGAAACCCATGCAGGAGGAAATGAAAATGGGATTGTAACTGTGACCATGAAATTACTGAGCTCTATCGCATCCTTACCATAACTACTGACGATTGTGGATACCCCATGACCACTCTGTTCACTATAATCCATGAGTGAGAATATCTTGAACAACGTCTCATTCACGGGCATACTCCGTCCTGCGTAGAAATCATCCACCGACAGGGAATATGGGATGCCTCCATAGGATTGAATTTCAATATGATCATCAAAAATGAATACAGATGGTGGAAACATATCCTTCCAACTATTGTGGACACAAGCGTTTATCCAAGCCTCTCTAAAGGCCTCTTTGTCAAACAAATTCGTTTCCACCCTTATACCCGTACTGAGATCGACCTTTGTCTCATTCAAAGATTCGATGTAATCCTGAATGGCTCTAACACTCATGAGTAGACAACAATGGCCATAGTCGGTTCTCTTGGACATAGATGCTTTCGTTGTTCCCTCGAACTTCACTACCTGCATTGCATTTTCATTCTGATCGGACATCAAGTATGCCACAAGATTGTACTCGCCCGATTCAGTCAACATCCCCATCCCATCATAGTATTCTAGAGTACTCTTTGGATGGAGATTCTTAGCTCTCGTGTATGCCACATATGAGGTGAATGTGAGATTCTGTATCTTGGAACGAACACCAGCCATGATGTCTACGTGACCACACATCATCATTTTACGAACTATTGCGGAAGATGCTTGCTCATTGGATGAGACATTCCTCACGTAATAACGACCGTCGAAAGAATACGGAGTGTCGTTGCCAGTTGCAAATACACGTACATATTGCAATCCATCGGAAGTCTCCAAAACCTGTATCTCGGCCAACAACTGTGGATCGACATATGTCCTGATTCTATTGCGGATCTTCTCAAGTGTATCTGGACCAGGCTTTATACCAACAACATATCCGTCATCATCCACCCCGAAGTAGACCACACCCTTTCCACGACGATTGACCATAGCTGTAAGTGCGATTATGCCCTTGTCCAATTGGGCCAAATCCTTCTTGAATTCTGTAACCTCATCTTCGGAACCTAAGTGAACAACGTCCATCATGACGACGATACGGATGACGAATGCCTACAAATAACCTCAGATTAAACTCAGATTAAACTCAGATTAAACTCAGATTAAACTCAGATTAAACTCAGATTAAACTCAGATTGAAATCAAATCGAT
>CAZCMJ010000029.1:0-19594 GCA_964499845.1 uncultured Methanomassiliicoccales archaeon
CGGTGATCTTCTTGCTGATTTCGCCTGCTGCGAGAACTTTTCCAGGGACGATGATAGTCTCTCCGTCCTTGGCATATCTCTCAAGTTTGCTGAGATTCGCTTCGGCCCAGTTCTTTTTGGGTTTCTCGAGCCTAAGCGCGATGTCTCGCCAGATGGCAGCGTCTGTCTCCCTTGTCTTGGCCTTGAGGTTGTCAATGGTTGCGACAAGCTGAGGGTTTGTCTTGCTGTTCATAGTTCTGACTCTCCCGACATTGGGTAACGCTCGTATACAGGTGTTGAATTTAAAGGTTGGCTTAGACGAAAACGGAACCATCCCATGGGATCGAGGGTTGAAACCGGATTGCCGAAAAGACATATCCTCGATTGATGGTATGTGAATCCCACCACCGTGCACATGACCGGGTAGGACCGCTGACAGCGGGAACAACTGTCTCACACGGAAATGGGCCCGGGGACAGGATAATCCCTGTTCCCCTAATACGCGCGTGCGCACCAATATTTATAGGAGTTCGCAATCAAGCGACCCAGTGATTCCATGATTAGGTTCGGTCCCGCAGGCATCCCGCTCTCTTGCAAAGGTCGCACTCTCCAGGACGGTATAGAGGACGTCCACAACCTCAGCCTCGGCGCTCTGGAGATCCAGATGGTCAGAGCCAACTCGTACACGAGGTGCCCTGACGACGAGGAGATCGGAATGACCCTCAGGGACATCACAGAGGATTTCGTCATCGAGATCGTCAGGGACGGGGAGCCCATCAGCGACCCCGATTTGCCCATCGATGAGGACGACGACCTGATCTACATGCCCTCCGGAGTCTCAAGGACGTTCGGGGAGCTCTACAGCATAGGGGACATGGCCAAGAGACTCGATGTCAATATGTCCATCCACACCCCCTACTACATGGACCTTGGATCCAACACCGAACTCACGGATGTCTGCCTGGACAGCATCAGACATGCGGGACTCATTGTCGATGCCCTCGACGGGGACATCGTCGTCACCAGCCTCGGACTCTACGATGACAAGATGGACCGCGAGGAGGTCGACAACAACATCTTCGAGAACGTGTCCATGCTCATGGACTGGTGGCAGGGCAACGGACTGAAGCCCAGGCTCGGCGTGGAGATCACAGGCCAGCAGGACGTCTTCGGATCCCTCGACCAGGTCCTCGACCTGTGCGATGCCATACCCGGCGTGGCACCCGTCGTCAACTTCTCCCACTATCACTCCCGCACCAACGGCTCCCTCAGAGAGACCGATGATTTCCTGAGCCTCCTGGAACAGGTGGAGCCCTACTGCGACGGCAGGATACACACCGCCTTCGCGGGAGTGGACTACATGGACGGCAACGAGAAGAGGCTCACCCCCATCAAGAAAGGGGACCTCAAGTTCGAATACCTGGCCGAGGCGCTCATCGAGATGAAGCCCAACGCCACCATCATCTCCACATCACCTCTTCTAGAGCACGATGCGATGTACATGAGGGTCATCCACGAGAGGGTCCTCAGCAAGAAGGTGGCCAAGGACATCAAAGAGAGGAAGAAGGCCGAGGCAGCGGCCACCGGTGAGTGATTTGGACCCTCTGACCGACATCCTGGACAGATGTCGCTCCGCGGTCATGTCCGTGGAACCTTCCGCCAAGGATGCGTTGATAGATGCGATCCTCAGCAGTAGCAAGACGTTCATATACGGCTCCGGAAGGTCCGGGCTCGTCGGTCAGCTCTTCGCGGTCCGTCTCGTCCAACTCGGATTGGATGTCCACTTCGTCGGTGAGATGACCACCCCTATCATCGGGAAGAACGACCTCACACTGCTCATATCCAACACAGGCAAGACGTCGTCGGTGGTACAAACCGCGGTGATCGCCCGTAGGATAGGTTCCAAGATAATCTCGGTCACCGGAACGGACAGTTGTGCCCTCTGCGATGTGACGGATGTCCCGATAATCCTGAGGACGGACCATGATGATGAGACCGCGAAGACCGCCCCGTTGGGAACGCTCTTCGAGGATTCCGCACTCCTTCTCTTCGACTGCATCGTGTGCGACATAATGGAGCGCGAGGGCATATCCGAAGAAGATATGCGCAACAGACACGCGATATGGGTCTGATCACTCCAGAAGGATCGAATTCGCCCTGTGCACACCGACACTGTCCACCACATTCACAGTGAACTGACAGGCATACGGGTCGACTATCATCAGAACCCCTTTTCCAACCTCCCGTATGAGAGATGCGACATCCGCGGCAGATGGTTCGAGATCCCCGTCCGCCGACGTCAGGGCCAAACCCACAGCACCCTCTGCGGATGACAGAACCTCTGTGACCTCGTAGAAACCGCCACAATCATCAGATGACAATCTGCCACCCAGGTACACACCGATCCGGACATCGTCGGATGTGGATTTGTCCGCCGCATCGAGCACTATGTCCATGGCCCTGCTGTGTATCAGAACCTCCGCAGAGGTCCCGTATCTCCCGTTCATGAAACCCCGATATCATGACCTGTTGATAAGTCCGTCCAGGATATTGCGGGGATCGGGGATGATCTCCACCACATCGCCCTCGGATATCTCCGTTCCGACCTTGTTGCCTTCGCCGAGGATCCTGTATCCGTTTGTCATCAGGAAATCCTCCGTACCCCAGCATTCCGAGACGATGTATGAGATCTCCCTGATGTCATCACGCGGATCCAGATCCACCCTCATACTCGACGACTTGACCAAATTCCTCAATGTGAACCTTACCATTTTCCATCATCCCATTGTTCTGAGGATGATTAGCACGGACTGACAGATAAAGGAGAACCAGTTTTTTATTAATTATATTCTATATAGTGCAAACATGGCAGGACTGAGACTACCCGATCATTCGCACTGCATCTATTGCGGAGACCCCATACCGTTCGGAGAGGAATACTGCAACGAGGAATGCAGATCAAAGGAGGCGACCCGCGTCGCATCCGAGAAGAGACGGGACAACAGGTTCTTCATCCTGTCCGGACTGACGGTGGTCGTCATCATCGCACTGGGTCTCATCCTCTGAGTGCGGCGACCGTCCGGGCCACATTGTGCACACGGACGATGTCCGATCCCGACACCACGGAGATCCTGGCGGCCTCAGCAGATGCATCGTCACGGTCCATCCCCGGGAACTTCTCTGAGAGGAACCTCTTGCGGGACGAACCCATCAGGACAGGATACCCATCGGAGAAGAAAGAACTGTTGCGGATGATGTCCAGGTTCTGATTGAACGATTTTCCGAAACCCACTCCGGGATCGAGTATGATCCTGTCCTGCGGTATCCCCGCATCCAATGCGGCGGTGGTGCGTTCCCTGAGGAAGTCCCTGATATCCTCCATGAAACCGTCACCCATCACAGAGGTCTGCATCGTCTTCGGCATCCCATGCATGTGCATGATTACCACTGTGACATCCGATCCCGCACAGACATCCAACATGCCATCGTCCCTCAGGCCGTAGACGTCGTTCACGATGTCCACACCCATACCTATGCATCTCTCAGCCACGGATGCCTTCATGGTGTCCACGGACACGGGAATGTCAATGGATGGGAGGAGGTCCCTGAGAACGGGCTCCAAACGGGAGAACTCCTCCTCCGCATCCACTGGGTCCGAGAACGGGCGGGTGGATTCCGCACCGATATCGATTATGTCCGCCCCCTGGTCCACCATATCGAAGGCATGACGGACCGCCGTTGCGGGATCGGACCACGTGCCCCCGTCGGAAAATGAATCGGGAGTCACGTTCAATATGCCCATGACGAGGGGTCCCCCCGAAAGGATCCCCCTCCTGCATGAGACTTTCATTCACATCAACTCGTCGATGACCTCTACGAGATCCCTGACCTGGATCTTCCTGTCTCCCTTTGCGGAATCAAGGTTGTTCACACAGAACGGACAGGTCGTGATTATGATGTCAGCGAAGGACGCCTCCTCGAGCCTGGTGGATGCGATATCCATGGAGGTCTCGGGATATGCGGACCTCACACCTCCACCGCCTCCGCAGCAGTGGCTGGTCTTGCGGTTGTACTCCATCTCCCTGAAGTCGATTCCGGGGATCTTGGAGATGACCTGCCTGGGCTCCTCGTAGATGCCGCAGTGCCTCCCCAGATGACAGGGGTCATGGTATGTGACGACCTTTCCGTCCAGGGGCTTGAGCTTCAGGTCCTGCTTGGCGAGGAACTCGGTGATATGGAGGACCTCGAAGGGAACGTCCACATACTTGGGGTACTCGTGCTTGAACATCCTGTAGCATCCCGCACATGCGAGGACCAAGGTCTCGACACCGAGGGCCCTGATGTTCTCGACGTTCTTCCTCATGAGTTCGATGACATCGTCCTGGGGCCATCCCACCCTCTGCATGACGGATCCGCAACAGACCTCGTCGACGGTGGTGTAATCGGCACCGATCTTGTCCAGGATGGACATGGTCGCCTGTGCGGTCTTCTTGGACCGATAGGTCCCGGTACAGCCGATGAAGTATCCGATCTTGGCGTTGTGGGGCTTCCTTCCGAGGACCTCCTGACGGGGGGTCTTCTCACCGAAGGGGTTGCCTGTGGCCAGGATGTTGTCGCACATGGCCTTGTGCTTGGGGAGGATGTGTCCGTTCTTCACAAGGTCTGCACGGCACAGCTCGATGATGTCCACGATGTCGACCTTGGAGGGGCACCTCCTGACACAGTCCGCACATGTGGTACAGGTGTACATGTTCTCGATGACGGAGGGGTCCGCATCCAGGTCACCGTTCAGGAGACCGTATGTGAGGATGATACGTCCCCTGGAGAGTGCTGAGTCCCATCCGACCGATTTGAAGGAGGGGCAGACACTCTTACAGAATCCGCACATCGTACATACGTTCACGGCGTTCCTTACTTTCTCAAGATTCTCTGTTCTGAAATCCGTCATCATTCCACCTTCGGAATAGTTACGCTACCGTCCATGAGCACGATGACCCTCGCATCGGACTTCTCCCTGAATGCCTCGGCCACCGCATCCGCCACTGTGGGGAACGGTGTGATGTTCGCGTTTGAGAGCAGCTCGGGATCGAGGTCGGTGACCGCCCATATGGATGCCCAGGTGGCGATCTCCGCCATCTTGGCCGCCTTGTGGTATCCGAGCTTGTACTCGGCCCTGAGGTTCTCGAGGACCTGGTTGGGGTCCTTCGAGGACGAGAGCTGGGTGAGGAAAGTCGCATGACCGATACCCTCCCTGCATTTGGAGACCATGATGATCTTCCCGCCCTCCTTCAGCGCCCATTTGCCGTTGTCGAGGGCCTTCTGTGACTGGTACAGGTCCACGTCCATGGGGTAGGGGGCGACGGATATGACCACGTCCGCCTTCTCCGGGATCGGGACCGAGAACACCTCGTTGGCCCACTCCACGGCCTGGTCGAATGCGGGGTTGAGGGCACCGGACGCCACCTTGTAGATATTCTGGTGTCTGTCCAGGACCATCTGGATGGAGAAGATCTCCTTGCCCTTGACGACCGCGAGGGCGTCCATCATGTCCTCGTGGACGGGGTTGCCCTCGAGCACGAGGGACTGGGCCTCTTTGTTCATGGCCAGTTTGTGGTTGGCCTCCACGGTCCTGAAGGATGCCACTCCGGGCAGGAAGGACTTCCTTCCGCCTGTGTACCCTGCGAAGTAGTGGGGTTCCACCGATGTGATGATCACCAGACGGTCTGCGTCCACGGCGACCTTGTTGACCTCCATGGGCGTCCCGTTCTTCGATGTGCCGAGGTTCACGCACTCGGATTTCTTGGCATCGTGGCAGATGATGCGGTCCTTGAGCTCCTGATAATGGGATCCGAAGACGAAGTTGTACTCCTCCTCGGTCATGTCCCTGTGGGTGCCGGTGGCGATGAGGTATCTGGCGGACCTGAGGTCCATCCTCTTGGACAATGCGTCCAGGACCTTCGCCGTGGGCGTGGGGCGGGTTCCGTCGTTGACGATGAACACTATGTCCTCCCCTCCCTCCAGGAACTGTTCCATGGAATCGTACCCTATCGGGTCGTCGATGGATGCTCCGATGACCTCGTCCGGGTCACCGCACTCCACATCCTTGGGATAAAAGGTTCCAATGTAGTTCTCATCGGGGATGTCCACTTTCTGGACCCCGTCCTTGCCGTACTTCACATCGATGATCATGTAGACCGATTGGTCGATTGTATCCTCCCTTATAATATATGCGCGCACGTGGGACCGGACTCGGAAATACGAAGTCTATAAATACGGACCGACCCTCAACCCGTTTGTGGGACGCTTTGTCCCGCGAACGGAAATGTGCCCCCGTGGTGAATCCGTAAAGGTGAGATACATGAGCGAAGAGACTCAGGAAACACGCCCGGTCAACGGGAAGAGTATGTACAGCTACATCGCAGATGCGTGGAACACCCCCTCCAAGACCTACGTGAAGGAGCTCAACTACGAGCGCAGGATCAAATGGAGAAAGGAGGAGAACTTCGTCCGCGTCGAGAAGCCCACCCGCCTGGACAGGGCAAGGGCCCTCGGATACAAGGCAAAGCAGGGATACGTCATCGTCAGGGCGAGGGTCAGGAAGGGAAGCTTCCAGAAGAGGGCCATCGTCACCGGAAGGAGGGCCAAGAGGAAGGGAATCAACCAGATCACCGTCGGAAAGAGCCTCCAGAGGATGGCTGAGGAGAGGACCGCCAAGAGATACCCCAACCTCGAGGTTCTGAACTCCTACTGGGTAGGGGCCGATGGACAGCAGGAGTGGTATGAGGTCATCCTCGTCGACCCCGCACACCCCGTCATCAAGGCCGACAAGAAGATCAACTGGATCTGCGAGAACAAGCAGACCAACCGTGTCTACCGCGGTAAGACCTCCGCCGGACAGAAGGGACGTGGAATGAGGCACACCGGAAAGGGTGCCGAGAAGGCCAGGCCTTCCGTCAGGGCGAACCAGAGAAGGATCAAGTGATCCCCCTGAAGGGATGAAACATTTTACCTGCCCCTCGTGGGCAGGACCTTCTTTTCATACATCACCGTATCATTCTGATGGTCGGTTCCAAATACCTGTGGTCCGGTAGGGATTGAACGAGGAACAATGACACTCAATCCCCCAACAGTGAAGGACCGCACAGCGATCATAATCGTCGACATGCTGAACGACTTCGTTACGGGATCGCTCAGATGCGACCGTGCACAGCGCATCATCGCCCCTATGCAGAAACTGGTCGAGGAGGCCAGAAAGAAAGGGGTCTACGTCATCTACTCCAACGATGCGCACATCAAGGGCGTGGACAAGGAACTCGAACTCTGGGGAGACCACGCCATCGCAGGAACCCCTGGGGCACAGGTCATACCCGAGATCGCACCCACGGACATCGACTACATCGTACCCAAAAGGAGGTACAGCGGATTCTACGGGACGGATCTGGAGATCCTCTTGGAGGAACTCGGAGTGAACACCGTCATAATGACCGGACTCCACGCACACATGTGCGTCAGGCACACCACCGCCGATGCATACTACCGCGGATACAACATCATAGTTCCCACAGACGGGGTGGATTCATTCACCGAAGAGGACTTCCTCAACGGAATAAAGTACCTGAAGGAGATCTACGGCGCCGAACTGACGACCGTGGACGAACTCGTAAAACGCTTCTGAAAGGGGATGGGTCCGTCCGATGGGGACGGACCGACCCTGCAACGACCTCGGATCAGAGGCCGTTCCTTATCATATCGGCCAGAGCCGCAACCTCTCCGTCGGTCATACCCATTGTGGGGAAGAAGACGGGCAGGTCGTATGCGGAGACGTCGACGGTGCCGACATCCTCCAAGGCCGTTCCCAGAACGTATCCGAAGACGTTCCTTCCGCCATCATGGCCCACGGCCCTCATGATCGGATCGTACTGGCGGAGCATCGGGAGGTACTCATCACCGCGGAGCAGGACCCTGCATCCGCGCTTCATCATCAACCATGCGGACACCAGGCCACGGTCGTCCTCCACATGGGCGATGACCTTGCCCTGGCTGCCCACCGGGAGTCCGGCGTGACACCTGATGTAATCCTGGAAGATGTACGCCTGGTTGTCACGCACCTCCACATAGAACACCACATCGGGATCGGTAAGGTCCACCTCCACCCCCAGATCCTCATTGGCGAGGAATATGGCGGAACCGACCTCGCGCCCTACATCCATACTACTGTAACCCTGGGAACCTTCCCTGCGGGCCTTCACCGCGAAGGACTGACCTGCGGATATCCTGCCCTTGGAATACTCCGCGGCCACTGCGCACATATCCTCCATCTTGGAGGAGCACACCTCTGCCACGGAGATGGATGCCACCCCGAACACCTTGCGGACGGACCTCACAGCCGCATCGGGATCGGTGGCCTCGACGTAATATCTGGCACCCCTCTTGGTGACGAGGGCCTCGACACCGTCCTCCATCAGCATGGTGAGGATGTTGTCCTTCAACTGGTTCTCGAATCTCCTTCTGACGGGCGCACTCTTGAGCCCGATCTCCGCATATCTTATCAGCAGTATGGCCACGTCAACCCCATCCCCGTACTGGATAAAAACCTGCTCAGACACATATCGCCGTCATCAGATAGTATAGGACCGCGATGACCGCGATGATATACATGACGGGATTGAGCTCGGACCTTCTACGGGACCCGACCATCGCCACACAGTACACGATGACACCCAATGCGATACCGTTGGTGATCGAATAAGTCAGCAGCATCATCAGTATGGTGAACAACACGGAGACCACCAACGGCGTATCCGCCCAATCCACATCCCTCAGCTCCGTGATCATCGCGACACCGACCAGGAGCATGGCACCCACGGTACATCTGAAATCCACCATCTGGAAAATGGGGCCGATCAGCAGGGACATCGCGAAGAACATGGCCACGAACACCGCGGTAAGACCCGTCCTGGAACCGGCCTCTATTCCAACCGCGGACTCCGCATAGGCTGATGTGGGCGTGCTGCCGACCATACCGCTCAAGGATGCGCATGCCGCATCGGCGGTGACGGCCCTCTCGCAGACGACATTACCATCCTCATCCAGGAGTCCCGCACGCTTCCCAGTGGCCATCAGGGTGCCGGAGCTGTCGAAGAACTCGACGAATGCGAAGGACACGACCACCATCAGGAACCTCATATCGAATATCTCGGGCCTGAACCCGTCGAGGAACGCACCCACATCGGGCATACTCGGAACGGCCACAAGGGAATCGGGGACAGCTATGATGCCCAGGATGATCCCGACAAGCGCCGTCAGGAGCATACCGAAGAGAACCGCCCCGTGGAACCTGCGCACATACATGAAAACAGTGATCAGGATACAGAACACCCCTAGGAGCACCCCGGTGTCGGCCAGATCCCCCAGGGCCACGACGGTGCTGGGATTGCTGACGATTATCCCCGCGTTCACAAGACCGACAAGGGCGATGAAACAGCCGATCCCTGCGGTGATCCCGTGCCTCAGACCGGACGGTATCGAATCCAAGACCCTCTTCCTGACACCGGACACGGACAACAGGAAGAACAGCGCACCCGAGAGGACGACCGCCACCAACGCGGTGTCCCATTGGTACCCCAGTGTCAGGACGACGGTGTACACGAAGAAGGCGTTGATGCCCATGGCAGGTGCCTGTGCCACCGGGAAGTTGGCATACAATCCCATGACCAGACAACCGATGATGGACATCAGGACCGTGGCCGTGAATGTTGCCGATGGATCCATACCGGCATCCGCCATCATCAACGGATTCACCGCGAGGATGTACGACATCGACAGGAACGTCAGCGATGCGCCCCTGAACTCGGTCTTCACATCGGTCGAACGTTCAGTGAGGTGGAAGAACCTATCCAGACGCGCAGATGTTCCCATAGACGACGGACCGACCACAGAATAGAAAAAGATTGCAGGTTCGGCAGGGTTAAATCACAGACAGGATACACAACGGCATGGACCCTCTGATAATGGCCGGGTTGATCGTCATGGGATGCGGAGCGGGCATCCTCGGGGCGCTTTTCGGGCTCGGCGGAGGCATAATCTTCGTTCCGCTCCTGATGCTCCTGTTCGGCCTGGCACCGACGGAGGCGGTCGCGGTCAGTCTGATCGGGATCATAGCCGGTTCCGTTGGGGCATCCACGGTCTTCGTCGACAAGGGATTGTCCAACGTCCGTCTCGGACTGCTTCTGGAGATAACGACCGCGGCCGGGGCCATCCTGGGTGCGATAGTGGCGACCCTTCTGGACGACAAGCTCCTGATGGTCATCTTCTCAGCGATAGTGATCTACAGCGGTATACGTATGATCCTGAACCCTGAGAAGGTCGTCGAACCCGCCGAGGAATCCGACAACAGACTCTCGTTCGAATACAGAGACGAGGCACACGGGGACAGCATCAGATACCAGGTCCAGAACATGAAGGGCGGTATGGCCCTGTGCACCGTGGCCGGGATGATCTCATCCATGACAGGTGTAGGAGGAGGGGCCATCAAGGTCCCCCTCATGAACATATACATGCATGTTCCGATCAAGGCGGCCAGTGCCACAAGCAGTTATATGATCGGGATCACCGCGTTCTCCGGTGCGATCACGTACTTCCTCGGCGGACAGGTCCTCCTTGAGTATGCCGCAGGGGTCGCCATAGGGGCGTTCCTCGGATCCCTGGCGGGGACCACCTTGGCCAGAAGGATCAACGGGAAACACCTCAGGAAGTACTTCTCGGCGGTGCTGTTCGCTATGGCCGCACTCGTCCTCCTCCAGGCGGGAGGGATACTGTGAATCTGAACAGATCGACCGCACTCACACTGCGTGCCGGGATCGTCATCGGAATGGTGCTGATGGTGATCGGTCTGATCATGGACGCAACAGGCGGAGGGGACGGGATCCTCTACACCGGGATACTGGTGCTCATAATATCACCGTTCCTCGGTGCGGTCGTGTCCTTCATCTCCCTTCTGTCCGAGAGGGACTGGCTGTGGGCGGCCGTCGCAGGGACACTCATCCTGATAACCACCGCAGGGATCATCATAAGTCTCTGAGGTACTAAACCCCTTCACAAACCCCTACCACATCATCATTCTGAACAACGGTGATACAGACAACACATCGGAAAGATTGGAAAAATGGTGCAAGGGAAGGGATTTGAACCCTCGAACTCCTACGAGAATAGGCCCTGAACCTATCTCCTTTGGCCAGGCTCGGATACCCTTGCATTGAGCCTGTAACCCCCCAGTGAGTCATTATATAAAAATGCAGTGTTGACCCCGGAACCCGGGGCCGGACCGCAGCACAGACGTCTGAGGAGAGGATGTTTGTCCGGAGTATACAGGAATAGGTTTCCAATCAGGCCTTCATGATCTTCATCCATCCACCGGATTCGTAGATGGCAAGACCCCTAGCGGCCAGGATGTTCTCAAACTCTTCCCAAGTGATAACGGTGAGCCTGTCGTTCTTCCCTTTGGTAAACTGGACCCCTTCCGTTCCCTTGACCTTGCCAGGTTTGAGACCCTTGTTCTTGGCAATCGCCTGCGCCTTCTTCAAATCGATACGTTCCATCACCATGTGAGTTCCCTCCTTGGCATTCCTTAAAAACCAATTCATATGCGTTTATTTAGCCCTTTGTGAAATGTGATTGTGAGATGTCGGAAAAGCGGTCAAGATGGGTACATGGTTACAGGTCTGCGTTGGAGGATACTCGTTCTGGAAGATCCAGACGTTCCTGGAACCGTACACTACGCACCGTTCCCGATGAAACCGTAACCAATATCAACATCCATCGGACTATGATAGACCATGGCAATGCCCGATAGGATTCTCCTGAGGTCTTCCCCCTCCGAGGACACATCACCTGAAATGGGTCTGCTCCTCGGTCACGCCCTGGCGATGGACCATGAGAGGGTTGTGATCTCAAGGGACCTGATGAAGAGCAGCACCATGATGAAGGAGGCGCTGGTGGCAGGTCTCACCTCGTCCGGAGTGGACGTGATCGATCTGGGTTGCACATCCGCACCCGTGACGGCCATGATGGCCAAACATGGGGACTGCGCGGTGTATGTGACGGAATACCGCGAATACGGACTCATCAGCGGATACCTCCTGATGAACCCCAACGGCAGCCTCTTCAGAAAGGACCAGATCCGCCATCTGGACAAGATCTTCACCGAAAAACAGGAACTGCCGGATTACAGACACCTCGGCAAGGTCAGGACATACGGTTTCGCCACCGAGGAGTACAACAGGAAATTGCTCTCCGTTCTAAAGGGGCCCATCGAAAGCTCCATCGTCCTGGATTGCGACTGCGGCATGTCGGCGGAATCCGCACCTCAAATCCTGAACGCGATGGGTGCGGACGTCATCACCATGAATGCGCACAGGGACAGGAACCATACATCCCGCCCGTCGGAGATGACCGAGACGGAGCACAGGGACATCCGTCAGTTCGTAGAGAGCGACCTCGGAACGATAGGTGTGATCCTGAACCGTGTCGGCACATTGGCGACGGTACTCGACGAGAAGGGGGCGGCGGTAGACATCGAGAAGGTCTTCGCCCTGATCGTCATGTACCTCAGGCCGAAATGCATCGTGGTCCCTGCGGACACATCATCTCTGGTGGAGGATGCATTCTGGGGAAGGATCGATCCGGACATGGTGACACCCCATGTGGGATGTCCCGGCGGGGAACGCATGTTCATAAGGGCGCCCATGGACGCGGGATCGATATGCGAAGCAGTTGCGGAGAACGATGCGGAGATCGGATTCTACGACGGAGGGATCATATTCGGTGACATCAGCATGATGTCGGACGGGATCTACACCGCAGCGGTGATAGCACAGCTGTCGGCGGAGAACAACCTGTACAGGATGTGCGAGGCCCTTCCGGAATACCACCGTGATTCGAAGCAGTTCCGCTTCGAGTGCACAAGGGACGAGTTCTCACATATGTTGGACGAGGAACTGTCCGCACACGGATACGACAATATCCAACGCGTCGACGGATGGAGGGTTGTGATGGACGGAGGATGGTTCATGATCACCTTCGACGACGACATGGGACAGAACGTCACCGTCCTGGCCGAATCCACCGACCGCGCCTATCTGATAGGCCTCATGGAGATCGCCGGCGACATCGTCGACGGATGCGCCATGGGACAGTGATCAGAATATCAGTTCGAGGTCCATGGGCTCCCCACGGGAGTCGTAGGCCCTCCAACTGGTCCTGTCGTACGGCTGACAGGTTATGAAATGCACCCCGCCCATGTTGGCGAAGAAATCCTTGTCCGCATCGGACGGGAGATTGCAGAAGCCCGGATGGGAATGGGCCGAGCCCGCGATGCTGTAATCTATCGGGGCCATCCACTGGCTGAGGAAGCTGTGGCTGTCACCGTACACCGTCCCCGGGATCAGGACCATCTCGCTTATCACACCGTCAATCTCACGGGTCATGCAGAGAAACTCGTCGGGATAGGTGGACCTGGCGGCCTCGTTGAAGCCGTCGATGAAGTCCACGTCCACCCCGGTGATACGGTTCATAGGGCGTTCACCAGCTTCTCACGGACCCTGGAGAAGAAATCCATGTTGAACCTGATGAACCTGACCTTCCTGTTGGACATCATGAACTCGACCTTGGTCCCGCCCTCCATGACATGCTCCTCCTGTCCGTCCAGGACTATGAGGCACTCCTTGTCGAGGACGCTCTCGATGGTGATCTTGGATGTGGCGGGCACGATGAACGGCCTGGATGAGAAACGGTATGCCGCCATTGGCACCACCATCAGGGCGTTCACATGCGGCTGTATATACGGTGCCCCCAGGCTCATGGCGTAACAGGTGGAACCGGTGGGTGTGGATACGATCACCCCGTCGGAACGGAGCTCGCATGCCAGTTCATCATCCACATATATCCTGTAATGACGGATCTTGGCCACAGATGCAGTGTGCACCACGGCCTCGTTGACGGAATCCGGAAGATATTGTCCATCATACCAGGTGCTGAGTTTGAAACGTGATTCGATGATGTAGTCCTCACGGAGGAGCCTGTCTATGCCCTCCCTGATATGGTCGTGGTCTATCTCCGACAGGAAACCGACACTTCCCCCGTTGATGCCTATGACCATGGCATCCGTGTTCTGAAGCGCCCTCAGCAACGTACCGTCACCGCCGATCACGATGACAATGTCCACATCCATGTCCCTCAGGGGGACGCCTTCGCGCCCCATCATGTCGGCGATGTCCTTGTCGAGATAGTAGGTGTGGTCGCCCAGGGCATCGATGACCTCCTCGGTGTACCCGATGGCGTTCCTGATGGAGGTGTTCGTATAGATCCCGTACCTGTGCTCGGGTGCTTTCTCCCTGTGCATGACGAAGTCGTAGACCGCCATGCTCCCGACAGCAAGGAAGTTCGAACGGTGGTCCAGGTCGAAGGGCATCTCGAGTACGTTCCCCCCCAGATCGTACACCTCCCCTCCGGCCTCACGGAGAATGATCGTACTGGCGGCGATGTCCACGATCCTGACCTCACGGGTGTAGTTCTCGGCCTTCATGAAGTATCCATCCGCCTCCCCCTCGGCCACGATCTCCATCTCCAGGGATGCGCATCCGTAGCAACGGGACGACTTCACGCTCTTGGTGAGTGCGAAGGCATCGGGATGGGCACCGTTGCCCATGTAGATCATCATGAACAGGTCGTCCATGTCCGGCTCGCGGACGTGCATCCTGCGACCGTTCTTGTACGCCCCCTTCCCCCTCTCCGCCCACATCTCGTCACCGGTGACGGGGTTGCGGAGGTATCCGAGCCTTATGTCCGACAACGCGGACGTCCCGACGGCCAGGGATATGGTGTAGTAGGGGACGCCTGCGATGGCATTGGACGTTCCGTCGATGGGGTCCATCACGAGGGTCTCCTCCGCACCGTTGTCCACGAACCCGATCTCCTCGCTCTTCCCCCTCTCCGCCCACATCTCGTCACCGGTGACGGGGTTGCGGAGGTATCCGAGCCTTATGTCCGACAACGCGGACGTCCCGACGGCCAGGGATATGGTGTAGTAGGGGACGCCTGCGATGGCATTGGACGTTCCGTCGATGGGGTCCATCACGAGGGTCTCCTCCGCACCGTTGTCCACGAACCCGATCTCCTCGCTCAGGATGTTGAGGGGGATGGAGTTGCGGTCGATGTACATCAATGCGGCGTTCTCCGCGACCTTGTCTATCTGCGATGTGGGGGTGCCGTCCGCACCCATGCAGACCTCCTCGCCGCGGCATTTGGAATCGGGGATCTTCCTGATGGCCTCGACGACGGCATCCGCGATGGCGGAAAGGGTCTCCTTCGTGATCATGGTACGGTGGAACGCATCACGGTTATAATGGGTGTGCGCGGACATGCGCGATAAGTGGAAATAACCGCACCAACTGACCGTGGATCATGGAGGAACTGGGATTCACATCCGGAAGGGTCCTGACGGACAGGGGACGTCTCTACACGGTATCGCTCCACCCGGGAAAAAGGGTGTACGGCGAGAGGCTCCTGACGGTCTCCGGAACGGAGTACAGGGAATGGGACCCGCGGAGGAGCAAACTCTCGGCGTACATCACCAACGGCGGGAGGATGTTCCCGTTCACATCGTCCAGCAGAGTGCTCTATCTGGGGGCATCCAGTGGTACCACCCCGTCTCATGTGGCGGACATCTGTCCCGACGGGAAGGTCTACTGCGTGGAGTTTGCCCAGAGGATGTTCAGGGACCTCGTGGGCACATGTGCCGACAGGCCCAACATGATGCCGATACTCGGCGATGCCACCAAACCCGAGGAGTACAGTGTGTTCGCCGATTCCGTGGACATCGTCTACCAGGATGTTGCCCAGAAGAGACAGGCGGAGATCCTGTGCGCCAACATGGACGCATTCGATGCGGACCATGGGGTGGTGGCCGTGAAAGCACGTTCGGAGGATGTGACCGCATCACCGGAATCCGTGTTCGAGATGTCCCGCAAGGTGATGGAGGACAGAGGATTCAAGGTCACCGACATGAGGAGGTTGGACCCCTACGAGAAGGACCATGCCATGATCGTCGTGGAGAGGATGACATGAGGACCGCATATGCCGTGGCATTCCACAGGGATGGCGGCTTCCTCATGGTCTGGCACCCTCGTCGCAACGGATGGGAGATGCCGGGGGGACACGTGGAGGACGGTGAGACCTCCGCAGAGGCTGCGGCAAGGGAGTTCTTGGAGGAATCAGGATTCGCGATAGAGGTCCTGGAGACAAGGGACATCGGATACTGCGACGTCTGTGCGGCGGTGATGATGGAACGGGTCACCGGGGAATGCGAGATGGAATCCCGGCTGTTCACCGAACTGCCCGAGCGTTTGTCCTTCGACAGGGAGGAGTACGAAGACACCGTCCCCTGGGCCAGATCCGTTCTGGAATCCAAAGGATATCTCCGAGCCTATCACGCGGATTGTTTTACCGAGTGAATGTCGGACCTTTACCTGAAAAAGTTCCGACCATTAACGGACGGGGCTGCCCTGGATACGGGCCACACAATCCTTTTTATATTGTCATATAATCGCGAGTTTCAGCCTCGCCGCCTAGATATGATTCGGAGGATCAGACTATGGCAAGAATGCACACAAGAAGAAAGGGAGTATCCTGCTCAAAACGCCCTATGGTTTCCGAGAATCCTGCATGGGTTCCTCTCAACGCCACCGAGATTGAGGACATTGTAGTGAAACTCGCGAAAGATGGTATCATCTCCGCCAAGATCGGGCTCATCCTCAGGGACCAGTACGGTGTCCCCGATGTCAGACTCGCAACCGGAAAGACCATCACCAAGATCATGGAGGAGAAAGGAGTAGCACCTTCCCTTCCCGAGGATCTGTCCAACCTCATGAGGCGCGCCATCGACCTGAACGTCCACCTTAGGGACAACAGGGGAGATGTCTCCAACAAGAGGGGTCTCAACATGATCGAGGCAAAGATCAGGAGACTCGAGCGCTACTACAAGAGGAACGGTGTCCTTCCCGCAGACTGGAAGTATTCTCTCAGCAACGCGGAACTCATGCTCAAGTGAGTCTATATGGAGACCAAGGTCCCATCAAAACTTCTTTCCACCCTTTATCAGGCTGCGGACATAGTCCGCGGCCATAATTTCATCCAGGTCTTCTCCCACTACGATGCGGACGGAGTGTCCGCGGCCGCTATCGTCGCCAAGACGCTCATGCGTGCCGGGAAGGAGTTCAGGGTCACCCTGTTCACCACTCTGAACGATGTAAACATGGATGTCATCCGCAACACCAAGGCGGATTGCATGATCATCACCGACCTGGGAGCATCATACATCGATAAATTGGATGAGATGTCCTGCGACATCGTTGTCCTGGACCACCACACGGTGATATCCGAGGCCAAGAGGATCTGCTATGCCAACCCGCACCTCTACGGTATCGACGGAATGGTGGCCGGATGCGGTGCGACCATGGCGTTCCTGTTTGCCGTCACCATGGACGAGAACAACTGGGACCTGGTCCAGATCGCGTTCGCAGGGATAGCCGGTGACAGACAGCACATCAACGGCCTGTCCGGACTCAACACATACCTCCTCGAAGAGGGCACCCGCAGAGGATTCATCGAGGAGATGCCGGGATCGCTCATCCCCGCCGGAGACTTGATGACAGAGCTCTTCGTAGGGACCGACCCATACATACGTGGTGTCAGCGGGAATACGGAGGGCGTCGCCAAACTTCTGGCCGACGCAGGGATAGGCCACGGCAAGAGCTACATGGACCTGACCGAGGACGAGAAGAGGAGATTGTCCTCACTGATCGCGGTCAAACTCACCCAACAGGGAGTGCAGCTCTCATCCATGAACGAGGTCGCCCGCAACAGATACTACCTCAAGGGCATGAAGATGGATGCGGAGCAACTCTCATCCATCCTCAACAGCTGTGGCCGTGCCGGGATAGGCGGAATAGGCATCGCAGCGGGAATGGGTGATGAAAGGGCCCTCACCCATGGATACGAGATCACCAAGGACTCCGCCAGGGAACTGGTGGGACACATGGTGGAGCTCGACTCCAGGGGATTGAACCAGATGGAGCACATCCAGTGGTTCGACAGCAGCACATCCGGATTCACAGGCATGCTTTGCGGTATCGCAATGCAGTCCATCGGAGATTACAGGAAACCCACCATCGGGGTGAACAGTTCCAACGATCCGATAAACCTCTCATCCAGAGGGATGTGGAACCAGCTCGACAACGGCGTGGACCTGGCAGTGGCCATGAGGGAGGCCTGTGCATCGGTCGGAGGAGAGGGCGGAGGACACAGGATCGCCGCAGGCGGATCGGTACCTCTGGAGAGACTGCAGGATTTCCTGAACAAACTCGACGAGATCGTCGGACAGCAGCAGGTCAGACCCTCCAGCTGACCTCGACCTCATCCGTTCTGAAACGCTGCCTCACGGCAGTCTCGGAAACATCCATTCTGACACCCGAGGAGTACATCTCGCTTCCGAGCCATGCGATCATGGCACCGTTGTCCATACAGAACTTACGGTCGGGGACGAACATCTCCGCACCCCTGGCCTCGGCCATCTCACGGACCATCTCCCGGAGACGCATGTTCTGTGCGACACCACCGCCCAGGAGGACCTCGTCCTTACCGATATGGGCCATGGCCCTCTCGGTGACCTCAGTGAGCATCGCGAATGCGGTCTCCTGCACCGACAATGCGATGTCCTCCAGCGGGACGCCCTTCCTCTGAAGGGACAGTGCTGCGGTCATGAGACCTGAGAATGCCACATCCATCCCCTTCACCGAGTATGGGAGTTCATGATACTCATTCCCGTCCTTGGCGAGTTTCTCGAAGATCGGACCGGCATAAAACCCCATGCCCAGGTCCCTCCCGAGTTTATCCAACATGTTCCCGATACCTATGTCCTGGGTCTCACCGAAGATCCTATAACGTCCCTCGGCGAAGGCTATCACCTGGGTGTTCCCCCCGGATGCGTAGAGCAGTGCAGGGTCGTGACATCCCGTCAGGGCACGGCCTATCTCAATGTGTGCGATGCAATGGTTGACTCCGACGATGGGCACACCCACCGAACAGGCGAACGCACGTGCGGCGGTTCCGGCCACACGGAGGCACGGCCCGAGTCCCGGACCCATTGAGAAGGATACCAGATCTATGTCCTTGGGGCGGAGTCCGGCCTTGTCGAGGGCATCGCCCATGATCCTGGACACGACGTCCGCATGATGGTTGGCCGCCTCCCTGGGGTGGAGACCCCCCTCGGCCGGACGGAACATGTCAAGTTCGTTGGCCATGACGTTGTGATCGGAATCCATGATCCCGACGCCCAGAGTGTGGGCGGTCCCCTCTATCCCCAGTGTGATCATCACATACCGCATCCACAGCCCTCCAGATAAGGGTTCTGGGAGGGAGCTGTCCGGAACTTAATAGATAGTTTTATATAATACCAGGATATCATGGGTATTGCTGGGCTCGTGGTCTAGGGGTTATGACGTCGCCTTGACATGGCGGAGGTCGCCGGTTCAAATCCGGCCGGGCCCACCAGCTTTTACTT
>CAZCMJ010000030.1:0-19305 GCA_964499845.1 uncultured Methanomassiliicoccales archaeon
GATATCATTATCGATTATATAACATTATCACAGTTATCAATGTGATAATGTTATATAATCGATAATGATATCTCCCCAGCATGGAGTACGAGGAGCTCACCCGCTGCTTCGACAATCCCGTCAGGAGGAGTGTGTTGTCGGCCCTGTTGGACGACGGCCCCATGACCCCCAGGATGCTCCTCCAGTCACTGCATTCGATGTCCCAGGCGACACTGTATCGTGCGATATCCAGCATGGAGGCCGAGGGACTGATCCAGGTGGTATCGGAGGAGAAGAAGAGAGCGGTGACCGAGAAGACCTACGGCGTATCCGGAAGGTACGACGGTCTCAGGGAGGCCATCGTCCGGGACAACAACGGACATGCCTACACGGCCTTCATCGGCTGGTACATGCACCGTCTGTTCTCGCAGTTCCAGAGGTACGGTGAACGTCCCGATATAGACATCGAGGGCGATGCCTCAGGATACTTCGAGGGCAGGGTGTACATAGACAGGGACGACCTGGAGGATTTCTTCAGGGAGATCGGCGAGGTGTGTGACAGGTACTCCAGGAAGGGAGAGGGCGACGGTAAACACGGACATGCGGTCGGTGTCATAGTCGCACCCCCAGGGGAGATGAGTTGAATGGACCCTAACATGACATACGGAGCCGCGAGGCTCACCGTGAAGATGATCGAGGATGCGGTCGCAGATGACAGCATGGTCAACATCTCGGTCGCGGGGATCCTCCTTGTAAGCGATGATGTCACCCCTGACATGGTCAGAGACCATGTGGGATACGTCTTCGTCAACGGGATGATCCTGGCATCTCCCGAGGTGAAGGCCATCCTCCTCGAGAAGGACTGTGCCGTCCCCAGGGGCGGGAAGAAGATCGACGGTGCCGGACTCAGCTGACATCGTCGGAAGACATCCCCGGGCCCGAGAGGTCCGGGTACAACAACCTTATGCGGGGAAACATCCCATCGTTTCCCCGAACAATGCCCCGGCGGACGACGGAACTTCCGAAGGACCATACGAACCGTTTTATTGGTGGCTACCTTTTTCCGTTCGGTGTTAATTTGGATTACCAAGTACTCTTGGCGTTCATCCTGTATTTCATCGTCGTGCTGTTGGTAGGGGCGTTTTTCTACAAACGTTCCCACAACATGGAGGATTACATCCTCGGCGGACGTCAGATGAACCCATATGTCACGGCCATGTCGGCCCAGGCATCGGATATGAGCAGCTGGTTGCTCATGGGACTGCCCGGGGCCGTCATGCTCTGTGGTCTCGGAGAGGCGTGGATCGGTATCGGTCTCGCCATCGGATCGTACCTTGCATGGCTCTTCGTCGCGAAGAAATTGAGAAAACACTCCGTTGTGTCCGGTAATGCGCTGACCATGCCCGAGTTCTTCTCCAACCGTTTCAAGGACGAGAAGGGTTACCTCAGGCTGATCGCCAGTGTCATCATCCTGTTCTTCTTCATCATCTACGTCGCATCCGGATTCAAGGGATGCGGTACCATCATGACCACCGTTCTGCCCGGTCTGAGTCTGACCGTCGCAATGGCCATCGGTGCGGTCATCATCATCGCCTACACCTTCATGGGAGGTTACAAGGCTGTCTGCTGGACCGATTTCATCCAGGGACTCCTCATGGTCGTTGCGGTCGTCGTCGTGCCCCTTGCGGCCATGGGACACCTCGGAGGATGGGAGAACGTCTCCGCCTCGTTGGAGACCGTCGGTATCGACAACTTCCTCAGTCTGTTCTACAGCGACGGTAAGGCACTGTCCGCCATCGCGATCATCTCGCTCCTCGCATGGGGATTCGGATACTTCGGTATGCCCCACATCCTCGTCAGGTTCATGTCCATCAGGCATCCCTCCGAGGTCAAGGTCGCACGCAGGGTCTCCCTGGTGTGGATCGTCATCGCGCTTTCCGCCGCCATCCTGATCGGTATCGTCGGAAGGGCATACTTTATGACCGAGATCGGTGGTGTACTCGGAAAGGGAGGATACAACCCTGAGAACATCTTCATCACCATGGCCGGGGACATGTTCGTGCCCGTCCTGGCCGGACTGATGTATGCTGCCGTCATGGCCGCCATCATGTCCACTGCGGATTCCCAGCTCCTTGTGGCATCCTCATCCATCACCAACGATGTGCTCGGAAAGAGCAAGAGGTTCAACTTCTCCGATGACAAGCTCATGTGGATCTCCAGGCTCGTCGTCATCGGTGTCTCCGTGGTCGCATTGGTCCTCGCACTCTTCGGAGGCGACAACATCATGGGACTCGTGTCCTATGCATGGGCCGGATTCGGAGCCGCCTTCGGACCCCTGATGCTCCTGTCCCTGTACTGGAAGAGGATGAACTGCCAGGGTGCCATCGCATCCATGGTCGTCGGATTCGTTGTGGTCATCCTGTGGAACACATTCCTCACGGACTCCACCGGGATCTACGAGCTCCTGCCCGGATTCATCCTGTCCCTCATCGTCGGAGTCGTCGTGTCCCTGCTGACACCCCCTCCCTCCAAGGAGATTGAGGACGAGTTCGACGCGGCCCAGGTCTACGAGGAACCCCTCCAGAACTGATAAACCGATAAACGGCCGATTCCGGGACGATCCTGTCCCGGGAGGCCCACTTCCGTCACATTCTTCTATACATCCCTGATTCTCCGTCCCATGGCGGGGATCCAGGATTACGATACCATAACCGGATGCTGTGAGGACGAGATGACCCTCAAGGGTTCCAGGTTCATCGGGATCATAATGCCCTGCAAGGTCGAGGAGGACATCCCGGCCAATCTCGCGGTGGTTGCTAAGAGGTATCCGAATGCCACCCACTACTGCTATGCCGCCGTGTTCGGGGGCTCAGACAGGAAGGAGAAGTCCAGTGACAACGGTGAACCGTCGGGGACCGCAGGGAAGCCGATCCTCATGACATTGAGGGGTTCGGGTCTGTCGGACCTCATGTGCATAGTCGTCAGGTACTTCGGGGGAACCCTGTTGGGTACGGGCGGTCTCGTCCATGCGTACACGGAATCGACGAAGATCGCACTGCAGCATGTGGAGAGGTTCACTCGCACCGCTTGCAACGTGTACAGATTCACTTTGGATTATCCGTACTACAGTGTATTCGAGTCGAAATGTCGCGATCTGATGGCCAAGAGACCCGAATGCGACTACTATCAGAAGGTGGATGTGAAAGTATGGGTGAAGGTCGGCGATGCGGACGAATTCGTCCGTCGTATCACCGACCTGACCGAGAGACATGTCCGTCTGACGGAGATGTCTCCAGAATATTGTTGACCTCAGGAATTGATTATCTCGTGCAGTTGCACCAGCATCTCTGCAGTCTTTTCGCCTTTGTCGGATAGAGAGATGACGACCGTGGCCCTCCCCTCTGTGTCCGGAATGATATTGACAAGTCCATATTCCTCGAGTTTCTCCAGTTTATCAGGCATTCTGGGATTCTTGGATACATTCTCATAGATGTCCATTTTCCTGCTGGGGCCGTGTTCGTAGAGATAGAGGAGAGTAGAGATCATGTGTTTCTCCTCCAGGATTCTGGCGCCTTCTGAATCTTGCATATCATACCTCTCGAAGGAAAGGGTGTACGTCGCATGACGGATGTCAGAAGCGGTATTCCCATTTTCCTGAGGCTACAGAATATGACAAACAATTTAAATGATATTTCCAAAATGTACGAAAAAGGCGTTGGATTATTCATCCAATATCCGTCAACTGTCGACAATTAGTGTATTCAACGTAACCGAGTCGGAGACAGCCCACTTTATAAACGGGGATGATATCGGGCCGTTATGCTCCTGAAGGCCCAATCCATCGCCAAATCATTCGGACCCGTTAGGGTCCTGACCGACGTCAGTCTCCAGATCAACGAAGGGGACAGTATCGGACTGATAGGGGTGAACGGTGCCGGAAAGAGTACGTTTCTGAAGATCCTGTTGGGCGAGCTGAAGCCTGACACGGGTGAGCTGATAAGGAACACCGAGAGGATCGGTTATCTGGAGCAGTTCGCCGAATCATCATCCGAATACACCGTGAGGGATGTCCTCGGAAGGCCGTACGGACACATCGAGAACATCAAACGCAGGCTCAGGGAGATCGAGGACATGATGGTTGCAGGCGGGGACATCGATTGGAACGCCCTCGCGGAGGAGAACGCTGCCCTCGAGAAGCAGTTGGCCAAGTCCGATATGGAGGATGAGGAGAACCTCAAGGCGGCCTTGGAGAAGGTCGGTCTGTCGGCAGACCTCATGGAGCGCACCATGGATTCTCTCTCCGGAGGGGAGAGGACCAAGGTCATGCTGTCGAGGATCGTCGTACAGGCAGATGATTGCGATCTCCTCGTCATGGATGAGCCCACATCACATCTCGACATCAACACCGTGGAGTGGTTGGAGGATTATCTGCTTGATACCCACTGTTCCGTCCTGGTGATCAGTCACGACAGGTACTTCCTCGATAAGATCGCCACACGTATGCTGGAGATCGACCACGGTAAATCCAGGGAGTACAAGGGCAACTATTCTGATTTCATCATGAAGAAGATGCTGGACCTGGACCGCATGGAGAAGGAGTACCGGAAGTATGCCGCCCAGAAGAAGAAGCAGGAGGAGATCGCCCAGCAGCTTCACAGGGACCAATGGTTCCTCACCACCCACAAGACGAGGGAGAAGCTCATTGCCAAGATGGAGGAGAAGGAGAAACCCGAGGAGAACAGGGAGATCACCGTCAGGATTCAGGCCGCCCACAAATCCGGTAAGAACGTTCTCACAACCAAGGACCTCTCCGTGGAACTTGGTGGAAGGACCATCCTCGAGCATGTGGAACTGGACATCCACAAGGGTGACAAGATCGGTATCTTCGGTTCCAACGGTGAGGGTAAATCCACCCTGGTCAAGGCACTCCTCGGACAGATCCCATCCAAGGGAGAGCTCTGGGTCGCTCCCGGTGCGAAGATCGGTTACTATTCCCAGCATCATGAGAGGTTGGACATGAAGCTCACAGCGGAGGAGCAGCTCCTTACGATCATCGGAAAGGAGAGAAGGGCCGAGGCCAGGCAGATGCTCGCCCGTTTCCTCCTCGTGGGAGAGGATGTGGAACGTCCCATCTCCACCCTGTCCGGAGGACAGAGGGCCAGGGTCGCCATGTGCCTTCTTCTCCTGGATGAGACCAACCTGCTCGTCCTCGATGAGCCCACCAACTACCTCGACATCCCTGCGAAGCACGCGGTCGAAGAGGCTCTGACCGAATACGACGGTACCATCATCACCGTCACCCATGACAGGTATTTCCTGGACACCGTCTGTACCAAGATGATCGAGGTCAACGACCGCCGTGCCGTCATGCACACTGGAACCTATTCCGAGCTCAAGGGCAGACCCAATGTGAAGGAGGTCGTCATGGATGCGGACGAGTATCGTGTCCTCGCACCCTTCACCAACTGGGTCACAGGAAGGAAGTTCGCCAAGGGCGACCGTGTACTGATCACGCCTGCCGAGGAGAAGAGCTACGAATGGGCACTCAACCAGGGAAAGCTGAAGAAGACCGGCGGAAGGCAGAGGAAGAAGGTCAACGTCCACAAGGATGAGAAGAAGGGTCAGTGACCCTCCTCACTCCAGGACCCATCTCCCGCGCGTTCCCCCGATCCTTTCCAATCTTCCGGATGTGCGGAGTCTGTCGATGACCCTCTCCACACGGGCCTTGCCCACGTTCAGGGTCGCCGATATCCTCAGTATGGATATTCTGTCATCGGCGCGGATCATCTCCATCACCCTCGATTCCAGGTCGGAGAAGTCCTCCACATCCCCATCGAAGGAAATGCGCACCGTCACAGACGGGGGATCGATGGATTCCGTTATCACCGGTCCGTTGATCCCCAACCTCCTGCATGTCTCCGAGACCCTCTCCAATCCCGTTCCCTCCGATGCGACATCACCGATGGCCCTGAACATCCTGGCGATGTTCCTGTTCCTCGGGTCGCAGATCCCCTTATCCAACATGTTCAGAGGTGTGCGGAGGGTTCCGGAGTTCTGCACAATGATCCCCTCGTCGGAGAGTTCCACCGTCACCTTCCCTCCGTACCTGTAATCGCAGTTCACCAGGGCGTTCACCAGGATCTCCTTGAAACAGGACCTCACCCCGTTCCTGTCGATGTCCTCCATGGACCCGAGGAGTCTGTCCACTCCGTCCATCACCCTTATGCGGAAGTCCAGGATGTTTCCGGACCATGTCCCGTCATGGGAATCCACCCTGGTCTCTCCATCACCGTATCCTATGTCGCATCTGAGCCTGTACGACGGGAGTTCCTGTGAGATGAAACCCTCGCTCCCCAGCATCAGGAGCCCTCCGAGGGTGGGCAGGGGGGCACCGTCGTCGAAGGCGGCCCCGGCCAATCTCAGCATGTCCGCATCCGAACGGTCCCTCCAGATGTGGTCGGGGTTCAGCATGCACGAGAACATGCTCACCGAGTCCGGGTCCAGGTCCCATGTGGTGCATATGCAGGTGGATTCCGAATCCACGGACGGTGTGATGGCGTCCACGAACATCGACTCCACCTCGTCCTTGGACATCCTGACATCCTTCGTCCCGATCCTGCGGTACGCGTTGGTGTGGTCGTACCCCACGTACACAGGTCTGTCCCTGCGGGATGCCCGGGGCACATCGACCACGACTACCTTCTCCCCCTCCACATCGAGGACCCTGAAGCTCTCCCTGGTCAGGAGGTTGCGGTTCACATTGTCCTGGTCGTCCAGGTCCACCATGATGGTCCGGATGACGGCCTCCGGGTCATCCACACCCGCTGCCATGAACCTCTGCCCTTCGGGGACCAGACCAATGATAATCGTTCCGCCGTGGGTGTTGCAGAATGCCGAGTACGTGTTCCTGATCCACCTCATGTCCGGGATGGACGGGGCGACGGCCTCCATCCTGTCACCGGGCCTGAGGAGACAGCAACGGTCCCTGAAGAGTTCCTTTGACATAATGTCATGATTATCATGATGGAAATATAAAGATTGTCATGTCATCGTCGGGACAATCGGATGATGCCCGGATGACATGACAATCGGATGACGATCAGGCCCTGGGGAACGACAGGAACACGGCGTTCTGGTTCACGCTCCTCGCATAGTTGAACGAGGAGCAGACGTTCCTGACGATCGGCAGCCCGATGCCCTTGGATTCGTGTTTTATCGGGTCGAACATCGGGCCGTCGTCCCTTATGGTGACCAGCACACCGTCTTCGGTGACCCTGGCCAGGACGTCCACGAACCTCTCCGGGTCCTTGTTCAGACCGTGTTCCACCACGTTCAGGAGGATCTCCTCGCAGCAGAGCCTCGCCTTCGCCGATCCGTCGGTCATCCCGTTGGAGGTCATGAAACCCTCCATTCCGTCCAGGACGGCGGCCATGGTCGAGCCGTCGCCGGACATGGACGCCTCGAACACCGGACCATCGGGCCTCCTGAGGAGTGCGAAGCCCTCGTACTCCGGCCTGAGTCTCCGTATTGTCAGCGACATCACCAGTACCACGACGGACACGGTGGCCTCCCCCAGGAAGAAGGACAGCCACAGGAGATCAGTGTCCACAGGGGTCAGGACGACACCGTAGATCAGGACGAAGAAGCACTCCATGAACGAGATCGCTATGGAGATGGGCCTGTGGCCGAAGACCTGGAACATTATCAGCACCATGTAGTTCACGGCCTGGAAGATCAGGAACGGTGCGAACAGGCGGATGCAGTGCTCCGCGGTGGGGACGATGGCCGGGTCGGTCACCCCGTACACGGTCAGGAACAGCACGGGGACCAGGAGCGCCAGGAGCATGATGGTCCCGGATGCGGCCGTCTGATAGCGTGCGGCGATGCCTGTGACCATCCTCATGCCGGTGAGGTCCTCGGAACCGTACAGGGTCCCTCCGACGGGCTGGAGGGTCTGGGATATCCCCGACACGAAGATGGAGGACAGCATCTGTATGTTGAGGCAGACGGACCTGATGACCATGCCCTCGGAACCCATGCTGTCCATCACGAGCAGGTTCATCCCGAGCATGTTCACCAGGATGAGCATCATCGCGAGGGATGCGGGGGAGCCCATGGTGAGGATCTCCCTGTTGCCCACAGTCCCCTTCCCGAACCCGATGGAGACGTTGTCCCTCCTGAAGTGGAACATCAGGACGACGATCCCGACGATGTACCCGGTCATGGTCGAGACGGCGAAACCGGACAGTCCCATGTCGGTGTGGGCCATCAGGATGTACGCGAGGACGATGTTCACCACGTTCGCTGTGGCGAAGGCGAAGGTGGCAAGCTTCGTGTCGTTGTCAGTCCTCACGAATGTTCCGAGTCCCGGCATCAGGATGTAGAACGGGCTGGTGGCGAACACCAGGATGCCGTACTCCCTGGCCAGGGGGCGGAGCGATTCGGTGGAGCAGAGTCCGTCGATTATGGGGTCTATGAACAGCACGCCGAGGACGGCTATGGCCAGGGATGCCGCCAGGGACATCAGCATGCATCTGGTGAATATCCCCCTGGCCTCGAACTCCCTCCCGCGGCCGGTGTTCACGGCCATGACCGTGGCACCGCCGATGTTGATCAGGGCGTTGGTGGCCGCCAGGAGCTGGATCACCGGCATCATCACGTTCACGGCACCGAGGCTGTCGGGGCCCAGGACGTTACCGACGACGATGCTGCCGAGCATCGAACCGAAGGACACCGCCATGGTGGACATGACGGTGGACACCAGGAATGATCTGAACGCGCGGTTCACCAGGTACGGGCGTCTCTCCATCATCTCTCCCTTCTGTCCACTATCGAACGCAGCTTGATGCTGACGTCGTTCATGATGAAGCCGTCATGTCCGACCTCCCGGACCTCCAGGTCCATGAGGCGCTGGGGGATGGTCTTGGCGAAGGAATCGTAGTCCCTGACCATGACCTCGGAGACCTCCTCGGTGGTGGCACCGAGGCCGTCCACGCATATGACCATGGCCTCGGTGAGGCCCCTGGTCTCCAGGATGATCTGCATCAGACCGGTGTAGGCGAACTCCCCGCTGAGGATGGCGGCGATACGGTGGTAGTTGAAGAACGTCCCACCGATGCGGATGACGTCACCGTGGCGTCCCATCAGTTCGAACCGGGGCTCCCTCCTGCCGCAGGGGCAGGGGCCCTCGATCCATCTGCCAAGGTCGCCGATGTCGTACCTCTCTGTGTGGCCGTCCTCCCTGCGGAAGCCGGTGAACAGCAGTCTCCCCACCTCTCCGGGGCCCACGGGCTCGTCGGAATCCGTCCTGACTATCTCCAGCCTCTGGATCCTGGTTGGCAGGTGGTACTGGTTGCCGTCGCAGTGGCCGCAGGGGTATCCCATGAAGCCGGTCTCGTTGGCGGCGTAGAACATGCTGCGGATGGACTCCACGCCCATGCTCTCGAGATACCTCCTGTATCCGGCGGTCATGAGCTCCCCTCCGTAGAGGACCTTCTTGATCCTGCCGTATCTGCGGACCTCCTCCTCGTTGTCGCGGAAGAGGCGGATGATGTAGCTGGGTGCGCCGAGGACCACCGTGGCCCTGCCCGTGATCATGTAGTGTGCCGCAAGTTTCGTGTCGTCCAGTCCGCTGATCCTCAGATGGGGGAGTCCGATCCTGTCGAAGATCGATATGCACATGTTCAGGCCGCCGTAGAGGTTCCCACCCTTCAGGAAGTCCGCGACGACGTCCCTCTTCGGATCGAGGCCGTGGGCTATGACCGCCTCCGCACCGGGGCCGATGAGGTACTCCTCGTAGTCTCTGCGGGTGTAGCTGCAGAACACCGGTTCCCCGGTGGTCCCGCCGCTCTTCAGGAGGACGCCGGTCCCGTTCTCCGGCACAGGCGGATAGTCTTTCTTTCCCTGGATGGGGCCGTGGAACTCCATGGGTACGGGGTCCCTGAGCTCCGCGAAGCTGCATATGCCGTCCATGGGGACCTCCGTCCTCAGGCTGACCCTGCGGAGGTACCTTGGAAGCACGTAACCTCCGTCATGGGGTTCCCCGCTGTAGCTCCCGCTCATGGAGTCGAGGGGTGTGATCCTCCCCACGCCCGCGGCGTACAGTGCGGAGGAGACCTCCTCCAGGTCGTCTATGCCGCATGCCAATCCGACGGTCTGGAGGTACTGCCTCATGGACCTGAGGGACGATGTCAGCCTCCTCCTCGGGAGGGGTGACAGCCACACGGTGCGGAACAGTGGTGAGGGGAGGAAACGGGTGTCGTATCCCACGAGGATCCTCCAGGTGTTCTCCGGGTCCCTGAGGGTGTCGCCGGGGTTGAAGTACAGGTCGCAGTCGTGGACCTGTGTCACGGCGGTGATCTCCGCCGCCTGGGCGTCGTCGGGGGCCTTCCTCGGATAGAGGGACTTGGCACGGTCCAGGGCCTCCCCGAGCATCTTGGCGGCCCTGTCCACGATGTCCCTGTCATCCGTGTCGATGAGGACGCACTGGGGGCTGGAGCAGGACTGTTGCTCGTTCCTGCAGATGCTCTTGGCGAGCCTGTCCATGGTGTCGTCGTCCATCAGGTCCGGTTCGATGTAGGCGAAGCTGATCTTGTGTCCCCAGACCACGAAGGGTGTGTTGCGGGGGGCCATCTCCCTTATGGATGCGACGGCCTCCTCGCCTCCCCAGACGCTGATGCAGTCCGCCCTGTCCAGGATGGTCCCCATGGTCTCCCTGTCGGATGAGGGGAACCTGAGCATGTAGATGAAATCCCCCAGGTCGGAGAATGCGCAGAGGTCGCCTATGACCTCCAGGGCGAACTCGCCGATCCCGGTGGCGCACTTCATGATGTTGATGTTCCCCGAGAGCAGTCCGTCGGCCATGGCGACGGGTGCCACGATGGGCGAGTTCCCGGATGTTATGTGCACCAGGACGCCCAATGGCCTCCATGATTCGTAGAGCTGTTCGCCCATGGAGATCCTGACCATCTCGTGGGGGTCCCGTGTGCCCAGTTCCCTGTCCAGTTTGGCCATCATCTCCTCTCTGGAGAACGCCTCGGCTATGCCGTCGAGGATCGCGGGAGGGTCCTCGTAGCCGTCCCTCTCCAACGCATCGAGATATCTCGCCGTGTCGCCGGAGCGGATGCGCCTGCTCACGGAGTCGCAGGCCTCCAGGACATCCTCCGTGGAGGGTACCCTGGACAGGGTGATGTCGATCTCGTCGTCCAAACCGGGGATGAGCTCCCTGAAGGAGTCCACCCTCCTGCCCTTCCAGATGCTTGTGACCATGTCAGCGCCTCCTGAGGAGTTCGGATGCCGCTATTGCGCAGCTCCTGTTCCTGCTGATCCCGGCGCGTCCCACGATCTCCAGCCACGGTGCCCTGTTCCCGCAGGGACAGCTCCCCGGGGGATGGAGTATGCCGAAATCACCCATCATGAGACTGGTGACGGGGACGGCGGTGTTCATCGCCGATACGAAGTTCACGAAGCCCTTCTCGCCATAATCCAACGGTTCCAATGTGACCGGGTCCCTGATCAGGATGCGGTCGTAGACCGGGACGTGCATATGGTGTTCGGCACAGTCGGTGTAACCGACACCGTGCTCCACCGCACCGTAGGATTCCCTGAAGCATGTGTGTGGTATCCCGAGACGTTCGCCGCAGTATCTGCGGAACTCCTCAGGGGAGACCTGTTTGTCGGCGAACCCCTTCCATCCTCCGCCCATGCAGACGAAGGACCTGTGGTCGAGACGGAGTGGCGGCATGCCCATGGCCTCCATCCTCTGCAACGTGAAGTACAGGAACGCCGGGAACCCGAGGATGTACACGGGGAGTCCCTCCTCCTCGTACCTCCTCAACGCCTCTATGCATCCGAAGAGGTCGAACTCGTGACCTTCGCCATTGTATTTCAGGGCGTAGACCAGGTCGTTCTCCCTGCCGTACCTGCGCATGACCTGTCTGGTCCTGAGGGTCCCCATGGCGGCACCGGGTGCCGGTTCGTAGGAGTACATGAGGAAGTTCACCGGTTCATCCAGGATGTGTCCGTAGTAGCCCATCTGGGTGTCCACGGATTTGTCGGAGGCGAAGAGGCTCCAGCGGTCGAAGGACATCCTGCTCTTCTGACCGGATGTCCCCGACGAGGTGAGTGTCAGGGCCACATCCTCCTCGGGGATGGTCCTGATGGTGTGTGTCTTGTAGAAGTTGGCGTGGATCGGGGGTATCTTCGATATGTCCCCCATGTCCTTCAGGTCGTCCACGGAGAACCCGTTCCTCTCCAGCCAATCGGCGTAGAAATCGCAGGACATGTGGTGTCTGATGTTCTCCCTCACCGCTTCGAGGAAGGTGTCGTCGGTGCTTTCGATGTCGTAGGGGTCCTCGGACCCCCAGAGTTCCCTCGTGGCCGGCATCCCGTCCAGTTCAGGAACGGGGTCGTCCAATCCCCTGATGTAGAATTCGTTCATAGGTCCCCCTCCGGGTCCAGACCGCGGACCAGCTCCAGGAGCCTCCCGAAGGACTCGGTGGTCTCCATGGCGGAGTAATCGAAGATGCGGGACATGGGGTTCTGCATCATCAGATAGTCGCGGTCGGAAGATACCGGGAACAGCCCGGTGCAGAAGTATCCCAGGTCCTTGGCACTTTCATAGATTGAAGGTGCCCCGGGGTCCTGGAGGTTTATCATGAGTTCGGCGATCTCGCATCCCCTGGACTTCAGGTCCCTGAGGTCCCTTCTGAGGATGCCGTACGAGTCCTCCCCTATGGAGTCGGCGAAGGTCCTGCCGATGGACATCACCGGGTTGTAGGAGGTGCGGATGTCGGATCCGCCTGCGGGTTCTTCATGTTCCGAGGAGATGTCGCGCTCTATCCCGAGTCCGGAGGTGATCAGTTCCGCCATGGGGACCACCTCTTCGGGCAGGTGCATGGTGCGCGGAGTGTCCCTGAAGGACATGGCGGACCAGAATATGGTGCGGCGGGAGTTCCCACCGCCGTATGACGTGTCGACATCCGACGGTACCCTGTTGAAGCACACCGCCAAAGGGGTCATGCCGATCCTGTCGCTGACCTTCTGGGTGAAGGGGTGGTATGCGACGGGCTCCATGTTCACCGAACACAGTCCGACGGACCTCGCCCTCCCTATGGCGTTGTCGATGAGGCGGTTCATGATCGAACACTTCCTGAACCTCCTCTTCACCACCACGGAGACCATCTCCGCGGTTCCGGGGAGGTCCGGTGAACCGCTGAGGGCCATGAATCCCGCCACCTCCCCGTCCGGGGCCACCGCGGTGAAGGGTGTGAACGAATCCATATCCATCATCGCCCTCATCCTCTGCGGATCGTAGAGCGTGTCGTTGACGTAGCTGTATCCGAACTCGTCGTAGAGGCATTGGGACACCTGCATGCACTCGGAGGGGTCCATGTCGTGGATGGTGAAGTCCTCCGGTCTGTAACAATGGCCTGTGGCCACCTCGTCGGGACATCCCTCCTCCCTTCCGGGCACCGGGAGGCGGAACGTCTGCTCCCTCCCGTCCCTGCCCAGGTTCCTCAGTTCGGGTGCCACATCGGACCTGGTGAGGATGCGTGCGATGTCCGCGTATCCGCAGCACTCCAACGTCCCGTAGTCGAAGGGTATGCCCTTGTCCTTCACCGAGTAGACGAGCTCGTCCCCCTCCCTGCGGATGCACAGGTCTATGCGGGGGTCGTGTCCGAAGGACAATCCGTAGGATATGAGTCCGAGGAGGATCTCCTCCAGGTTGAGCCTCATACGTAGTAACGATCCCTCGTCCATGCCCTGTCCGCGGGATACGGACTCCGCCATCGTGAGGACGCAGGGGATCATCCCCATGTCGGAACGGATGGTGACATCGACGAGGTCCACAGGGGTCACCCCATGAGCGTGTCGAAGTCGGAGATCTCCAGGACCTCCCTCACCAGTCCGGTGGCGTTCTCCACCCTGATCCTGGAACCGGTCTTCCTGATCACCAGGATGGCCCTGAGTCCGGCGCTGGATATGTACCTCAGCTCCGTGAGGTCCAGGACGATGCTCCTTCCGGCGCATCTGACCAGGGCGTCCTCCTGGAACCGTTGGGATGTCTCGGAATCCAACCTCCCTCTGAGTCTGACGACCATGTCGCCGTTCGTCTCACCGTACTCTATGTTCAGAATGTCCTCGGCCATCCCTGTGATCCCCCTTCTTCTCCTTGGATAATGTGATCGTGAGTATGTTCCTGTCCCCGGTGCGGGAATACGACATGGTATCGGCCATGGCCGATATGAGTCTGATGCCCTCCCCTCCGGGTCCCCTGTCCTCCACGGGGATGCCCTCGTTGCGGTATCCTGCGGAGGTGGGATCGAACATGACCCCCGAATCGGTGAATGTTATGGAAAAGTTTCCGTCCGATTGTTCGACGGTGATACGTACATCCCCGGTGGTCCCGGGGTATGCGTTGTCCGCTATGTTGAGGAACGTCTCCTCGGTGATGAGCTCCATCCTGAGGGAGATGTCCGGGTCGGAGTGTCCGGATACCCATTGGACCGCATCCCCGCAACGGTCCCTCTCGGCGGGGAACACCTCGGACACGGTCCCCCTGTACGTCAGGCACAGGATGGTCATGTCATCGGTGGGTTCCGACCCCTGTATGAAGGTGCGGACGTCTGAGCGGAGCGAGTCCACGATCGTCCCGGCATCATCCTCCGATGATACGATCCCGGGGATGCGTCCCTCCCCGTAGAAGGATCCGTCGTGCTCCGCCTCGTTCACCCCGTCGGTGTAGGCCAGGACGACGTCCCCGTCGGAGAGGATGACCCTGGATGATGCGTACCTGTGCTCCATGATGCCCATCATCGGTCCCCTTCCGCCGTCCAACCTCCCGATGTCGCCGGACATGCGGACGAACGGGGGGACGTGACCTGCGTTGATGTACTCCAGCTCACCGGAATCCAGGTCCAGGACCCCCAGGAACGCGGTGACGAACATGCATGTGGGGTTGTCCTCGGACAGGGCGGAGTCGGCTGCGGATACGGCATCCTCCAACCCCCTTCCGGAGGTCATCATGTCCCTGATGACGCTCTTGCACCTCATCATGAAAAGTGCGGCGGGGATGCCCTTGCCGGAGACATCGGCCACCACCAGTCCGACCCTCCTGTCGGTGATGGGGAAGAAATCACAGAAATCCCCGGCGATCTCCCTGGCGGGCTCCATGACCGACCTGACGGTGATGCCCCTCATCCAATCCAGGTTCCTCCCATCGGGGATGATGGACTGCTGGAGTCTGGATGCGGTGTCGATCTCCGCATCCCTCCTGGCATGGGATGTTACATCGGATATGCCGATGAACATCACCCTCACCATCACCACGAAGGAGACCGCACTGGCGATGCATATGGTGCTCATCAGGGGGTCCCCGGTACCCTGGTTGTAGAGCCACAGGAGGAGGCATCCGGTGATGCTCACGGCTGTGATGATGGTGGCCACCATGTACGGTCCGGCGTATCCCTTAGATCCCCCGGCGAACCTCCTCAGTTCGCCGTCCATGCGGTTCCCCATCAGGAGGGCGGTGATGACACCGAAGGCCACCTCGCACATGATCAGTTCGACGTAGGTGTTCCCCGCGAAGTAGGAGTCTATCAGCTCCTGGATGCCCAGGGAGACCATCCCGGAACCGACGATGACAGCGATGCAGTCTATCATCGACACCGTGAGGATGCTGTGCCTGTCGCCCCTGTAGAGTGATAGGGTGGACACCGCCACGGTCAGGGGGATCAGCATCATGTTCACTGAGACCAACGCACCGCCGTCCAGGATGTCATGGTAGGAGCGGCCGAATGCACCGGTGGAGAGGATGAGTGCGGGTATCAGGGGGATGCACACCACCGCGGTCCATCCGGCCACTGTTCCGGGCGGTCCGTATCTGCGTTCCAGGACCCTGTCGGTCAGGAGGGCGATGAAGACGGTGATGATCAGATAGTACAGCATCCACACAAGTTCGAAGGTGGTGTCGTCCGGTTCCAGGACGGGTATGGGCATGGTTCATCCCTCCGTGGTGATGGTGACGGACAGCCCCCATTCCCCAGCGGAGCTTCCGACGAGGGACACGGTCCCGTGGATGTCCATGGTGCCCCTGAGTACGGACGGTCTTATTTCCCCGGAGGAGATGACGGCGGTGACGACGCATCCGTCGTCGTCGGGTGAGAGGATGAGTATCCATCTGTCCCCGTTCCCGTCCTCCAGGACGGTCACGTCGCCCCCGAATAATATATCTATAATGGAGAGGGCCCGGTCGTCCTTCCTGACGATCCCGCTGGAGTCCGCCATGGACACATGTGCACGGTACGCTCCCTCGGTTGCGGGTATATGATGTCCGGAGCCACCTTGGTAATCCACATCGAAGGACGATGAGGAGACGGTCAGCTCCCCGATCCTGTCGTTGAAGGATGTGAACGTGAGTGTCCCGCAGGACATGGTGAAGTCCGATACGAACCTCCTCTCGCCGTCGTGGTATGTCGCCCTTCCGAAGAGACATCCGTCGGCGTCGTATCCGAGGTATGCCATGTACAGGGGTGTTCCGACCCCGGAGCCCATGTCCGCGTATCCGAAGAGGAGACCCCCGGCGTAATCAGTGAATGTGATGTCAACAGGGTCGATGGGTACGGTGGTCCCGTCCGTGTGGAGGGACCCTCCGAGTCCCTCCGCCCCGGCGATCTCCGGGAACTCGGGAGGGTCCACGGACACCAGGGACGGTGAACGGCTCAGGAGTATGGTGGAGATGTATCCTCCCTCGCCCCATCTGAAGCAGGTGACCGTTCCGTACAGGAGGTCCTCCTCCAGGAACACGCCGTCGAAGAGGACGTTGTACCCCAGTGACGGGTAGTAGTAGGTGAACTCCAGGATGTTGCCCTCGAGACCTCCCTGCACGGGATGGCCGTCCAGGGAGCCCATGAAGATGCCGTCGCCCACACGGGAGATGGTTATCTCGGTGGAGCCGTCGCCGGGGACGTGACCGATGCGTTCGATGGTACCCCTGTTGACGTCCGCTTCGAAGGTGGTGACGGTATGCCAGGTTCCGATGCGGTCCTGGGATTCATGCTCCTGGGGTTCGAAGGAGCCCGCGGCGTAGAGACCGACCATCAGGAGGATGAGCACGATCGCGATGGAGGTGGACAATCCGCGGGATCCGCTTCTCATATGTGGTTGTCAGATCATGGGTTGATAAAAACCTCTCTGAGGATGGTTCACAGGATGTGTTCCTCCGGATGAGGGGGTGGCCCCCGTCCCCCTTTCACACAGGGACGGGGTAATGGGGAGGGTCTCTCGACACCCTCCCCGGTTTCTAAGATTATCCCTTTTTGTGTTCCCCTTTCTCTCTCGACAGGGGTAAGAGGTTTGCTTTAGGTTGTTAGCGTGAGTTTCCAGTCTATATCGCTGGAGTTACGCTCAGCTCCTCATCATCCTGATGGCCACGACGACCACGAGGATGGCTGCGAGGATGACCAGGACGATCAGGAGGTACTCGGTGAGGCCCATGTCATCGTTGTTCTCAGCGGGCTGGGAGGGGATGACGATGGAAGGGGTCGAAGGCTCGACATATGTCGCTCCGGTGACCACGATCTTGTTCTGTCCACCGATCATATCGGTTGTGATCTCGAAGGTTCCATCTGTGATGGTCGTTCCGTTGATCGTGATGACAGGGGTTCCCTCATAGTTGGGGAGGAGATAGACTGTGATGGTGTGGGTTCCGATGGGAAGCGACACAGCTCCACTGGTCTTCACATCATCGATGTAGATCTGGAGTCCGGGACCCTCGGAGACCAAAACGGTAGCAGATCTGTATCCGATATAAGTCTCGACTGCTCCAGCAGAGATCACAGGAGTGGTATTCTCAACGACCACTCCGTTGGAAACCCACTTGATAATGGGGTTTTCATTATCATCAACCTCGATTTCGAGGTCATCAAGTCCAGAGATATACTTCTCGATCGCATCGATCAAAACTGACTCATTGTCGGTGTAGATCTCCGCGAATGCGATTCCGTTGATGGTGTATGATGTGCTCTCGACGTCATCTTCTGTAGACGCGAATGTGGATCCCTCGAATACGATCACGTAAGATTCCACAGGATTCTCTTCCGTGCCCGCTTTGAATGAGATCTTTCCTGAAACGGCTCCAGATGCACCGAGTGTCTCGGGAGCGGTTCCGATGAGGACCTCGCCTACGATCATTGCTGAACCGGAGGTTCCATTCTCCTCGGAGAGTGTGATGGTTCCGACAACGATGGTAGTAACAGAATCTGTGGTCTCCAGAGTGATCGTGTTCCCTGCTTTGACGACGACATCTCCTCCGAGCACTCCTGTGAATTTGACATCATTGTTGATGTTGAGGATTCCCTCGTTGATGAATGCCTTATCCTTGTTGATGATGGTGGGAGATGTGTTCAGATCGACTGTAGCGTCAGATCCGATGGCGAAGGTTGCGATGGAAGCGGAAAGCTCCATTCCGTTAGTGTTGACGGCCACGGTTCCCTTCTCGACCTTCACAGCACCTGCGTAATCTTCATCGACTGTCAGGGTGAGTGTCGATGTGGCGTTGGACTCGTTGTAGTTGAGTTTGAAGACGACTCCCCCAGCCTTGCTCAGGTCGATGATCGCGTCGGAGACTGCACCTGTGGTGTCGGCCTTTCCGACAGCACCGATGACATCTGCTGTGAGCTTTCCCTCAACCTTGAGGGTGGAATCGATGGAGAGTCTGACAGAGTTGAGGGTGACCTCTCCAAAAATGAGGAGTTCCATTCCCTCTCCGAGGGTGATGTCGGAAGCCTCTGTGAACTTGCCAAAGGCTTTAATCGGCACAGGGATGTCCATTCCGGACACTGCTGCAACGGCGTTGCTGACCGATGTGTAGATGATAGTTTCTGCCTCGTAGGAAGCGGCGTTGATCTCTGCGTTTTCAAGTTCACCCTCGACGATTCCCGTGACGGTTGCCTCGTACTTTCCCGATTCTGAATCGAGAGTGATGATTCCAGTCGTGTTGTCGATCTTTCCTGCGACTTCGAGCGCTTGGTCTGCTGCTACCTTGATGGTTCCCTCGTTGAGGATGGTTCCATTCACCACGATTCCCTCGAATGCGGTGATGGTCACATCAAAGTTCACTTTTACAGTCACTCCTGAAGGTACGGTGACCTTCTTGTCGAAGGTGACATCGTTCACGATGTTGACCGTGCTTCCTTCGGGAGCATTCTCTATGGCCCAAACCGCTCCGGAGTATGTTACGGTTCCCTCCGCATCGGTGGACTCGACCTGATAGGCGATCTCTCCATCACAGCTTCCCTCACTCATCACGACGAGGACTCCCTCGAT
>CAZCMJ010000031.1:0-18967 GCA_964499845.1 uncultured Methanomassiliicoccales archaeon
TCCCACATGAGCTCGAATCCGCCCTTGTTGATCAGGTCGACGATGAGCTTGGTCTCGTGGAGAACCTCGAAGTAGGCCATCTCCGGGGGATAGCCGGCCTCGGTCAGGGTCTCGAATCCGCGCTTGATGAGCTCGGTCTGTCCACCGCAGAGGACAGCCTGCTCTCCGAAGAGGTCGGTGTAGGTCTCGTTGTCGAAGGTGGTCTCGAAGACACCTGCGCGGGTGGATCCGAGTCCCTTTGCGAGTCCGAGTGCGATCTTCTTCGCGTTTCCGGTGACATCCTGGTAGATACAGATGAGTGCAGGGACTCCGAATCCCTCTGTGAACATGACCCTCTCCATGTCTCCGGGGGACTTGGGTGCCATCATGATGACATCGACGTCTGCGGGAGGGACGATGAGCTTGTATGTGATTGCGAATCCGTGTGCGAACTCGAGTGCGGCACCCTTCTTGAGGTTGGGCTCGACATACTGCTTGTAGATGTCGGGCTGGATCTCATCGGGGAGCAGCATCATGACGACGTCTGCGTCTTTGACCGCATCTCCGAACTCTGCGACCTTGAGACCGTCTTCTTTGGCCTTGTTCCAGGATTTCCCGTCCTTCCTGGCTCCGATGGTGACATCCATACCGGAGTCGTGGAAGCAGAGTGCCTGTGCCCTTCCCTGGGATCCGTATCCGAGGACGGCGACTTTCTTTCCGTCGAAGACCTTCAGGTCTGCGTCATTGTCATGGTAAAGCTGCATGGTTTACACCTATGGGGGTGACGAACGAAACATACCACTTATACTTAGCGCACGCGTGAATCGGAACCCCGAACCCTCTTGTTTCCGGTGGGGTGAATGCATTTCCGGGTGGTTCAGGGGGAGTTGGATGGATGCAACCCGCGTAACACTTAAACGTGTATGGCGGATGTGTTCACCAATGTCAGAGGAACATAAACGTGAGAACTTCACCGGCAAGCTTGGTTTCGTCATGGCTGCCGCGGGTTCTGCTGTTGGTCTGGGGAACATCTGGCGTTTCCCCTATCTGGCTGAGCAGTACGGAGGAGGAATCTTCCTTCTCGTCTATCTGATCCTGGTCGTCACATTCGGTTTCACCCTGATGATCACCGAGATCACTTTCGGTAGGCGTACGGGCAAGTCCTGTATCGAAGCCTTCAGCAGCCTGAGTAAGAAACATGCATTCATCGGATGGTTGGCCGCACTCGTGCCGATCATCATCGTACCGTATTATTGTGTCATCGGCGGATGGGTCACCAAGTACTTCGCCGAGTTCGCCATCGGATGTGGGTCCGAGGCCGCAGGGTCCACTTTCTTCACCGACTTCATCACCTGCTCCCTCCCCGGAGTGTTCGACAGTCCCGTACCCTGGTTCCTCCTGTTCGGAGGTCTCTCGGTCCTGGTCGTCGCATTGGGTGTCGAGAAGGGTATCGAGAAGGTCAGCAAGGTCCTCATGCCCGTTCTGCTCGTGCTGATGGTCATCATCTCGGCATACGCACTCATCCAGCCTGGAGCCGGAGAGGGTCTGAAGTACTATCTCCTGCCCGACTTCTCCCAGTTCTCCATGGCCACCATCCTCGGTGCCACAGGACAGCTGTTCTACTCCATGTCCTTGGCCATGGGTATCATGATCACGTATGGATCGTACATGAAGAAGGATGTCAGCGTCGAGAAATCGGTGCGTCAGATCAGCATCATGGATACAGGAGTCGCCTTCCTCGCAGGATTGATGATCGTTCCCTCGGTCATCGCCGCCGGAGGGGACATGGTGTCCGGACCCGGTCTCATGTTCCAGACCCTGCCCATGGTCTTCGAGTCCATGCCCGCAGGACACCTGGTCGGAGCCGTGTTCTTCTTCCTGGTCATCATCGCGGCACTCACATCTGCGATCTCCCTCGCGGAGACCGTCGTGTCCATGATCCGCGACCGTCTTAAGTGGACCCGTCTCAATGCATCCATCATCGTCATGGTGCTGATCGCGGGACTCGGATTGCTCTCCTGTCTCGGGTACGGTCCTCTGGATTGGTTCGTCATCGGAGGAATGTCATTCCTCGACCTGTCCGACTTCATAACCAACTCCGTCCTCATGCCCATCGTGGCCATCCTGACGTGTCTGTTCATAGGTTATGTCGTGGGTACGAAGTACATCTCGGATGAGATCAAGTCGTCCGGAGAGTTCGGATTCGAGAAACCGTACAACGTCTTGGTGAAGTACGTCTGTCCCATACTGCTGTTCCTGATCCTGGTCACAGGTCTGCTCAGTATGTTGGGCATCTACTCCATCTGACGACAAACCCCGGCCCCGCGTATGTTCTGCGGTGGCCGGGCACCTTAAATCAAAACTACATATAGGTCCGAGCCCACTCACGGTCGTATGGAAGACGACGGCCCAAAGGTTCAGCCCTTGGATGAGAAGACGGTGTTCGCTACCCTCATGTGCTTCCCTGCGAGGATCAAGCAGTGCATGGATGCGGTAGTGGCGAGCTACATGCCCGACAGCAGGATCCGCATGCCCCATCTCATGACCGTCGCCGTGATCGGGTCGTTGGACAGTCCTTCCCAGAAGGAGGTCCGCGAACATCTCCCGTTCGATAAGTCATATATCTCCATAATAGTCCGCGAACTGATCGAACAGGGTTATGTGGTCAACAAAGGAGAGGGCAAGATCCAGTCCCTCAAGCTGACCGAGAACGGTCGTAACCTCGAGGCCGTATCCCGTATGATCAGGGACATCATCGGTGCCAACCTGTTCAGGGACCTGGACGATGATGAGCGTATGGTCTTCGAGACCTGTCTGGGGAAGCTCGAGGGTCGCATCGACACGATAATGCAGTCCTATTCGTCGAAGGATGCTCGTCAGTGATGATAGTTTTCCAGTCAACTATTTTCAATCAGGATAGGCCCGGTTCCATCGTGGATTAAAAATCTATTTATTATAGTGGATGCGAAAACAACCCGATTCATAAGTCCGGACGATGTTGATTCGTTCCGTATTCTGATTTTTGGTTGGTTTAATTCTCAACATATAAATAATACTTCTATCTGAACCGAACTTCCGTAGGTGATTATCATCGCCGTGGAACAGATTACTTATAAGAACATAGAACCGAGGACACGTAACACCATCATGGTGGGACTGTGTCTCGCGATGCTTGTCGCATGTTTCGACGGAACCATCGTCGGTACCTGCGGTACCATCATCGCCATGGATCTGGACGGTACGGCACTCTATGCCTGGATGATCACGGCGTACATGCTGTGTGAGACCGTCATGATCCCCATCGCGGGAAAGCTCTCAGACCTTTACGGACGTAAGCCCCTATTCTTGATCGGACTCGCACTCTTCGTCGCCGGTTCGTTCGCAGCCGGTATGTCCACCAACATGGAGATGTTCATCGTCTGCCGTGCACTCCAGGGACTTGGAGGAGGTATCCTCATCCCCGTCGCTACAGCCGCTGTCGCAGACCTCTATGCACCCCATGAGAGGGCTAGGATGCAGGGTATCCTCGGAGCCATCTTCGGTGTCGGAAGCGGTATCGGGCCCCTCCTCGGAGGATACATCACCGATTACATCAGTTGGCACTGGTGCTTCTACATCAACCTGCCCATCGCAGCCGTCGCATTCCTGCTCACGATCAAGAAGTTCCCCACACCCATCTCCGAAGGCAAGCCCGTCATCGATGGGAAGGGAATCTCGCTGCTCACACTGCTCCTGCTGGACATCATCCTGCTCTTCGAGTTCGGAGGGAAGGATTTCGCATGGGTCAGTGCTGAGTCCATCGCAATGGCCATCGTCGCCATCGTTCTCGTCGTCCTCTTCGTGATGGTCGAGAAGAAGGCTGTGGAGCCCATACTCTCACCCAAGCTGATTAAGAACAAGACCGTCATCATGGCGGCCATCTTCATGTTCGTCTTCGGAATCGGAATGATGGGTGCCATGATCTACTCCAACATGTTCGCCATCTCCGTCCTCCAGCTGACCACGATGGAGGCAGGAGAGTACTCGCTGGCGATGGTCGCCGGAATGATGATCACAGCCATGTCGAGCGGTGCACTCGTCAACAAGACCGGTTACAAGCCCTGGTTGATTGCAGGACCCGTCATCACATTCATCTCGCTCTACATGATGTCTCAGATGACGATCGGAACGGAGATCTCGTACTATATCCTCTGTCTGTTCGTCTTCGGATTCGGACTCGGTTGCATGATGACCGTTATGATGACCGCCGTTCAGAACAGCGCCACATCTCGCGACATGGGAATGACCACATCTGCGGTCAACCTCATGAGGTCCATCGGAACCACCGTCGGAACCGCGATCTTCTCCATGCTCATCAACAGCAGGATCGCATCCGAGCTCATGGACCTGGTGCCCGACATCTACGACATGATCCCCCATGACACCGGTGTTCTGGGAGTTATTCCGACATTGGACTTCGGACACGCGTACAACGTTCTGCTGGCTTTCGCCAACAGTGTGGACTTCGCATTCCTCGCAGGAGGAGTCATCATCCTACTCCTGGTGATCATCGGTGTCATCTTCAAGGTGCAGGCCCCCGCGGAGGAAGAGGAACAGCCCGTTCCGGAGAAGCCCTCCGAGTGAAACCGATGGTGCTCCGGCACCATCCCCTTCCCAACCCTTTTACCACCTTTCTCCAATCCTCTCATATGGATTTCCTTGAACGTTCCGCAGCGGGCATAGAGACATCGGACCTCGATGAGGACATAGGACAGCTCTTCGCGGCCATCGACCGTGCCCATAACCTCTGCGAGAGGTTCAACACGCCCTGTACACCCGCTTCCGAGAGGAGGATAATCCTCGACGAGCTCTTCGGCAGGGATTCTTCCGATGCTCAGATCAACCCCCCGTTCCACTGTGACATCGGGACGAACATCCGTTTCGGGAAGTGTCTGAGGATCAACTTGGACTGCATAATCCTCGATACGGCCCCGGTGGAGTTCGGGGACTATGTGATGGTTGGGCCCAGGGTGCAGTTCATCACCCCGGAACATACGACCGACCATCTCCCCCGCAGGTACGTATCGACGATATCGAAAAGGATCACCGTCGGTGACGATGTATGGATCGGAGCGGGGGCGATAATCCTTCCCGGTGTGACCATCAGAGACAGGGCGATCATAGCGGCGGGTGCCGTGGTGAACCGTGACGTCCCTGCGGATTCCGTGTATGGCGGTGTCCCCGCCAAAAGGATACGGTGATGTCATGGGGCCTCTCCGTCTTTCGATGGTGTCGATGAACTCCAAGGTCGGTGATGTCGAGGGGAACCGCGACAGGATCATCGGGACGATGTCCGAACTCGCATCGGATGATGTGGACCTCGTCTGCTTCCCCGAACTGTCCCTCACAGGTTACTCCACGGAGCACAGCCCCGGTCTGGCATGTCCTATGGAGGATCCCGATGTCATGGCCGTGGTGGATGCCTCCGCGGAATCGGGGGTGGCCGTGTGCTTCGGTCTCGTTGAAGATGGTCCGTATATCACGCAGGCGGTCGCGGAGGACGGTAGGATCGTCGGTTCGTATAGGAAGACCCATCTGGGCGAGAGGGAATCGTCGGTCTTCCTCGCCGGTGATGCGGTCGAGCCCATCCGTCTGAGGAAGGCCGTGGTGGGTGTCCAGACCTGTTGGGAATCGCATTTCCCCCTCATCACCGCAGAGTATGCCATGAAGGGTGCCGACATCATCCTGATGCCCCACGCATCCGGATTGGCAGGTGGGCGCAGGATGGGCACATGGGGCCGTATCCTCCCCGCGAGGGCATACGATAACACCGTATTCGTGGCCGCATGCAACATGGCGGGCGATAACGGATATGGGACCGTGTTCGGAGGATGTGCCGTCGTCTACGACGTCCGTGGGAACATCATCGCGGAGGACGGTTCCGGCGAATGTGTGCTCACGGTGGACCTCGATCCCGGTGATATGGAACGTATAAGGACCCCGGGGTACGAATCGATGCGTGACCTCTATTTCCTTGACAAAAGCCGTCCGGAGCTTTTCTCCGGAACGTGTGCCCGTAGGCAATGACCGCGCCCGGCCGGTCACTATGTCACGCCATTGAAAGGACCGGGCGCGTGATGTGAGTATCGGCTGGTATCCCTCAGAGTCCTCTGATATCCACCTCCTCGTAGGTTTCATCGTAGATCTGTGTCGAGTAGCAGTCCTCAGAGTCGATGTCCGCCAGCTTCCTCACCAGCATACGTATGTCCAGTGCCATCGTATCAGGAGCAGAGGTTGCGTCCGGGCGCTCTGCACGCCTCTGCGGCCTCTCCATCTGGGAACTCGTTGGCCATCACGCCGGGACCGATGATATCGATCCCGGAGGAACGGCACTTGTCCTCCCAATCTCTCATCCACTGGCCGTCGCCCCATCCGTAGGAGCCGAACAATCCGACCCTCTTCCCGGACAGGGACATCTCTACGGAGGAGAACATGGGTTCGAACACATCCTCTTCCAGGATCCCATCTCCCATGGAGGGACATCCGAAGGCGATGCTCGAGTACTTCCCCAACATGGATGCGTCGAAACCATCGGCGGGGATGATGTTCGCGTTCCATCCTGCCGATCTGATACCTTCTGCGACGAATCCGGCCATCGCTTCTGTGTTCCCTGTTTCGCTCCAGTAGACCACTGCCGCTTCCATATTTTAGGAATACCTAAAACAGTATATAAAATTTAGGTTAGCCTAAATTGAGGGGACCCCTTCGGGAGGCCCCCTCGTGTTTGATCAGGTCTCTTCCTTCGGTTTCTCCTTCACCGGGACCTGGAACGTGTCCACGGTCTTGGAGGAATCAGGCGGGGTGTAGTCGCCCTCCATGCCGAGGCAGGCCTTGGGGCAGGAGTCCACGCAGAATCCGCACTGGATGCATCCCATCCTCTCGATGGTGACGGTCCTGGCGGCTTTGTCCGCATGTATCGCGTTCGTGGGACACTTTCTGCCGCAGATGTTGCACAGGATGCAGTCCGACGGGTCGAAGGTCACATGCCCGCGGGTCCTGTCGGTGTACTCCCTGGGCTCCGCAGGGTAGTTGAGGGTCGCAGGTTTGGAGAACAGATTCTTCGTGATCCTGCCACCGAACTTCATTATCGCCATGGGATCATCTCTCCGTGCAGCTGATGCAGGGGTCTATGGTGAGCACCAGCATGGTCACATCCTGCAGGTCGCATCCCTGGAGTGTCTTCACCAGGGCGGGGATGTTGATGTTCGTGGGCGTCCTGACCCTCGCACGGCTCAGGTTCTTGGTTCCGTTCCCTTGGACATAGTAGAATCCCTCTCCGCGGGGCTGCTCCACCCTGTAGGCGAAGTCCCCCACGGGGACGGGACCCTTCACGGGGACGCAGAAGTCCCCTGCGGGCATCTCCTTTATGGCGGTCCTGATGAGGTTCATGGCCTGGAGGATCTCATCCACTCTGACAACGCATCTCGCATAACAGTCTCCCTCGTCCCTGAGGATGGGTTCGAACCCCAACGCCTTGTACGTGGGCTCGGTGGTTCTGACGTCGTTGTCCACTCCGGACCCTCTGGCGACGGGACCGACGGCGGACAGGTCGATGATCTCTTGTCTGGAGAGTACGCCCTTCCCGACCAGTCTGTTCCTGACGGAGGTGTCCTTCATGAACACCAGCCCGGTCTTCCTGACCTCCTCCTCGATCTCATCGCAGACACCTGCGACCTTTGCGAGCATCTCGGGGGTGACGTCCTTCCTAACGCCGCCCACCTTGCAGAACGACATGATGACCCTGGCCCCGGTGATCTCCTCGAAGACATCCAGGACCTTCTCGCGGATCCTCCAGCAGTGCATGAACAGTGAATCGAACCCCATGGCATCCGCCAGGAGTCCCAACCACAACAGGTGGCTGTGGACCCTGGAGAGCTCATGGAACATCACCCTGAGGTACTTGGCACGGTCGGGGATCTCGATGTCCATCAGACCCTCCACCGCTCCGGTATAGCCGTAGCTGTGTCCGAAGCTGCAGATCCCGCAGACCCTCTCCATGACATAGGTCATCTGCTCGTAGTCCCTGGTCTCGGCCAGTTTCTCCAATCCCCTGTGGACGTATCCGATGGAGGGGATGGCCCTCACGACCTTCTCATCCTCCAGCTCCAGGTCCAGGTGGATGGGTTCGGGGAGTGCGGGGTGCTGGGGTCCGAAGGGCACTATGGTGCGCTTACCCATCACTGCACCCCCTCTGTCGGGACTTCCTTCCCTTTCCAGGGCGTCTGAACGGACATCCTGAAGAAGTTGCCCTTGTAGTCCAATCTGCTGTCGGTGAACTCCACACCGAAGAGGTCGTGGATCTCGTTCTCGTAGACGAACGCCGCCCAGTACTCGGGTGTGATGCTCCCAACGGAGGTTCCGAAGGGGACGTTCACGGTGTAGCAGACCATGTCGTGGTCCTTGTCGAAGCTGTATACGAGTTCGGTCATCCCGTCCTTCGTGACCCCGCATATCTGGACCATGCGGTATCCTTCCGAGAGCATCCTCTTGGAGAGTGCGGGGACCTCGGAACAGTCCACCGTCTCGAATATCTGTTTCATCTCCTGGCCTCCTTCACTTTCTCAGTCTTCTCCTCGAGCACCGCCAATCCCTTTACGACACCGTCGATGATGGATTCCGGTCTCGCGGCGCATCCCGGTACGTAGACGTCCACGGGGATCACCGTGTCCACACCTCCGAGGATGTTGTAGCAGTCCCTGAACACACCTCCGGAGCAGGCACAGATTCCCACGGCCACGACCACCTTGGGTTCGGGCATCTGGTCGTAGAGCTGTTTCACCACGTTCTTGTTCTGGTCGTTGACGGCGCCGGTGATGAGCAGGATGTCCGCCTGCTTCGGGTCACCGGTGTTGATTATCCCGAACCTCTCCACATCGTACAGGGGTGTGAGGCAAGCCAGCACCTCGATGTCGCAACCGTTGCAGCTGGATGCGTCATAGTGGAGGATCCAGGGTGATTTAGTCGAATATGACATCCATATCACCTCATACGTAGATCAGGAGGGCCACGTTCAGCACGCCGAACACCAGCGCGATGACCCATCCGCTTTTCAGGGCAGTCTGCCAGGTCATTCTGGCGAATCCGTTGTCGATGGCGATCTCTATGATGTACACGATCACCGCCAGGATCAGTCCGATCAGGGCCATCAGCAGTGTTCCGTCCGCCAGGAACAGGGCCACCATACCGAGGAGCATGATGTTCTCGTACCAGTGGGACACCTCGATCATGGCCAGGGTCCTTCCGGAGAACTCCGTGGTCATACCCCTGACCAGGTCCTGGTGGGCGTGGTGGGACATACTGAGGTCGAAGGGGGACTTCCTCATCTTGATGGTCAGTCCGATGACGAATGCGAGGAACGCACCGATCACCATGACCGACGGCAGCTCCCCGCTCCAGGCCATGTCGGAGACGTTGAACGAACCGGTCTGCAGGTACAGACAGACGGCCATCAGCAGGAAGATGGGCTCGAAGGCCATGGCGGCGTAGAGCTCCCTCTGGGCACCGATCTGGGAGAACGGTGATCCGGACGAATATGCGGCCAGGATCAGGAAGGTCTCCCCGAGGGTCAGTGTGAATATCACCAGGAGCAGGTCCTGTCCGGCGAAGAACAGGATACCGGTGATGATGACGAACAGCAGGTAGCATCCGACGTAGAAGTCCTGGACCACGTTGGATGTTATCTGCTCCTTCTCGCAGAACTTGCGGACATCATAATGGGGCTGCATGAGGGGAGGTCCCCTTCTGCCCTGCATCCTGGCGGACAGCTTCCTGTCCACTCCGGCCAGTATGCATCCGGCCATGGGTGCGAGCACCGCGTATATCAGTGCGACCACGATCCAATCGATATCGCTCATACGGAGACACCTCCGATGACGAGGATGATTCCGACGACGATGGTCAGTGCGGTGACGATCTCCCCGATCTTGCGGATCCTGTCCTCACCGAACCAGTCGGTCATATACCAGTTCCTGAGGCCAACCTCGACCGTGGCGCCCATGGAGCCGTTGTATGTGTTGTTGGACAGCCCCTCTCCGGACAGGTAGTTGGGTACGACCCTCCTCTTGGTCCCCTTTCCGAAGAACGGGACGAAGATCAGGATGAGCGCCAGGAGCATCACCAAGAGGATCAGCATGTTGCTGTCGGAGAGTGCGACGGACACGGTGTCGGGTACGAATACGAACGCGGAATCCAGCCAGGGCACGATCATGTGCTCCGACATCAGGGGGAACAGGGCGCAGACGACGACGGTCATGACGACCAATGCACCCAGCACCACGGTCTCCTGGATGTGGGTGCCCTTCTCCACGTTCTCCTTCCCTGCGGCGACGACGGACAGTTTGCCCATCCACTTGGTCCAGTAGAACGAGGTCACAGCGCTTCCGAACACGATGCATGCTATGAGCACGATGTACTCGCTGTCCACGAAGGACGTCATGGCGGCCCACTTGGAGATCAGCATACCGAGGGGTGCGAGGAACATGGCCGCGATACCGACGAGCATGAACCTGCTCAGTCTGGGCATCCTGTCGAACAGTCCGTCCATATCCTCGATATCCCTGCTGCCGATATGGTGCTCCGCGGTCCCCACACAGAGGAACAGGAGTGATTTCGTCACGGCGTGGAACACCGTGAGCATGATCCCTGCCCAGGCGGCCTCGGGTGTACCGACACCGGCACAGGCGATGATCAATCCCAGGTTGGCGATGGTGGAGTATGCGAGCACCCTCTTGGCGTTGGTCTGCGATATGGCGGCCATGGATGCGAGGAGGAAGGTGAGTCCCCCGACGGTCATGACCATGTATCCGACGATGTTCCCCAGCAGGAGCGGGGAGAGCTTCAGGACCATGAACACTCCGGCCTTCACCATGGTCGATGAGTGCAGGAGTGCGGATGTGGGTGTGGGTGCCACCATGGCACCGAGCAGCCATGTGTGGAAGGGCATCTGTGCGGATTTCACGATACCTGCGACGCACAGGAGGGCCACGGGCAGGAGGATGTACTTCTCAGCCGTATCGGACACGAGGAGTGCGTCCAGTTCCAGGAGTCCGGCCTGGTCCGCCAGGATGATGTTGGCGGCGAGGAACGCGATACCTCCGATCAGATTGAGGATCAGCTGTCTGAACGAGTTGTTGACGGCCTCCTCGGTCTTTGTGAATCCTATCAATGCGAAGGAGCACAGGGTGGTGATCTCCCAGAAGAAGAACATCCATGTCAGGCTGTTGGACAGTACGATGCCGAACATGGCGCTGAGGAACACGAACATCAGGAAGAAGAACCACGGTCTGCGGTCCTTCTGATCCCTGTGGTGCTCCTGGAAGTCCCTCATGTATCCGACCGCATAGACGGTGATCAGGCTTCCTATGATACCGATGATTAGCACCATTATCACGGACAGGTCGTCGATGTACATGGTGTGGGCCACCTCCACATCCCCTGCCACGCAGAACTCGAAGTACAGGGACATGAGGATCTGGACCGCCCCGAGGACGGATGCGATGTATTTCCTGTGTTTCGCTCCCAGGTAGATGACCACGAATCCGAGTACGAGCTCGACCACGAACATCAGTTCGCCTATCAGCTCCGACTCGAGTTCGAAGACCCCGGGGCTTCCCAGATGGTTGTACGCAACCAAGACGGATGATATCATGATCACCGCTGCGGCGACCTCTGTGATGGCGGCACGTGCACGGTCGTTACGTGTCACCAACAGGAGACATGCGGCGATGAACGGGAATACCATCATGAACAGTATGTCGTCCATTGCAGTCACTGTCTGTCCTTCGGATTGGGTTTATAAAACGCCCAGATTCCATACTTCGTCCGTCTCCGAAGTAAGTCCAACGTCCATGTCTTTCATGTTTCCGACAATGTTTAACTTGATGTATCCCATACGGGGTTGCATGGATGGGTTCGTTGGTCGTGTGGAGGAACTAAGGTATCTGAACTCCGTATATCAGAAGGCACCTGTATCGTGTGCTGTCTGTGGACGCAGGCATCTGGGTAAGACCGCGATCATAAAGGAGTTCTGCAAGGGCAAGAGCCACATCTACCTGTCCGGAATGGATGGATTGAGGGAGGACAACCTCGCGGAGATCTCCCGTGCGATATCGGAGTTCTCAGGGAAGGGTGTGATCCTGGACGACATCGAGGATCTGTTCCCCGTCCTGAAGAAGATCTGCGGTAGGAAGCCCGTCGTGGTGGTCATCGACCGTTACTCCGACCTTGTGGAGAACTTCCCCCAGTTCACGTCCTACCTTAGGGCGTTCATGAACCGCGACATCAACTCCACCAAGATCATGTTGATCGTCTGCGACACCGACAACTCCCTGTTCGGCAGATTCTACTACACCCTGGACGTCAAGGCCATGAGCTATAGGGACTGTGCGGGTTTCCACCCCAACTACTCCCCGATACAGCAGCTCATAGCGTTCAGTACCGTGGGGGGCACCCCGTCATACCATATCATGTTCAATGGAGACCCGTTCGAGGTCATCCGCAGACAGTTCTTCGACCACATGTCCGTCTTCTCATTGGAGGTGGAGAGCATGGTCAATTCGGAGACCACCCTGCGCACCGCCTGTTCCAAGGTCCTGTCCGCCATGGCCGCGGGTGCAGAGAACCTGAAGGACATAGTCTCCAGGTCGGAGCTCAGCCTCGCCGTATGCACGAAGGCGGTGGAGGACCTGGAGCACAAGGGGATGATCCTGAAGGAGGTCTCGTCCGGACCCTCCAAGAGGTCCGTGTACAGCATCCACAGCAACATCCTCAGGTTCTTCTACGAGATCGTGAACAGATACACCCATCAGATCGAGTTCGAGTCCCCAGATGCCGCATACGAGAGGGCCAGGAAGGACATCGACAAGTATCTCGAGAAGTCGTTCAAGACCGTGTGTATGGATTACATCACTCTGAACTACAAGTACTCCTTCGTGGGGAAGTTGCGCAGGAAGGACGATTCCAAGGATGACGTCGTGGATTTCGTCGCGGCCATCGTGGAGAACGATGTGAACCGTACTGCGGTGTCCACCTGCAGGTTGTACGGTGACAGGCTCGGGAAGGAGGACTATGATGTCCTCGTGAACCGCAGCAGGTCCATCGCCGGTTCCAACAGGATATACATGTTGTTCTCCGGAGCCGGTTTCTCACCCGAACTCAAGGATATGGCCGAGAGGGACAGGAACATCCGCCTGATCTCGTTGGAAGATATCTACAGGCAGTGATGTCTATTGGTGCGCTACGTCCTCTCCATCGATGCGGGGACCACGAGCATCCGCACCATGCTGTTCTCGGAGGACGGTTCCGTCCTCGCCGTGTCGCAGGAGCCCCTGACCCAGCACTATCCCGGACAGGGGATGGTGGAGCACGATCCCATGGAGATATGGGGACTCTGCAGGAGGACCATCGGGGTTTGTCTCTCATCACCTGGCATCGATCCCGGGGATTGCGTGGCGTTCGGCATCACCAATCAGAGGGAGACGGTGATAGTATGGGACCGTACCACCGGTGAACCGGTCCACAACGCCATCGTGTGGCAGGACCGCAGGACGGCGGACATATGCGCCCGTATGAGGGATGCGGGACATTCTGAAGGCATCCTCGAGAGGACGGGACTCAGGATAGATGCGTACTTCTCGGGTACGAAGGTCAGGTGGATCCTGGACAATGTGCCCGGTGCATCGGATGCGGCGGGGTCCGGGGACCTGCTGTTCGGTACCGTGGACACATGGCTGATATGGAATCTCACATCCGGGAGGGCCCATGCCACCGACCACACCAACGCATCCCGCACGATGCTGTTCAACATCAACACACTCCAATGGGATGATGACATCACAGATGCCCTCCGCATCCCCCGTTCCATGTTCCCAGAGGTCCACCCGAGCGGTCACGTGTTCGGTCATGTGGACCCGTCCCTGTTCGGGATATCGCCGCCGATCGCAGGTGTTGCAGGGGACCAGCAGGCCGCATTGTTCGGCCAGGGGTGCTATGGGAGGGGTGATGTGAAGATTACCTTCGGTACGGGGGGTTTCATGCTGATGAACATCGGCGATCATCCGAGGACATCGTCCAAAGGCCTCCTGACCACTGTGGCATGGTCATCGTCGGAGGGTGCGGAGTATGCTATCGAGGGCTCCATCTACATCGCAGGTGCCGTGGTCCAATGGCTGAGGGATGAACTGGGGCTGATCGAGGAGTCCGCCGAGACCGAGGACATGGCGTTGGAGGTCGATGACACGGACGGATGCTACTTCGTCCCCGCATTCGTGGGTTTGGGTGCACCGTATTGGGACCAGAACGCCAGGGGCATGATCATGGGCCTCACCCGTGCCACCAACCGTTGTCATGTCGCCAGGGCCGCCTTGGAGTCGATAGCGTTCCAGGCCAACGACGTCATCGGGGCCATGAGGGCCGATTCAGAGATGGACATCCGTTCCCTGAAGGTGGACGGAGGGGCCAGTGCCAACGATTTCCTCTGTCAGTTCCTGGCGGACATCACCGGTGTCGAGGTGGAGCGTCCGGTGTGCATAGAGTCCACCGCACTGGGTGCGGCCTATCTGGCCGGACTGACGGTGGGCCTCTGGAGGGACAGGTCCGAGATAGGGGTCCCGATCGAGAGGAGGTTCGTTCCGGATATGTCCGAGGATGAGCGTGCGGAGAAGATGAGGGGATGGGAGCATGCCGTCCGTTGTGCACGCATGTGGTCCGATCCCGGGATGAAGGGTTGAGTAAGAGTGGTCCGAGGAGGCCCCCGGACCTGTTTGTGATCAGCTCGCGTTGGAGCAGATCCTGACCACTGTGGCGGTCTTGGACACATTCGTGGGCATGTTCCCAACATTGTACCCGGTCGCCGTGGTCTCACAGTAATAGAATGTGTATCCGTTGGATCTGAAGTACGTCCCGGATCCATTGTCCAGGTCTATTCCTGCGGCCATGTGTCCGGGGAACAGAAGGAGGGCGGTGTTGTATCCCATGGCCTCCGCGATCGCACAGTAGAGGATCGATGTGTCCTCACAGTCCCCTCCCTGGTCGAACAGTGTCTCCACAGGGTATTTCCAGTACTCCTCATACCCGACGAAGACCTCGTCGGACTGGTATTCGATGTACTGTGTGAACGCAAGTACGAAGTTGGCCCTCTGGAGGTCGGTCATCTCCGAGGTCATCTTCCTGAACTCGGATGCCAGCTGCAGGATGTATTTGTCGTCGTATGTGACGTACTGGCTGTCCTTCACATGGGTGGTGTCCTGATGCCTGTCCGCCACGGGGGTCAGGTCCCTGTAGTACTTGTAGTCGGCATAATCGATGTACAGTGTGGTGCTGTACTGCTTCCCGGCGTACATCCAGGTGTAGGTCATCGGGGTGTCACCGTTCACGGACACGGTCCAGAACCTGTGGGTGTCCGTTCCGTCGGATGTCGCATCAACGAACACGGTGTAATCTCCGGTTGCGGTGAACGTGTGGTCGAATGTCACGGAGTCGGTTGTTGCGATGATGTTCCCGCGGATGTCCGTGACGTACCATTTGGCGGAATCCACATCGGTGCCTGCGGACAGGGTGGCGATCGGCACATCCTTCTCGGCGGTGATGTCGGGGTCCTTGTCGTTCTCGGCGAAGAGGGTCATGTCGGATCCGCCCACGGTGAACGTGTAGGTGGGGTCCCTGGACAGGACGTCCCCGTCGGTGTCGGTCCATGCGGTGAACCCATCACCGGATGCGACGAGCGTCACCCTGTCGCCGGGGTTGAACGTACCTCCGCCGGAGACGGTGATGTCATCGTTCCCATAGGCGGTGATCTCGCACCTCACATCCGGGATGAACTCCAGTTCCTCGACGAAGGTGTATGTGACCTGTGATGAACTGAGGAAACCGGTCTGGGAGTACACTATGAGGTAGGGGATCCAACCGTCGCCGATCCACTGTGTCTCGGTGGAGCCGTCCTCGTATGTCAGACGGAACACGGCACAATCCTTCTCCCCGTTGACGGTATCGATCGTGGCATCATCCAGCCTCTCCTCCGTGTATTCCTGGGATGATTCATCGCTCCAGTAGTCCTTCTCGTCATCGACGGAGTGGGTGGTGTAGCTGTAGATGTAATCCAGGTCCCTTGCGAGGTTCATGTAGTATCTGCCCTTATCCGCGTCGTAGTAGAGGTACCTGTAGGACACCTCCCCGCTTATGGAGTAGCTGTTAAACAGACCGTCGCTGACCTTTCCGTCGACCCTGAGCGTGAATCCGTGACCCTCAAGGGTTTCGCTCCAGTCGGCGTACAGGACGAGGTCGCCTGTGGTGTCGTAGGTGATGCCTTCGAAATAGACCGTGAGGTCGGGGTCGAGGTACCAGCCGGCGAAGACATAGCCATCCCTTTTGGGTGGTGTGATCGTCGTCGGAACGCCTTCGATATATTCAGTGGGGTTCTCGCCCATGGTCCCCCCGTTGAGGACGTATGTGATCGAACGGGTCTCACCTATCGGAACGAGGGGTTCCTTGTCAGATTCCATGTCATCGGACGTGACCGTCAGTGTGACGGCCGATGCCGCCAGGATCACGATTATGGCGATTATCGCCGCAGTCCTTGTTCCGCTGTTCATCTCTTGTCTCCGACGGGTCTTCCCATCCCGTATGTCCACGTAATCCTGTGCCCTTGTTTAAGAAATCTGTCATCATCTGTCCGTGGGGGATGAAATGCTACGGAATTGTAGGTTATTGAGGTACCGTTTCGGAACCCGGGTGGATCAGTGATGCATTCATTCGGTAATCGTATATTATTATGTGTTATAATGATAACATTCATATGAGTATGTGACACATCCCCACACCATGATGATGGATCAATCTCTTCATGATCCCTGTACGTCATTCGATCTAATGTGGAATAGTGAGATCGAGGTGACCGAAGGACGTACCCGCAACATCTGTCGCGACCTATCGGCATTAAACGGTTCGGAGATCACCGAGGGCACTCTCCGGGATGCAGGGTTCATCCGTTCATACATGGGTCATGACCTCGCCACCAATGCGTACGCACTTCTGTGCGAGGATTTTCCCTTCAGTTTCTGTGAGGTCCGTTGCGGGGCGTTCGGAGGGAAATATGAGACAGATTTCCTGGACCGTGCTGATTACAGCTGTCCGATCTACAGACAGATCGATTATGCATATGCATTTCTGAGACGCAATCTGAGGGTTTTGGATGAGGTTGATGGGAAGTGCATATACGAGGTCCCTATTGCGGCTGTCCGTGAGGCCATCATCAACGTGGTTCAGCACAGGGATTATGCAGATTGCAACCGGCCGATATTCATCGCGCTCCGCCAGGATTGTCTGGAGATAAGATCGCCTGGAGGAGTGCCGTCGCCGTACAGTGTGGATCTCGATAAGGGGTGTACCTATGTGCGTAATCCTGCGCTATCGAAGGTGTTCAGAGCGGCATCTGTCTGCAGAGGTTTAGGGAACGGATTTAGGACAATGGTTCGCACATGTAGGGAATGTGGGTTGCGCGATCCTATATCGGGGGTCGACCGTCTCGATTTCACCGTGACGATATTCCGTCCGGTTTCCGAGGTCTGATTTCAGAGTCTCCCATGTTCTGCTTTGATACACGGGTGGGAGAAAAGCCTCTCGGCCATCAAGGAGAAGTTGAAAAGTGGTTGACAGCGTGCCTGAGTTCCCGTACGCTTGCGCAATACAGTACAGACAGGTACGCGGGCGGGCTTTACTGCCGGGTTCGGAATGGGACCGGGTGTGACTCCGCCGCTATGGCCGTCATACCAAAACAGGGGATACCTGATAACTATTTAAAACTTTCTATTCGACAACAGTTAAGCCGATTCTTCAGTTGTCCGAAACCGTAATCTTATACGGATATAATCACGGAATATGGACGGACGGAAGGATTTCGACAGGATGGTGGATGCCTATATCGAGATCTTCGGCAACAGGTGGAACATCCTGATCATCAACGAGCTTCTGATCGGTTCCCGCAGGTTCAATGAGATCAAGAGGAATCTGGAGCCCGTGACGCAGACCGTCCTGGTACGTCACCTCAGACAGCTGGAGGGTTACGGAATAATCTCCAGGGAGGTCATGGACGGTCCGGTCCAGGAGGTCCGTTACACCGTCACGCCTCAGGGGATACAGCTCTATGAGCCGATGTTGGGGACGTTCGGTTGGATCATCGAGAATGTGATCAAGAAGCAGGATGGGATATGAGCGGGCCTACCCGAGTCATCTCATTGATTGTCCAGAGTGGTTTATGATTTTGATAACAGACCTTGTTTTTCCGGCGTAAGCCGTCTTTTGGGGAAACTGGGGAACGGATCAGACCAAAATGGGTGGGTCGAAACCACGTTGTGTGATATCCATCGCACAGGGTTCAGACCTCTGCGGTTCACGGGTCGCCGCCGTTCCCCCTTCTATTCTACAGGAGTTTTGTCAATATGGAAGAAACAGTCAGAGCGAAAGCCATGGATCTCCTCGGAGAGGCCAAGCCCGTCTCCAGGGAGCCGATAAAGGATACATTAATGTCCTTAGGGAGGGACACATCTACGCCGCATTGAAGATGGTCTCCTCTTTCGACAAGGAATCACAATCATACCAACAACCACAGCCGAAGATCACCTGCATGGTCGACGGGAAGTACATCAGGATGCCGATCGACGCTTCCCTCATCAAGTTGGGCGATGTCCTCGAAGGTGTCGAGATCCCGTAGAGGGAGATTGACATGGACGAGGTCAGGAAGAAGATGCGTTCATTCCAGCAGAGGTTGATCGACGACTGACATCAATCTCTGTCCTACATACTTGGTTAATTCCCTTGCCGGATGCTTCGACAACGGCCTGTCCTCGCCTGCCCCGTCGGCACAGCCAGAGGAAGGCATGGCAGGCCGTTGTCCCACCGATGTCGATGATCGTTCATCCTATGGGACCATCGACCTTGATGAGCTCGCATACCGCAT
>CAZCMJ010000032.1:0-3867 GCA_964499845.1 uncultured Methanomassiliicoccales archaeon
TCACATCTTCTTACAACCGCGCAGCAACCACTCGCCGATGGATTTGATCCCGTACTTCAGAGTGGCCTTGAAACCGCGACTATCACTCTCGACCCCCAGAATCCCGCCAGACATTATGCATTCCACCGCATCCTGCCATGTGCGTATCGTGTCCGGAAGGATGACGTACCCCTCACCTATGTGCCTGGGGGTGTGTGCATCGCTTCCGGCGGTGACCGGTTTGCCAATCGTCTCCGCCAGCTTCATCGAACGCCTGTTGTCCTTGGGGACGGAACGTCCGTTCCTGGCCTCGATACCATCGAACGGGTGATCCAGGGTGTTCCTCTCACCCAGGCCGGACCACCACCTGTACGGATGGGCCGCGATGGCGAATCCACCCGCCTCATGGATGCGGTCTATGGTCTCCTGTATGGATAGTCCCCTGGGGATCAGTCTGTCGATACCCAGGGCGACTATGTGTCCCTCGGAGGAGGAGACCTCCTCCGCAGGGATGATTATGACCTTTCCATTGTCCTTGAGCACCCCGTAGGCCTCGAAGCTGTTGTGGTCGGTGACCGCGATACAGCCTATCCCTTTGGCCACGGCGTACTCCACCAACTCCTCAGGGGTAGTCCTCCCGTCCTTGGAGTACATGGTGTGGACATGGAGGTCCGCCTTCATAGGACGTTCGCACCGTCCTGGATGTCACCGTCGATGGTGGCATAACAGCCCTTTCCATCTCCGAGGATCATGACCTCGTCCCCGTCGATGACGGCGATGACGACCTTGGGTGCATCCGCGGGCATGTCGACGCCCATGGCCTTACCGTCGACCACATGGACGGTCTTCATGACGACCTGCTCCACATGCTTGGTCTCGATACGGCTGCTGGTCCCCTCGACCCCGCAGTCCATCCTGGTCCCGTTGGGGATGTCGCAGGAGGGTGCGAGCAGATGGACTGTGTCCCCACCCATGTTCTCGTCATCCGCGGCGGTGAGCATTCCCATGGACTGGACCCCACGGAACTTGGCGGGCTTCAGGTTGGATATTACGATGAGCCTCCTGCCCATCATCTCCTCGGCCGAATAGCGCCATTTGAGGTTGGTCACAAGCTGTCTGGGCTCGCCCTCTCCGCAGTCCACCTTCAGCACGAAGAGCTTCTCCGCATCGGGGTGGTCGCTCACCTCCACGATGGTACCGACCCTGAGGTCCATCCTCCTGAACATGGCGAACGGTCCGGCGGGTGCCGCCTGAGGCTGCTCCTTGGGTTTGTCCTTCTTCTCCTGCTGCTGTTTCTGATCCTTGTTCTCCTCTTCCATCTCTATCTCGACCTTCTTGTAGACGGGGATGGGTTCACCGAGCGCCTGCCCCTCGGGGAGGGGGCCGGTGACCGCTCCAAGACCGACCGTCTCGGGTGTTCCGTCGAATCCGAGATATCCCCAGATGGTCTCGGATGACTTGGGCATGAATGGCCATGCCATGATGCTGAGCACTTTGACGATGCGGAGGTTGTCGTTCATGACGTACCCGCACTGATCCTTGTCCGACTTCACCAATGCCCAGGGCTTCACCGAATCGAAGTACCTGTTGCCGAAGTGGGCCAGGTCCATGACGACCTTGATACCCTTCTTGAAGTCACATGTGGAAAGACATGCGTTGTAGTCCTCCAACGCCTTGGCGATGGCCGCCGTGACCTCCTCCGAACCTCCCTCCGGACCCGCTGCGGGGATGGAACCGAAGTTCTTCCCGGTGAAGCTGAGGCACCTGTGATAGTAGTTTCCGAGGTTGGCCACGAGCTCGTTGTTCACCTTGGTCTTGAAATCGTCCCAGGAGAACTCGGAATCATGGGTGTCGGGCATTATGGCGGACAGGTAGAACCTGATGACATCCGCATCGTACTTCTCGAGGACGGAGGGCACATCGATCGCACCGCCGCGGCTCTTGGAGAACTTCCCTCCGCCGATCATGAGGTACTCGTTGGCGGGGATATCGTAGGGCAGGTCCATGTCGCCTATGCCCATGAGGATCGCCGGCCAGATGATCGAATGGAACGGGATGTTGTCCTTCCCGATGAAGTAGTAGTGTCTGACCTCGGGGTCCATCCAGAACTCCTTCCAGTAATCGGGCTTCCCGATCATCTTGGAGTATTCCACGGATGCGCTCAGATAACCGATGACCGCCTCGAACCAGACGTAGATGACCTTGTCATCCCAACCCTCGATGGGGATGGGGACCCCCCAGGACATGTCCCTGGTGATGGCCCTGTCGTAGAGGCCCTCCTCCAGCCAGTTCTTGGTGAAGGCCTTGACGTTGGACCTCCAGTAATCCTTCCCGGAGATGTACTCGATCAGGTCGTCCCTGAACGCACTGAGCTTCAGGAAGAAGTGCTCCGTGGCCCTGATCTCCGGCACCTCGCCGCACAGTGTGCAGTACGGGTTGAGGAGGTCACCGGCCTCGAAGGTGGTCCCGCAGGCGTCACACTGGTCGCTGCGGGTCTTCTCCGCACCGCATTTGGGACATACGCCCTCCACATAACGGTCCGGGAGGAAACGCGAGCATTTGGGACAGTAGTACTGATTGGTCTCCTTGGTGTAGATCAGGCCCTTGGACCTGAGATGGTTGAATATCTCCTGCGTGACCTTGAAATGGGTGTCGCAGTGGGTCTTGTTGAAGAGGCTGTACTCTATACCCATGTCCTCGATGGCCTTCTTGTTGATGGCATGGAACTTATCGGCATAGGCCTCGGGCGTCATACCGCACTTCTCGGCGGAGACGGTGATGGGAGTACCGTGCTGGTCGGAACCGCCCACCATGAGGACCTCGTTCCCCAGGAGACGGTTGTACCTGCTGAATATGTCAGGAGGGAGCAGCGATCCGGCCAGGTGTCCGAGGTGGATGGTACCGTTGGAGTATGGCCAGGCGATGTTGATGCAGACTTTCGACATTTATACCGTCACTGCGAACGCTCACAGGGTATATACACTTGCGGACAGGTCGTACGGACCCCTCCTGGACCCGGTCCGATGGTCACCTCTCCCCCAGGGCATCCGCCAGGTCCCCGAGGTACTCCTCGAAGACCCTCCCTCCGTCGAGGACGGTGTCCCCCAGATGGTCCATGGCCTTGGCGTTGATGGAATCCTCCAGACGGACGTCCACGGGGACGGGACCTCCCAGACAGCCTCTGAGATAATCCTGTTCCCGGTCGGTCAGCGACGAGACGAACGACACACCGGAATCGGGTCCGACGGACACGGATTCGGTCAGGTGCCCCTCCTCCATCACCGTGTCCCCCTCCACGTCTGTGGACATCATCTCCGTGACGCTCCTGAGGTCCCTCTCCGCCATGTCCACCGCCGACATGTCCAGACTGATGGTCGCCCTCCTCCCCGCCTTCGGCTCCTCCGGAGGCGGTTCGGACAGGACCCCTTTGGCGATCTGTGCGACCACGGACGCATACTGAACCCCTCCGAGCGTCCTGGTGTTCGTCCTCACACGGCCCTTCCCCGATGCTGCCTTCCTCGCGGACACGGTGAACCTCATCATGTCCCTGATGTCCGAGAGGAAGTAGCTGTCGAAGGCGTTGTAGACCTTGGCCCTGAACCTGCCCTCTTTGGTCGGTATCCCGAAGGGAGGGGTCAGCGTCTCGTCGAAGGGGCCGAGCCTGTAGTATCCGCATATCCCTCCAGTGACCCTGTTCCGTGCCTCCACCATACGGTTCACCTCCCTGATGGACCGGTTCATGATCTCGGCGCACACATCATCGAAATCCGGGATCCTCCCCTTGCCGTCGATGGTGGACAGCAGTTCGAACCCGTTCCTGTCTATACGACCCTCCCTGTTCCGTGCCTCCACCATACGGTTCACCTCCCTGATGGACCGGTTCATGAT
>CAZCMJ010000032.1:3967-18684 GCA_964499845.1 uncultured Methanomassiliicoccales archaeon
GCCGTCGATGGTGGACAGCAGTTCGAACCCGTTCCTGTCTATACGACCCTCCCTGCCACCGCACATCTGGCCGACGACCCTCCCTATGGAGTCCGTACCCACCCTGAGCGATGTGTCCGGGATGTCGAGGTCGTGCACGTTGGCGATGAACATCGCCACACCGCCGATCAGGGATTCCCTGTCGTCATCACCGTACTCCCGATGCAACCGGAGGACCGTGTCCAACGCCCGCTTGGGATCCCCGTCGTTGACGAGTTCGCAGAGATACAGCCACATGTACCCCCTGTCGGTGGTGGTGAACCTGCCGTCCCTCACACCGTTCCTCCAGAAGATGTAGTAATCCAACCTGCCGTCCCCCAACCTCCCGTAATCGGGCGTCCTATGGCCCGAGGGGATGAAATCGCAGATCCTGTCGTCCATGTCCCGGAACTCCCTGATCCTCCCGGGGAGCCTGGTGTCCGGAGGTTCGGAGGATGCACCGGGGTATGTGACCATCACGGGACGGACCCCCTCGGACGACATGTACTCGGACATGGTCATGATCACCGCATCATGCCTCTTGGGACCCATGTCCGCTTCGGGAGGTTCCTCGAACGCCCCGGCGATGGCGGCCCTCATCCCCTTGGTGATGATGGACGGCACCTTGACCTGTCCGCGACCGCATCCCTCGCAGTACCTGTTGTACGCCATCTTCACCACACCCTCCAGGAAATCACCCATTCTGCCGTTGGGATCGATGTCGGTGAACTCCAGCATGAAGTTGCATTCCCCGAAGTACGGGATGTCGCCGAAGACGGTGTGCTGACGGAGGATCCTCCCCCGCCCGAACTCGGTCGGTATGTCAGTCCCCTTGGATTCCAGATGGTCCCCTATGGCCGTGAGCACGGTGTTCACCAAGGGTGTGACCCTGTCCGCATCACGGCCGTCCCCCACATGGTCCTCCAGGAGCCTGGCCACCAACTGACGCGTGAACGGCCCCGGAGGATACGACAACGTCTCCACCAATGCGATGTTGCACGGATCACCCTTAGGGAAGATCCATGGGAAATCGAAGTTCCGTCCATGGGTGAGCTGATAGTCCACAAGGAACCTGAAAGGGTCCGTGGGCTGGTTCCCCCTATGGTCCCTGGACAGCGTGAGGCACTCCCTCCTGACCTCGGACCGGTCGATGTCGAGGTTCGCCATCTCGGACATGCGGAGGAACCAGAACCCCCTGCATCCCCTCGGGGGTTCGGAGGAGCCGAGTCTGGACCTCCATGATATGTAATTGGACAACGGGATGTCACCGAGGACGTCGTAATCGGGGCATTGATAGTCGGTGCCCACCCTCATCACCACATCACCGGCCCTGTCATCCCTGTGACGTTCCATCTGCTCCCGGAAATCCGGTCCGGGACGGAATGTTATGTACTTCAGGTAATCGGGTTGGCCCATCTCATCCCCCCATGACCCTCCGGATGTCGTCCATGTAATCGTCCACCAGGGATCCGCTCTCGATCACCGTGTCACCCACGGTCCCCATGGCCTTGAGGTTGATGGAATCCACCATACGGACGTCGAAGACGCTGTTGCCACGGAGCATCATCGTCAGGAGATCCACCTCCCTCTCGGTCAGGGATGCCATGAATGCGGACCACTGTCCCTCTGCGGACCGTTCCGTCACGATCGGCGTGACATCATCGGGAATGGGGCCGTCCTCGAGGTCCGTGGCCATCAGCTCGGTGACACTCCTAAGGTCGGATTCGGCATCGTCCACGGCCTTCCTGTCCAACACGATGGTGCGACCGGTGGTCCCGGGTGCCTTCACCGACCCTTCGAACCAGTCGGCCACAACGTCACGGACCACGTCGGTGTGGTCGTCACCGAAGCCCACGAACGGTTCCAACTGGACCTTCCTGCCGCTCCTTCTCCTCACATGCTGTATGACGCATCTGCAGAGGTCCCGGAGCCCCTGGGTGAAACGGTCGTTGGACTCGAAGTCCGCCAGCAGGAATGTGGACTCCGGCTTCCTCCCATAGTACTTCAGACGTGTGAACGGATGGAAGGTGATAGGGAAGAATGACAGTTCGCACAATTGGAACAGACCCCCTTCGGATATCGCCATATCGTCGATCCTCCTGAGGACCTCGGACACTATCGCCGCACAATCCGAATCGAAATCGGTCCTCATGCTCTTATGGGTTATCCCGGCCAGGTCCAACAGGGTCCCGCCGTCCACAGTGTCCAGCTCCCGGTCCAGGAAGGCCGTCATGGCCATGCTCATGGATGCCGTGCAGCGCCTGACCGACGGGTCCACCGCATCGATCCTGTTGACCATCGCGTAATCCAGGTAGGTCTGCCTTATCAGAGGCCTGCCGCTGTCCTGCTCGTAGATGAGTCCCATACCCCTCATGATCCCCAGGTTGAGTTCCGGGTCGGATTCGGAGTTTATCAGCTCGCACAGGAGGAGCCACACGTAACCCTGGTCTGTGTCACCGTACACCCCGTTCCTGACCTCCTCCCTCCATCTCAGGTAGAATCCCCTCTGCTCATCGCTGAACGACCTGTAATCGGGGGTGGTGTACCCTGACGGGACATACGGGCAATCGGGGTCCGCGACGGCATCCTCGTTCCTCCTCAGGTCCTCCCTGAAGGTCTTGCTGATCATACGGGGCCCCGATGTTGGGTCGGCCTTCATCTCACCCGGCCTGTCCATGACGGGGTCATCGGAGTAGGGGTCCTCGAAGCCCATCTCCCTCCCCAGGTCCATGAGCATCCTCTCCCTTGGTGATACACAGTTCCTGACCGTCCCCCGGGATGCCTTCGGACCGCGGACATCGTCACCCTTCCCGTTCATGAGGTCCTCCAGTGCGGAATCGGTCACCTTGCGCATGAGGGAACCGAAGACCCTCGGTGCGGGAGGACCCCTGATACCCTCCGTCTTGAACAGGATCTGCTCGCAGTACCTCAGCAGACCGTAGATGAAACCCCTGAACTCGGTGGAGCCCATATCCCTGTAGAGTATCGTGAAATCGGAACCCTCGGACGGATGGACGAGTCCCTTGAACAACATCAGATCGGATGTCCTGTCCCTACCGTAGGTCTCGGCTATGCCGGCCCCTGTGTCCAGGATCATGCGCCGGTCTATCCTCAGGAGGGCGAGGTTCATCAGGTCCTCCAGGAGGTGGGTGTCCCCGTAGAACACCTCGGGCCTCCCCGCGAGACGGAACAGGGTGTTGAAATCCAACCTGTCGATGGGTGACGAGAACATCTCCGAGAGCAGCATCCCCCATCTGACATCCCATCCCGGGAGCCACATCCTCGGAAGGTCCCTGTTCCTGGCGACCGCGAGATCCATGATGGTGGACCTGACCAGGTCCCTGTTCCTGAGGTAGCCGCAGTCATCGAGGATGAGCTCCATCACCCCCAGGTCCCTGTCGTAATCGGGGTCATCGGAGTTCACGATCTCACAGAGCAGGAGCCAGACATAGCCCTCGTCGGTCCTGGGGCAGACACCCTCCCTCACCCTGGACCTCCAGTAAAAATAGTAACCGAGCTGTTCCCGGTTCAGTATCCTGTAATCAGGAGTGGGACAGTCGCTGGGTATGTAATCGCACTCCTCCCCGGAGGTGTCCCTGTGGAGGCGGAGGTCCTGCATGAACCTCTCATCGGGAATGTAGACCGAACCGTCGTTTGAACAGCGAATGTATATCCCTCTCGTCGCAGGGTTATGCATGACGGTATGCTAATCATTTGGGGTCATAAAGACCTGAACAAGGTGATGAACGGACCTGGATGGATGCACCGCACACCCCCGCGGTCGCACATCCGAACGAACCCATTATATCGGAGCAAGTCACCATGGCCATCCACATAAACCAAATCGCGACCCATTCGTAGGGGCCGCGGACAGAGTTGAGAAACATGAAGGCATTATACAGTGATGGAAGCGTGAAGGAGATCGAGGATGGACTTCAGGTCCTCAGGCACACCGCTTCCCACATACTCGCCCAGGCGGTGCAGAGGCTGTACCCCGGGACGAAGCTCGCTATCGGACCCGCCATCGACGATGGTTTCTACTACGACTTCGATAAGGAAGGCGGATTCGCCCCCGAGGACCTCGAGAAGATCGAGGCCGAGATGAAGAAGATCGTCAAAGAGAACCTGAAGGTCGAAACATTCACCAAGCCCAGGGCCGAGGCGATCGAATACCTCAGATCCAAAGGCGAGGACTACAAGGTCCAACTCGTGGAGGACCTCCCCGAGGACGCCGTCATCAGTTTCTACAAGCAGGGCGAGTTCACCGACCTGTGCGCCGGACCCCACGTCATGTACACCAAGGGCGTCAAGGCGTTCAAGCTCCTCTCCCTTGCCGGAGCGTACTGGCGCGGGGACGAGAAGAACAAGATGCTCTCCAGGATCTACGGTACCGCCTTCGAATCCAAGGAGGCCCTTGAGGCCCACCTCACCATGCTCGAGGAGGCCAAGAAGAGGGACCACCGCAAGCTCGGTAAGGAGCTCGGACTCTTCGCCATCATGGAGGAGGGACCCGGATTCCCCTTCTTCCTGCCCAAGGGTATGACCCTGAAGAACACGCTCATCGACTATTGGAGGGAGCTCCACCAGAGGGAGAACTACAAGGAGATCTCCACCCCCATGATCATGAACCAGTCCCTCTGGCTCCAGTCCGGACACTGGGACCACTACAAGGACAACATGTACACCACGGTCATCGACGACGACATCTACTGCGTCAAACCGATGAACTGCCCCGGGAGCATCCTGGTCTACAGGGTCGACACACACTCCTACAAGGAGCTGCCCATCAGGCTCGGGGAGCTGGGACTCGTCCACAGGCACGAGCGCTCCGGAACCCTCCACGGACTCATGAGGGTCAGGTGCTTCACCCAGGACGATGCCCACATCTACATGACCGAGGACCAGATCACCGACGAGATCAAGGGTGTCGTCAGGCTGATCGACGAGGTCTACACCAAGTTCGGATTCAAGTACCACGTGGAACTCTCCACCAGGCCCGAGGACAGCATGGGGTCCGACGAGGATTGGGAGCGCGCCACCAACGGACTCATCGCCGCACTGGAGGCCAGCAACCTGCCCTACATCGTCAACGAGGGGGACGGTGCGTTCTACGGACCCAAGATCGACTTCCACCTGGAGGACTCCCTGGGAAGGACCTGGCAGTGCGGAACCATCCAGCTGGACTTCCAGATGCCCCAGAGGTTCGACATAACCTACGTCGGTGCGGACGGGGAGAAGCACAGGCCCGTCATGGCCCACCGTGTCGTCTTCGGATCCATCGAGAGGTTCATCGGTATCCTGATCGAGCACTACGCCGGAAGGTTCCCCACCTGGCTGGCCCCCGTGCAGGTCAAGGTCCTCTCCGTCTCCGAGAAGTCGTTCCAGTACGCCGCCGATGTCGCCGCCAAGCTCAAGACCGCAGGCATCAGGATGGAGCTGGACAACAGGGACGAGAAGATCGGATACAAGATCCGTGAGGCCCAGTTGGAGAAGGTGCCCTACATGCTCGTCCTCGGAGAGAAGGAGAGCGAGGATGGCACCATCGTGGCCGTCAGGAGCAGGGACAAGGGTGACCTCGGTGCCCTGAAGCTCGACGACTTCATCGCCCAGGTGGTCGGAGAGACCGCCAACAGGTCCTGATAAAACATCAAAACGGGCCGTGTCCTCCGTGATGCGGCCCACATATTCTCTCCGGTGATCCCGGGATCATCGGTCATCCGTACCGACCGGCACAGATGACGGTCATATAGAACTGGAATGGGTTTCACGGGAGACGGTGACGGTGCCGTCCCCCTGATCCGGATTCACTTCCTGCCGAGGAGCTCGTCGACACTGCAGTTCTCGAAGTCGATCTCGTCCCTGGAGGCCTTGTCGCAGACGTCGAGCATCTGGGCGATGAACTCCCCCTTCTTGGTGAGGCGGTAGGTCATGGAGATCCTTCCATCCCTGTTGACGGACTCGTCGAGAAGTCCTGCCGCGACCATCTCGTCCAGCTTGATGGCGATGGTTCCCCAGTTCTTGATGAAATCGTGGACATCTGTGGACCTGATGACTTCACGTTCTTTTGCACACATGAGGATCGTGTACAGATGCCTCTGAGAAATAACACTGTCAGGATAGCTTTCCATACCATCGTGAATGTAATGACATTATAAACCAGTTGTGTCAGGAACCACCACCATCATACGATTGGGATGTTGGTTTCCGTTAGGTATCACATTGTTTCGGAGGAAACACCTCTGGTCGCACATAATGACCATCGATTATGGGGGCCGATTCACCGTCCCCCTGCTCACTGAAGAAATTGGAAAGATCGTCATACCTCCCATGGGTATACTCCAGTAACACTTTCAATTCGTTGGTCGCATACTCCAAACACTTATCAATATCCAATATGATGTGTGAGACACCAAAGGTGGGTATGTGGATAAGGTATTGATGTCCCCGATCGTGCTATCTCCTGGGAACAGGCTGGTCACCGTTTTCGGCGGAGGCAACGTCGCTCTCCGCAAATGCAGACATTTCGACGGGTTCAGGATTAGGGTCATCGCAGACCGCATCCTCCCGGAGCTCAGGGAACTTGCCGACGAGGTTGTGGACGAATCCGTCGACACATCCACCGCTGAGAAATACATGGAGGGGTCGGACATGGTCGTGGCCGCCACAAGCGACCATGCCCTGAACGACTCCATACGCGACATATCCATGTCCAAGGGCATCATGACCAACTCCGCCCACGGCGGAGGGGATGTCCTCATCCCGTCCACACTCAGAAGGGACGGATACACGGTCACCGTATCGTCCGAGGGCAGGGTCCCCGCCTTCCCACCCTATGTGATACAGAGAATAGACGAATTCCTCGACCCATCCTACGACAGGATGCTGGAGCTCCTGATGATGATCAGAACGGAGATCCGCACGAAGGTCCCGACCCAACCAGAAAGGGCGAGGTTCCTGGCGGATATCCTCGCAGACGGGGATGTATGGGACCTCCTGGGAGACGGTGATGTCCAATCAGCATTCGAACTCTCCATGGAAAGGGGCGGTCTCAGATGATTGTGAGCATGCATGTGACCCACACATCCGCCGGAGGCACAGAGGGACTCAACGACGTGGTCCCCATACTCGAAGAGGAGGTGGCCAAACGCATCAGCTCCATGGACCTCATCAGCGAGTACGTCATCATCAGGACCTGCAACCGTTTCGAGGTCTACACCGTGACCGCCGACAACAGGTCTGCCGTCCAGGCCGTGGAGTTCATCCTCAGGACCACCGTCCCCTCGTCCAACATCGCCTACATCCTGGAGGACAGGGACAGCATCAAACACCTGTTCAGGGTGGTCTGCGGCCTCGATTCGCTAATAGTCGGGGAGGACCAGATCCAACACCAGGTCCGTGAATGCTACATCAAGGGGAAGGAGGAGGGACATGTCAAGGGGATGCTCACCCGTCTCTTCGACAAGGCCATGGTCGTGGGGAAGAGGGTCAGGTCCGAGACCGCCCTCAACAAGGGTGCCGTATCCGTCGGATCCGCCTCCGTGGAGCTGGCCGAGAGCAAGATCGGTGAACTCCAGGGCAAATCCATCACAATCCTGGGTGCTGGGGATATGGCATCGGTGATAGCCAAGAACCTCACGGGCAAGAACGTGGGCGCAGTGTTCGTATCGAACCGTACCTACAGCCGCGCATTGGAACTGGCGGACGAACTGGGTGGGACCGCAGTCAGCATGGCCCGTATGAACGATGCCATGGCGGACAGCGACCTGGTCCTGGTGGCCACCTCCGCACCCCACACCGTGGTCCATATCGACAACGTCAGGAAGGCCATGGAACACCGCCCTGACAGGAAGCTCCTGATCATCGACGTCTCCATCCCCAGGAACGTGGACGAGGACGTCACGGAGATACCCAACGTGGAACTGGACAACATGGACTCCCTGCAGTCCATCGCCGCCCAGAACGCCAAACGCAGGACGGACGAGATCAGCTCCGCGGAGAAGATAATAGCCCAGGAGCTCACCAAGATGGACGTGGAGCAGAAGGAACAGTATGCCAACGACGTCATCAGGAAGCTGGGGATGAAGATGGCGGATGTCAGGGACCATGAGCTGGAGACGGCCATGACCCGCGCCAACACAACAGACATAGGAACGCTTTTAGACGACCTCTCCAGGGCACTTATCAACAAGATCACTGCTGAGGTCTATGCAAATCTGAGGGAGGCCTCGAGGGAGGGCAGGGTGGACACCTGCAACGCCGCGGTCGAACTCTTCGGACTGAGGGATTTGAAATGATGTACCCGGACGTACGTCTCAGGAGACTGAGACAGAGTGAGAAGATGAGAAACCTTGTGGCGGAGACGAGACTCCACCCCGATGAGTTCATACTGCCCATATTCTTCGATGCCAACATATCATCGGTGAAGACCACGGACTCCATGCCGGGGGTGAGGACGTTCCCCCTCTCCGGTTATGACGGGATAGCATCGGACATCATGGAGAGCGGTGTCAGCACGGCCCTGGTGTTCGGGGTCCCCGACCACAAGGACGCCGTCGGATCCGGAGCCTACCAGAAGGACGGCGTGGTCCAGAAGGCCATCTCCGGACTGAAGGAGAACTCCGATATGCTCGTCATAGCCGACCTGTGCCTCTGCGAGTACACCGACCACGGACACTGCGGTGTCCTCTCGGACTGCGGTTGCGTGAAGAACGACGAGACCATCGAACTCTACGGCAGGACCGCCGTCTCCCAGGCCGATGCCGGAGCGGACATAATCGCCCCCAGCGGGATGATGGACGGACAGATCGCCGCCATCAGACAGGCCCTGGACGATGCGGGGCACAAGGGGGTCCCCATCATGGCGTACAGCGCCAAATTCTACTCCGCATACTACGGACCCTTCAGGGATGTCGCCAACTCGGCACCCGGACAGGGGAACCGTGCGGGATACCAGATGCCCTGCGGGAACAGGAAGGAGGCCATGAGGGAGATCGAATTCGATATTGCCGAAGGGGCTGACATGATCATGGTCAAACCCGCCGGACCGTATCTGGACATCATCAGGGATGCGGCCAACACATTCGACCTGCCCCTGGCGGCATACCAGGTGTCCGGAGAATATGCGATGATAAAGGCCGCCGCAGAGAACGGATGGATCGACGGGGAGAGGATCATGATGGAGTCCCTCCTGGGGATCAAGAGGGCCGGAGCAGACATGATCATCACCTATTTCGCCGAAGAGGCCGCGAGGATGCTGTGATCACCATGGACAGATCCGAACAGCTCTATTCAGAATCCAGCACCATGGCCCCGGGAGGGGTCTCCAGCCCCGTAAGGGCGTTCAAACCATACCCCGCGTTCATCGCATCGGGGAAGGGTTCCAGGATGACGGACGTGGACGGGAGGGAGTACATCGACCTCTGCATGGCCTATGGTCCCCTCATCACCGGACATGCCTGTCCCAAGGTGATGCAGGCCGCCATGGACCAGATGTCCAAGGGAACGGTCTATGGATGCCCCTCCGAACCCGAACTCGACATGATCAGAAGGCTGACCGAGGAGGTCCCCTCCGCGGAGATGGTCAGACTGGGATGCTCCGGGACCGAGGCCACCATGCATGCGATACGTGTCGCAAGGGGGGTTACCGGAAGGGACGACATCATCAAGATGAACGGGGGGTTCCACGGCGCACACGATGCCGCCCTCGTGGGAGCGGGATCTGGTTCCGCCGGAGGGGTCCCCTCATCCAAAGGCGTCCTGAAGGATGTGGCCAAGCACACGTTCACAGCCGAGTACAACGATATACAGTCCATGTCGGAGATCCTGGAAGGCAATGACATCGCATGCGTGATCATGGAGCCCGTCATGGGCAACGTGGGGGTCGTCACGCCCGAGAAGGGTTATCTTGAGGATGTGAGGCGGGTCACCGAGGAGAACGGGGCCGTCCTGATATTCGACGAGGTCATCACCGGATTCAGACTGTCGTCGGGAGGGGCCCAGAAAAGGTTCGGCGTCACACCCGACATGACCACCATGGCCAAGATCATCGGTGGCGGGTTCCCCGCAGGTGCGTTCATGGGGAAGAGGGAGATCATGGAGAACGTGGCCCCTCAGGGCCCGGTGTATGTTGCGGGGACATTCGCAGGGAATCCCGTGTCCGCCGCCGCGGGACTGGCGCAGATCGACCTCATGTGCTCAGACGACAACTACACCAAGGTCGAGAGGAGGACGGAACGTCTGGTGGATGCCATCAGGGACCAGATGTCCGATGCCAAGGTACAGGGTTGCGTCAACTCCATAGCATCCATGTACTCGATATTCTTCGGACCGGAATCAGTCACCAACGGGACCCAGGCCATGACCACGGACCGTTCCATGGCGGACAGGATGATCAGGTACATGCTCGCACACGGTGTGTACCTCCCACCCTCCGCATTGGAGGTCAGCTTCCTGTCGTTGGCCCACACGGATGAGGACATCGACATCCTCATCGACACCTATGAGGGATTCTTCAGAGAGGTGAGGGCATGAGGGTCGGCACCAGAGAGAGCAGGCTCGCCATGAGGCAGACCGAGATCTTCACCGAGAGGATGGCACGGCTCAACCCCGACGTGGATGTGGAGGTCGTGGGCATCAAATCACTTGGCGACATAGACCTCACATCACCTCTGAACGCACTATCCAACACCGGAGCCTTCGTCAGGGAACTGGACGACGCAATAAGGGACGGAAGGATAGACGCATCCGTCAACTCGCTGAAGGACATCCCCATATCCATGGACGATGACCTCATGGTGGTCGCCATATTCGAGAGGGACTCGGACGAGGACGTCATACTCCCGTGTCCTCTGGAGGACCTCCCCGAAGGGGCCAGGATAGGTACATCCTCCGTCAGGAGGGAGCATATGCTCAGAGAGGCCCGCCCGGATCTGGAGATTGTACCCCTGAGGGGGAACATCCACACCCGTTTGGACAGACTCGACAACGGTGATTACGATGCGATAATCCTGGCCAAGGCGGGACTGGACCGCATGGGCATAGAGAGGCCCATGTCCGTCCTGGACAAGGAGACGTTCATCCCGGCACCCGCCCAGGGTGCCATAGCGGTGGAATGCCGCAAGGACGATGCCGAGATCAGACGCATCCTCCAGAGATTGGACCACATGCCGACCCGCATCGCGGTGGGCGTGGAGAGGGGGATCATGAGCCTCATGGGTGCGGGCTGCTCCTCACCGGTGGGGATAAACGCCACCGTGGAAGGGGATGAGATCCTCGTCCGTGCGGTCTCATACGGCTACACACCAGAACCGAGGCGTGCGGAGGTCTGGCTCCCCATAGATTATGTCATGGACGAGGTCCTGGGCATAGCGGAATACCTCACCGGGAAGAGGGACGTGATCATATGAATGAAGGCAAGGTGTATCTCGTAGGTGCAGGCCCCGGCGATATGGGGCTCATGACCATCAGGGGCATGGAGCTCCTGAGACAGGCGGACGTCGTGATGTACGATGCCCTGTCCAACCCGGACCTCCTAAAAGAGTGCAAGGAGGGTGCCGAGCTCATCGACGCCGGGAAACGCGGAGGGGACCACCACCTGAAACAGTGGCAGACCAATGAACTCCTGGTGAAGTACGCCAATGAGGGCAAGATGGTCGTCAGGCTCAAGGGAGGCGACCCGTTCCTCTTCGGGAGGGGCGCGGAGGAGGCCGAGGAACTCAGGAGGGCGGGTGCCGATGTGCATGTCGTACCCGGGGTGTCATCATCGATCTCCGTCCCTGAGTTGGCCGGTATCCCGGTGACCCACAGAGACCATACATCCCTGGTGACGTTCATCACCGGTCACGAGAAGGACGACCGCACCGAGGACAGGGTCGACTGGAGGAAACTGGTGGACGGACACGGCACACTCGTGATCCTCATGGGCCTCGGGAACGCGGGGCTCATCTCCAAGGAGCTCATCGCCGGAGGGATGTCCCCTGACATGCCCGCGGCGATCATATGCAGCGGTTCAACCCCCAGGCAGAGGGTGGAGGTCACCCAGGTCGCGGACCTGGAATCCACCATAAGGGACAGGGCGTTGGAGCCCCCTGGGATCATGGTCATCGGTTCCGTTGCGGAACTGCACAACATCCTCGGTGATCTGAGATGACCGTATTGGGATTCACCCGCCCCAACAAGAGACTGAAGGATTCGGTAAAGGAGGCGGAGGACCTAGGGTTCGAGGTCATGGCGGCCCCGTCCCTGAACATCCAACCGGGCGACGCATCGGAGTTCAGGAGGTTGGAGGACAACCTCTGCAAGGATGTACCGGTGGTCTTCGGATCCGCCACAGCGGTGGAGGAATGCAAAAGGCACTTCGGGGACAGATTCCCCGGACTCCTCTCGGATTGCAGGGTCATATCCATCGGACCCAACACCACCAAATACCTTGAGAGGGAGAGCATCACCGTGTCCGCCGTCCCCGAGGATTTCTCATCATTCGGACTCGTGGACATGCTGAAGGACGATGTCCACGGGAAGAGGGTGGTCATCGTACGCTCCGACAGCGGAACGGACATCCTGTCCGACGGACTCAGGGATTCTGGAGCGGAACTGGTCGACATCGCAGCCTACAAGCTCACCGATGTCGGTCTCACGAGTGCCCTGATGCACATATTCATCGCGATAAAGAGGGGGAAACTGGACGTCATGGCCTTCACATCGCCTATGTCCGCCAGGTCGTTCTTCGGTCAGATGGAGGATTACTACGGCAGGGATGCCGCCATGGGGTACATGGGGAACATCAAGGTGGCCGCCATCGGAAGGCCCACGGCCATGGCCCTGGAATCATTGGGAAGGTCCGCGGACATAATTCCCAAGAGGACCACGTTCCATGACATGCTGATCGCGATCAGGGATTCTCCACAGTGAAAGGCGGATAATAGAAAAATTGAATTTGCAAAATCATTAGAGATCGGAGAATAGAAACTACACTTTACAGATGTCCGAGACCATACAGCGCGAACACTATTTGGAGATCCTCCGTTCATCAAGGTCCTGACCGGGATCAGAGGTTGGGAACAGACAGTGATCACACTCCGCTGGTGCGGACGTCTTCATCACCTGCCCCTTTGCCACCATATCGCCGGAACTATCGGAGATATCTGTGGAGATCCAGGTGATGCCCCTGTCATTCTCCGAATACAGGACATTCAGACAACCGGGAATCTCATTGGACGTATTGTTCCATGACTATCTGCTCACAGGAGGCATGCCTGCGGTCGCCATACTTATGGACACGTCCCTCACCATCATCATCCCCGGATTTCTTTCGAGAATGTACTATACCGCATATTTCAGAGACATAGCGGAGAGACACAGTATCACAGCGGCACGTAGTCTGAACTTGCAAGATGCATCATGCACGACATCGGTGACCACATTTCACCGAGAATGATATCAGAACACCTCTGATCGAAAGGGGGATCGATAAGCCACGTCACATCGGAGGATTACATCGGATTCCTGGAGCAGACATCCCTGATCCACCACGCTGAACGCACGGATTCCAAGACAGGGAAGGATCTGAGATCATCACGTTAGATTCTATGCCTCCGACCTGGGAATCAGAAACTCCCTCGTCCCGTACAGACCGGAGGATATGGAGAGGCTGTTGAAGAACATCGTATACAACGAACTCCGCTTCCGCTATGGAGAGGTGGCCACCTACGCAGTTGGCGACAGGGAGATCGACTTCATCGCAGACCCTAGAGGAAATCCATCATACTATCAGGTGAACGTGGACATTCTAACCCGAATGTGTTTGAGAGGGAAATCAACCCGTTGAAGGGAATCGGGGGGACCATCCAAGATTCCTCATCACTTATGTGAAGTGTCTATCTGATTATGTCGATGGAGTCAGAGTAGTTCAAATTGTAGATTGGTTGCTTGGGACCTGAAACATCACCCGTACATCCCCCGTTCATTCCAAATCGTTTTATAAACGGCACATCATACCAATTATTAAATATTATAAAATCAAAAATGATAGAAAAAATCGATAATATAACTAAATAGGCTGAATAAATGTTGATAAGATTCAAAATCAGTAATTATTGCTCATTCAAAGAGGAGCAAGAACTCTCGATGACACCTGGCCGTACCGAAGGCAACGGATGCCACATCCTCCCGATCGAAGGGTTCCCCCTCCTCAGATCATCTGCCATATATGGGGCCAACGCATCCGGGAAGAGCAACCTCATCAAGGCACTGAATTCCATGAAGAGGTTCATCGTGTTCGATGAGAAAATACCGACCGATCGCTACCACAGACCGGATCCGGAGATGACCGATACCCCCTCATATTTCGAAATGGAGTTGGAGATCGACGGGACTGCATACTCGTATGGCTTTGACTATGTTATATCCGAACAGAGGATAGAGGACGAATGGCTGTTCCGCCTATCATTGGAAGGGGACAACGAGATTATATTCACCCGTGTTGGGAAACACATAAACCATTCCTTCGAAGGGTCGGACAAACAAAAGCTGGATGTCTACGCAGAGGATACATCGGGCCATGACGACAGACTGTTCCTGAACGTCATGGGCAGAAGAGTGCGCCCCAACGATGGTGGCCTCGGAGTGTTCAATGACATATATGATTGGTTCAAGAACGATCTTGTGTTCATCGATACAGATTTCCCATTCTCCCCGGAAAT
>CAZCMJ010000033.1:0-17778 GCA_964499845.1 uncultured Methanomassiliicoccales archaeon
CTCAGATTAAACTCAGATTAAACTCAGATTAAACTCAGATTGAAATCAAATCGATCTATAATCGAATGATTGGGGCCTGAAGGAATCCAATATGGAACATCACCACCCATGACGAGAATATCGAATGTGACACAGCAATCTGATATGACAAGAACTTGGTAAGATGGGAGGGAATGAACCCTCCCTTGAAAGATCACATGCATCCCTTGCAGGGATACCTGAGGTTCCTGAGGATGGTCCCCTCCCACTGGTCCATCTTTCCGGGGTTGAGGATGTTGTCGGGGTCCATGGCCTTCTTGATGGCCCTGATGGACGAGAGCTCGGTGGCCCTCTCCTTCATGTAGTTGGGAGCCTTGGATATACCCACACCGTGCTCACCTGTGACCGTGCCTCCGAGTTCGATGCAGACATCGAAGATCTCGTCCACGGCCTTGATGCCCCTCTCCCACTCGTCCTTGTCGGTGGGGTCGATGACCATCTTGGTGTGCAGGTTACCGTCGGATGCGTGACCGTAGGTCGCGACCGTCACATTGTACTTGGCGGCGATCTCCTGGAACGCCTTGACGGCCTTGGGCACCTGGGACACGGGCACACCCATGTCGTCCGCCAATGAGACGGAGGAGCATCCGGGCTTCAGTGCGGACAGGGATGTCATGACGGACTTCCTGGCGTCGGTCCACTGTGCGATGAGCTTCTTGTCCTTGGTGGGGATGACCTCGATGGCACCGATGGAATTGGCGACCTCCTCGACTATCCTGATGTCCCTGTCGACGATCTCATCGGTCTCACCGTCCACCTCCACGATGCACAGCGCACCGCAGTCGGGGAGGGGGTTCCCGCGTGCCTTGTTGACGGCGTTGATGCTCACACTGTCCATGAGCTCGCAGGACGCCGGGATCAGGGGCTTGGCGATTATGGCGGAGATGCATCTTCCGGCATCCTCCACGGTCTTGAAGCAGCAGAGGCATGATGCGGACTTCTTGGGCTTGGTGGTCAGCTTGAGCGTGACCTCGGTGATGACACCGAGCGTACCCTCGGAACCGCAGAGCAGCCTGGCGAGCTGGTATCCGGACGCGTCCTTGATGGTCCTGGTACCGCAGCGGACGATCTCCCCATCGGCCTTGACGAAGGTCAGTCCCAGGACAAAGTCCCTGGTGGCACCGTACTTGACCGCACGCATACCGGATGCGTTGGTGGCGACCATGCCCCCAATCTGACAGGCCTCGGCGGAACCGGGGGACGGGGGGAAGAAGAAGCCGTACTTGGCGAGCTCGGCGTTCAGGTCGTTGTAGACACATCCCGCCTCCACATCGACCCACAGGTCGGCCACGCTGATGTTGGTGATCCTGTTCATCCTCTGGAGTGCGAGGACGATACCGCCCTTGATCGGGACCGCCGATCCGCAGAGTCCTGTACCGGCGCCCCTGGGGACCACGGGGATCTTGTTGGCGGATGCGATCTTCATGATCTCGGAGACCTGCTCGGTGGTCCTGGGCTGGACCACGATGTCGGGCGTGTTGTGGAAGATGGAAGCGTCGAAGCCGTAGGTGTAGAGGACAGCGGGCTCGACTGAGTAGCCCTCCTTCCCAACGACCTTCTCGATCTGCTCAATGATACTCTGTTCCAAAATGAACACCTGCGCGCGCGATTGGTATGGTCTGATATAATGGATTTGTCGGACCGCCCCGATGTGAAGCGCCGTTCATCCCCGATGACCGCGGAATGCGGACGGACGGCCATTCCGACCACCGCCCCGTATAAATATGGGGAGCCGTTAGGAGCGCTCCATGAAATCCACGATCGTACTCCTCGGACCTCCGGGATCCGGAAAGGGAACCCAGGGAGAGAAACTCAGCGAAGAACTCGGATACGTCAGGCTCTCCACCGGAGACATGCTCCGCGAGGCTGTCAGGAACCAGACCGAGCTCGGGAAGAAGGCCAAGGAGTTCATGGATGCCGGTGCACTCGTGCCCAACGACCTGATCATCGGCCTCATGAAGGAGAAGATCGCACAGGCGGAGGGAGGGGTCATCCTCGACGGATTCCCCAGGACCGTGGAGCAGGCCGATGCCCTGGCCGAGCAGCTGGATGTGGACCTGGCGCTCAACCTCGATGTCGACGACGACGAGCTCATCACCAGGCTCACCAAGAGGCGCTCCTGTCCCCAGTGCAACGCCGTTTACCACCTCGTCTACAACGCCCCCAAAGCGGAGGGTGTCTGCGACAAATGCGGATCCGCACTCTACCAAAGAGACGACGACAAGGAAGAGACCGTCAGGAACAGGCTCAAGGTCTACCGCGAGAACACCATGCCCCTCATCGACTACTACGGCGACAAGGGAACCCTGGTGACCATCAAAGGGGTCGGCTCCATCGACGACATCTTCACCAAGGTCAAAGAAGCCGTCCAGTGACGCTACATCACCTTATACGGGGGCTCCGGCCCCCACCTTTTCGATTCTTCCACTGTTCATCCCCCATCACCGTCCTCCATAATACGTTCTGATGATGTTAGACTAAATTATTACATCAATCACATCACATTCATAATAACGAAGACATCTACATCCCGACATGAAGACGGATGTCCTCCTGGAACCACGCTCGATAAAGATCATCCTCCTGGTGCACGGACGCGGGAGGATATCATCCTGTGAACTGATGGATGTGGGGAGCAAGTACAACCTGTCCCTCCTGAGGGCGAAGGAGCTGGAATCCATGGGGCTCCTGATGAGCTTCCCCGACGACAGGGTCCAGACCAAGGTGAACTGGGAACTGACACCGAAGGGAGGTGCCGTCGCATCGTTCCTCAAGATGGCGGAGGACCTGGGTCAGGGGAGCTTCGACCACAGGAGGATATTCCCGGATGAACTGCTGGACCTCATCGAGAAGGGGGATATCGAAGGGCTCAGACGTCTTGCGTGCAGGCTGCATTCGGACAGAGGGATGTGACCGCAGAAATCATTGATACCTAGCCTCCAACTCCCTCTGTACCTCCTCGGCACGTTGGATCTGGTCGTTGAGGTTCCATTTCCCGATGTTCACCCCATCCCTGATCAGCGATGAACCGCACTGATGGAAGTAGAACTCGATGTTGCGCCCCCTGGCCTCCAGGAACAGGGATTCGACCCATTCGTATCTGGTGGGACGGACCTCGGACTTGGGTGCCATCTCCCCGCCCACGTTCACACAGCTGATCTTTCCGGTATCCAGATACCTGCCGAGGGATATGGGTCCGATCAACGGCGAACAGAACACCTCGCGATGCTTCAGAGGGGCATCGAGATAGTACGGGATGCGCCTATCGGCCATCTCCTGATCCTCGATGGACACGCTCAGATGGAAGTGCTCCCAACCCTCGCCCCAGTCGGGAGGCAGACATTGGGTTATCCTCTCAGGACGTTTCGTGGTCGTGACGAAGATGCAGTCCCTCCTGCGCCTTATGAAGTCCCAGCACCCGTCGCGCCATTCATCGGCCTCCTCGATGAAGAAATCCGACGAGAAGCACAGTTTGACCAGGGAGTTGGGCGGACAGTCCCTGTCCTTCAGCTCATAAGTGGTCTTCCCCTTGCCGATCACCGACGTGTCCCTGCCGTACCTCCGGTCCATCTTGAACACGAAACAGTTCCTGCAACCGGGGCTGACCTTCCTGCACCCGTGCCATGGATTCCACACTATCGCCTTAGATATCTCTTCGTTCTGCGTATGCTCACCCCGTGTTCCGGAACCACCTGCTGTTATAGATATGGTACGGACGGGGGTCGCCCGAAGGGGTCACGAAAGCTTTATTAACAAAAACGAAATCAGGGATTTTGATAGCCTCGTAGTGTAGTGGTCAATCATGCGGGACTCTGGATCCTGCGACCGCAGTTCGAATCTGCGCGAGGCTACCACTTTTCATCACTACCTTGGTGGCCGAGAGGCCGTTCGTTTTCCATCTATATGAAGCCGTGCGGTTTAGTCCCCCACACAAGGATACATCGTCATCTCCCGGTTGTTTGAAAAGGTGTGATTTGTACATCCATTACTGAATATACAAATATAAACGGGTGATACTCCCGTAAAGTATCCGACCCATGGGGCCGTTGTCTTGAACGTTTCTTATGATACATATCTGAAACTTGATTGGACTACGGAACATCCCCTCGGATCCCCGAAACGTCATCCGCTGACCCCCTGTCAGCGATAACACATGCAGGACGGCCGTATCGGACATGACGACGGCGTTTCGAACAGTTAATAATAGAGCATCGGTTATCCCGACCAGAGGATTAATCATGATCAGCAGAGACGAGGTTCTTGGCAACCTTGAGAAGTACAACCTCAAGGACGCCAAGATCGGAGTGGTCGCCTCCCATTCGGCACTGGACACCTGTGACGGAGCCATCTCCGAGGGATTCAAGACCGTTGCAGTCTGCCAGCAGGGAAGGGACGCCACATTCTCCAAGTACTTCAGGGCCCAGAGGGACGCCCAGGGCAACATCATCAGGGGGGTCGTCGACGAGCCTGTGGTCCTGGACAAGTTCAGCAGCATCATCAAACCCGAGGTGCAGCAGAGCCTGATGGACAAGAACGTCCTGTTCGTACCCAACAGGTCCTTCGTTTCCTACTGCGGTATCGATGCGGTCGAGAACGACTTCGTCATGCCCATGGTCGGAAGCAGGAACCTCCTCAGGTCCGAGGAGAGAGGGGACGAGAGGGACTACTACTGGCTGCTCGAGCAGGCCGGCATGCCCTTCCCCAAGAAGGTCGAGAAACCCGAGGACATCGACGGACTCACCATCGTCAAGGTCCACCACAAGGTCAAGAAACTCGAGAGGGGATTCTTCACCGCCAAGGACTACGACCAGTTCGTCCAGAAATCCAACGAGCTCATCGCCCAGGGCGTCATCGAGGAGAACTTCCTCGAGCACGCAAGGATGGAGCAGTACATCATCGGCCCCGTCTTCAACCTGGACTTCTTCCACTCACCCCTCGAGGAGAAAGGGGAGAAGATCGAGCTCCTCGGAGTCGACTGGAGGTTCGAGAGCTCCCTGGACGGATACTGCAGGCTCCCCGGCAAACAGCAGGTCGAGCTCGAGAACGACGGCATCATCCCCGAGTACACCGTGTGCGGACACAACTCCGCGACACTGAGGGAGTCCCTCCTGGACAAGGCGTTCGCCCTTGCCGAGAAGTACGTCGAGGCCACCAAGAAGTTCTACGACCCCGGTATCATCGGACCCTTCTGTCTGCAGACCTGTGTCGACAAGGACCTCAACTTCTACATCTACGATGTCGCACCCCGTATCGGTGGCGGAACCAACGTCCACATGTCCGTGGGACACCCCTACGGAAACACACTGTGGAGGAAGGAGATGTCCTCCGGAAGGAGACTCTCCATGGAGATCCGCAAGGCCATCGAACAGGAGCGTATAGAGGAGATCATCACCTGAGGTGAGGATGATGAAGTATCTCAGAACAGCGATGGTCGTCGCCATCGCCCTCGTCGCCGCCGTATGTGTGCTCCCTGCGGAGATGTCCGACGGTGACGTGAGGATCACATCCGGGATCGAGAGTGATTTCGACACCCTGAACGGCGGATCCATCACGATCCCCATCAGCAACAGCTACAGTGAGACCTTCACCGCCCACATCATCGTCATGGAGGGCAGCAAGGTCGTCTTCGATGATGATGAGGAGATTGTCAAGGGGATGGAGAGCATCGAACTGAAAATGCCCAACTTCAAGTCCGAGGGCAACCACACACTCACGATCACGTTCGAGACCGACCACCCCTATGACTACGTCTTCAACCCCTCGACCACCACCGTCACCGTCCATGTGGACTCCAATGTGCTGTCCCACTGGACGACATACCTGGTGATCATCATCGCAGTCATCGCAATCGTGGTCGTCGTGTACCTCAAGATGCGCGACACCCCCAAGGACAAGCCCACCATGACCTTCGAGGAACTCGAGGAGGAGAGGAAGTCCAAGATGGCAGCGAAGAGCGAGAAGAAGGCCGTCAAGGCCGAGACCCCCTCCACAGAGAGGAAGAGATACACCGGAAAGAAGAAGGAGTGATCGCATTCCATGAAGCGGGTGCGAACCCGCACTTTTCCCAATTCAACCGTCCGGGGAACCGGACGGCCCATTTCCATTCTCAGAACAATTGAAGAAGTATGGGATGACGGTCACCGACGACCGCCGATCCCTGAAATGTTTCGATCAGAGACGGAGTGTCTCGTCCCTCAGGTCCAGGAGGGCGACCTCGCGCCTGTCCATGAAGAACCCGAGTTTCTTGTGGAGGAGTATCGAAGGGGCGTTGTCCTCCTGGATCATGCTGTGGATCACGGTGGCGCCCATATCCCTGCCTATTCTGGCGCACTCCCTCAGCAGTTTGTAGCCGATGGCGTTGCGTCTGAAGTAGGGGTGGACCCCCATGTTCTCGATCCAGACGACATTGTCCTCATCGAAGACGTGGTGGAGCATCTGGGCGAAGATGAAACCGACGATCTCCCCGTCCTCCTCGGCCACGAGGCTCAGCCCGCTGTCGAGGTAGACCTTGAAGTGATTGCGGCTGGATGCGCCCAGATTATCCTTCCAGTCCTGGGGGAGATCGTCCCATTTGTTCTCCAGTGTCTGCGCGAAGTACTCGCGTATGCACGAGAGCTCAAGCTCGCGGACCTTCTCTATGTCCTTGATCCTGACGGGACGTATCTCCATCTCACATCTCCTCCGGAGCGCCCATTCCGAGACAGTCCAGCACATCGGCCAGAACGGTCTTGGTGCATTCCACGAGTGTGAGCCTCGCATCCCTCTTCGCACCGGCGTCCAGGACGGAGACCGCTGCGTAGAACTGATTGAACGCCACTGCGAGCTCGTGTCCGTATGCGGGGAGCATGTGAACACGCTTCCCGTTGCCGGCGGCCCTGAGGACCTCCTCGTACCTGGAGAGGACCTTGACGAGCCTGAGCTCCATGGAGTCGGTGAGCTTGGCGGGGTCCACATCATGGGTGAACTCCCCTGCCTTCCTCAGCATGCTGCATGCCCTGGCATGGACGTACTGGAGGTACGGACCGGAGTTCCCATCGAAGTTGAGGGCCTCCTCCCACTTGAAGACGAACTGCTTCTCGGGCTGGACACGGACGATGTTGTACCTGACGGCACCGACACCGACGATCCTTGAGATCTCCCTCATCCTGTCCTCGGACATGTCATTGCGCCTGGACTTGATCTCCTCGTATGCACGGGCGACGGCCTCGTCGATGAGGTCGTCGAGGTAGACCACGACACCCTTCCTGGTGGACATCTTACCCTCGGGGAGGGAGACGAACGCGTAGAACAGGGGTTCGGGCATGTTCTCGTTGCCCAGGATCTCCAGTGCGGAACAGAGCTGTTTGGAACCGAGCTTCTGGTCCTCTCCGAGGACATCGATGACACGGTCGGCCCTGGTGAACTTGTCCAGGTGGTAGGCCAGGTCACGGGTGGTGTACAGGGTGGTACCGTCCTTCCTGGTGAAGGTGAACTTGGTGTTCTTACCCTGGATACCGAAGTCCTTCAGATCGACGAACCATGCGCCGTCCTCGGTCTCCCCCGCATAATCAGATGCCTTGAGCCTCTCGACCACGTCCTTCGCGGAACCGTCGGCGATGTAACCGGACTCCCAGGTGTACCTGTCGAGGGTGACGTTGATGTTGCCGAGGGTCTCCCTCAGACCGCTGAGCATGATCTCCGCGGTGTGCCTGACGGTGTCGATGACCTCTTTGTCACCGGCCTCGAACCCTCTGAGCATGTCGGAGATCTCGTTCCTGACGGCCTCGTCGGTCTCGAGCCTCTTGTTGGCGACACGGTAGTTGGCCACGAGCCTGTGGTCGGTCTTGTCGCGCTCCTTCTCGTTCTGACCGATGGTCCTGGCGTGTTCCTCCCTCTCGGCCTCCGCATCCTCGTCGGACACGTTGTTGACACCCCAGGTGAGGACGACGACCTGCTTTCCGACATCGTTGACATAGTACTCGGTGGTGACCTCGTGTCCGCACTTCTTAAGACACCTTGCGAGGGTGTCTCCGATGATGGGGTTGCGTGCGCGCCCCACGTGGATCGGTCCGGTGGGGTTGGTGGATGTGTGCTCCACGTTCACCCTGACGCCCGTGGCGGGCATGGTCCCGAAGTCGGATCCCCTCTCGACGATCTCGCCGAGGACACCTCCCACCATGGCGGTGGGGTCGATATTGAAGTTGAGGTAACCGTTGGTGGACGAGACAGCGGAGATCAGCCCGGAGGGCTGTATGGCCGCTGCGAGCTCGTCGGCTATGGTCTGGGGGGCCTTCCTCATGGCCCTGGACATGGTGAAACAGGGGACCGCAAGGTCCACGGTCTCCACCGAAGAGGGCTCCACGGGGAACTGGACGTCCCCCGCACCCATCGCGGCAAGGGCCTCGGTGACCTTTGCGCGCACCTCGCACTCGAAATCATCCATTATAGACATCTCAATTCACCTTGTATCTGAGGATGGCGGCGATACCGCCGAACGCCTTCAGGAGCATGTCCCCCTCCTCTGAATCGGGGGAGATGATCTGGACGCGTGTGTTGAATGCCTCCGCTCTGAGGAAGAAGTCGTCGATGAGGTCCTCCTCCTTGATCACGTTGGCGTTTGCACCGCACTCGGGGCATGCGACCTTCTCGTCGGGGTCCCTGACGGTGAGTTCATGGGTGTGTCCCGAGGGACACTGGACCGTGATGCGCTTCTTGCTGAGGGCCTCGGAGAGCAGGAGCATGTCCACGGCACCCATGTCGGTGGCGTTCCTGACCTCCTCCTCCCCGTAGCAGGACAGACCTCCGTCGGTCTTCCTGATCTCGGCGAAGAGCCTCTGCATGAACTCCTTCTCCTTGGTCAGCTGGACATCGGTGATGATGTCCTTGGCGTTCTCGACGAGCTCCCTGAGTCCGGATTCGTCGGTGTATCCCGTGTCCACGAGGGGTGAGATGACCTTCTTCCTGAGCTCGTGGTGGAGGTACTCCTCCTTGACGAAGAAGTCCTTGGTGGCTCCGGGACCTCCCACCAGGATACCGATGAGCTCGGGCCTGTTGAGGAAGACCTCCGTGGCGTTGTCGGCCACCTTCTTGAAGAACTCATGGGCCGCGATCTCGATCAACCTCTCGAAACGGACGGAGGACTGTCCTCCCTGGTGGTGCTTACTGGGGACGAGGGAGTCGAAGTGCTTGAGCACCTGGATCCTGCTTCCCGACAGCAGACCGAGGGTGGCCTCGGACCTGTCGATGGTTATCAGACCGTAGCATTTCTTGTCCAGGAGCATCGATTGGAGGGGCTCTGTGAAGAACTGTGAATCGCACCTGTAGAGGAATGCGGTGATCGGCTCCGGCGGGTTGATGACGTACTGGACCATCTTGGTCTGGTCACCTGCGCGGGGGACCTCTCCGCAGAAGATCACCACTCCGTTCTCCGGAGGTGCCTTGTAGGTTTTCAGTCGAGCCGCGATGGAATCGATCGCTCCCGTGACATTCTTCATCGTGGTCTTGGACTTGATGTTGGACGCCTGAGACTGCTCGTTCCTGAGATAGGCCATGACCTCGGAGATCTGTCTGGATGCGGGGACGTAGACCGAGATGAGCTCGGTTCCCCTGCCCTTGTAGCTGGTGATCTCCTGCATGTCCTTCTTGAAATCGTATCTTGCCTTGTCTTCCGAATTGGTTTCTCCCATTAGGTCCACCCGATTGGGGCTGACGCCAGTACCTTAAATATAGTTTATGGGCGCGCGCGAGAGGATGCTGAAGCCAATCGGTGGGTTCATATCCGACCTGCGGTTACGAGTGGACGGTGAGCTCCACGGACAAGGTAGTAGTATCCATCGGAGGTTCCATTCTGGTACCTGGGGACAATGATTCAGAATACATTTCCAAACTCGCCGGGATGCTGAAGGGCATCAAGGATGATGTCCAGATTGCCATCGTCTGCGGTGGCGGGAAGACCGCCAGGTACTATGCCGAGACCGGAAAGGCCCTCGGAGGGGACACCTACCAGTTGGACATCCTCGGTATAGGTGCCACCAGGCTCAACGCACAATTGCTGTCTCTGGCACTGGGAGAGATGCCCGAAGAGGTCCCCCGGAGTGCAGAGGAGACCGCCAGGAGGTCCGCACCCGGGAGGATCGTGGTCATGGGAGGTACATTCCCCGGACACACCACCGATGCTGTGGCCACCATGGTCGCAAGGGAGATGGAGGCGGACAGGGTCGTGAACGCCACATCCGTGGATGCGGTCTACACCGACGACCCCCGCAAGAACAAGGATGCGAAGAGGATCGAGAGCATGACCATCTCCGAACTGGGGGACATAGTCTACAAGGAGCATGACGCATCCAAGTCCAGCGTGTTCGACCCCCTGGGCGTGAAGATCGCCGCAGCCAACAACATCGACATAATGATGGTCGACGGAAGGAACCTGGAGGAACTCCGCAAGGCGATCCTCGGTCAGCCCTTCTCGGGGACCACCGTCAATTCCCACTGAGGGGTTCCAGGTCGGCCGAGGCCACCTGTTCGAACCCAGCTGAGGATATGAGGTCGGACATCCGCCTCTCCTCAGGCTTCTTCATCGATTTCCTGTGAAGGTACACCGTTCTGGTACCTGTAGCCGCGCATGCGTCCCTCAGCATACGGACGATGTCCTCATCATCCCTGTTCTCCAGTTGGTATGTGGGGATCATATGCCCGAAGTTCGCCTGATACTTGGCAGCGACCTCGGTGAAGCGGGGTGCGTAATGCCCTCCGCCCATTCCGACCAATGTCATGTACTCCGGATGAGGGTCCAGGTCCTCCAGGACGTGGGCCAGAATCTCCGCGGCGTGTTTGTTCCCCCAATGGGTCTCCTCGCTCCCGACCTCGATGAAGAACGTGGGCCTGTCCAACCAGGGCCCGTGGTGGGTGACCTCGAAGCAGGTCTGGGTGTCCTCCATGTCGTTGTAGGTGAGAATGCGTCTGAGTGCATCGGTCATCGTGGCCGGTGATGCCCTGACCAGGGTCTCCGCCCTGCCTCCGAACTCGTTCTCATGGTAGTTACCGATCGGGTGCACGGTGAGTGCAGGCCTCCCACTCTTGGCGGAGTGCTTGGACATGAAGATGACCTCGTCGGGGTCGATGCCGAAGTCGCGTACGGTGACATCGATGTCCTCGTGATATATATGGAGGTCCGGTATCGAGACCATGAATGTGTCGCCGTATGCGAGGTATCTGTTGGTTCCGTCATCACCCAGATCCTCCCAGCCATGGAAGGACAGGAGAGATTCCCTCATGTTCACAGAGGGCAGATCGGGTTCGCTGCATACGAGGAGTCTCGACATATATGACCGATATCACCGGGCTATTTGACCCTGTTCCATGTTCAACACCAAGCTGTTTAGAATGTATTTCACAGGTCCATCATTATAAGTCGGGACAGCGGAGACGGGTGTATGGAAAAGGTCACCCTTCGCGGGAGGATCCTGCTGTTCCTCTCAAGATACGATCATCTCGATCCGAACATAGCATACGGGGCCCCCTACGAGATAACCCAGGACGGTGTCGCCGTATCCCTGGGCATCACCCGTGCCTACTCATCCCTGATAATCAACCGTATGGAGGAGGAGGGGCTGTTGGAGCACCATATGGCCACGATCCTCGGATCCAGGAGCAAAAACAAACGCCGCATCTACTTCCTCACGGGAAGGGGGCGGAAGGAGAAGGACGAACTGGTCACCGATCTGGAGGCCAAGGGGTTGGACCCGGATGAACTGGGTCCGAAGCAGGACATCAACCACTGCAGTTCGGACACTTTCGAGGGACTGGACCTGGAGGAGAGGGACATGATCGGGTCGATCTGTCTGATCGACGGCAAGGTGAACAGGGACAGCCTCCCAAAGGGTGACCATCCATTGATACAGTTCGACCTCAGCGGCGATGTCCTGCTGAAGGATTCCACCAGGGAGAGGATTCTCGCACTGGCCGATGGGGAGACCATGCGCAGATGGCACAGCCTGGCCGCGGATTGGTGCACGGACAACGGAGTGTGTCCGGAGGAGAGGATACGGCACCTCCTGGGTGCCGGGAGGATGAGGGAGGCCAGGAGGCTCTTCATGAACATGAGGTTCGGTTTCATGGAGTCCCCCGGACCGTGGATGCTGGATGCCGCGAAGGTGCTGTGCACGGAATTCGGTGACGACGAACTCCTGGAGGCGTCCGCACGGATCGCCATGGGGCTTGGGGACACGGAAGCTGCGAAAGAGATGGTCTCCGGGATGGAGGAAGGGACGACCCTGAGGGAATCCCTCGCGGCGGAGATCGCCCTGAGGGACGGCCTGGTGGATGAGGCGTTGTCCGTGGCATTGGGATGTTACAACGGGGACTCGGTTTCGGCCATAGCCCTGGGGAAGTGCATGCTCGCGGCGGGGAGACCGTCCGAGGCGAGGGTGTTCCTCGCGAAGGCCAGGAGGGCACTGGTGGACGAGGGATGCGTGTTCCGTCTCGACGAGGCACTGGCGTTGGATGCCGAGTGTGCGATGGAGACAGGGTGCTTCGGAGAGGCGGACGCCATCCTGGAGCTTGTCGGCAGGGTGACGAAGAACAGAACGTTGGGTGAGCGGGTCGCGGCCGTCAGGGACCGCGTGGCCCGCGGTGAGGTTTCAGAGGATTGTGTTGGACTTCAGGTTGTCCAGATCTGAGATGTACAGATCCCTGATGTCCTTGATGTTCCATTTGAGCATGGCGAGTCTCTCGAAGCCGAATCCCCATGCGAGGACAGGGGTCGTGACACCGAACGGCGCCACCACCTCGGGCCTGAAGATACCCGCACCTCCGAGCTCCATCCACTTCCCGTTGAAGAAGACCTCCAGCTCCAAGGAGGGTTCCGTGTAGGGGAAGTAGGCGGGACGGATACGGATCTGGTCGAACCCCATCCTGGCGTAGAACTCCCTGATGATGGAGATCAGCATGTTGAAGTCCGCGTTCTCGTCGATGACGATACCCTCGATCTGGGTGAACTCCGGCAGATGGGTGGCGTCGATGGACTCCTTCCTGAAGATCCTGGAGATGGAGAAGGCCTTCCGGGGTGCGTCGGGATGCTCCGCGATGAACTTGATGCTGCTGACGGTGCTGTGGGTCCTGAGGAGTGCGGCCTCCGCCCTCTCCCTGGACCATGTGCCTCCCCATCCGGTGGAGCCCGTGTCCCCTCCGTTCTCGTGGATGTTCCTGATGGTCTCCACCAGTGCCTCGTCATCGACGTGGATGGACGGGGGGTTCTCGAGGTAGAATGTGTCCTGCAGGTCCCTGGCGGGGTGGTCCTGGGGGGTGAAGAGGACATCCAGGTTCCAGAACGCGGGCTGGACGTACTCCGAGGACATCTCGGTGAATCCCATGTCGGTGAACAGCCTCCTGACCTGGGCCCCGAGCCTGGACAGGGGGTGTTTCTTGGCGGGTGTGATGGTGGGTGCGAACGTCTGGATGTCGTACTTCCTGAACTCCGCATCCCTCCACTCGCCGCTCTGGATCAGACGGTCGGTGACATCGGTCACCTGGGGCTTGAGCTCGATACCGGATGCCGCCGCCTCCATTCCGAGGTCGGTGAGTCCGATCTCCCTTTCGGTGACGACCTTCTCGCCGATCATGCCCTGACGGCCCTTCAGGTCCCTGACGACCTTGGGGTCCGCCTCCTTCTCGGGAACGGGGCCGTCGGCCATCCTCCTCAGGAGGGCCTCGTCGGGCATCTCCGCGGAGAGCATGGCACGTCCGTTGTCCGTGAGGACCAACCTCTTGACGTCACCGTCCTTGACGATGTCCGCCAGGTTCTTCCTCTTCAGCCATCCCACTGCGATCTTGTCCGCCCCACCGGGCATCGCATCTGCGAGCTCGTCCATCCCCATGCTCCCGCCTGCGGCGTCGATGCACCTGATGGCCACCCTCTCGGGGAGCCCGGTGTCCACGACACCCGCATCGGTCAGGATGTAGAACTTCTCCGAGGATTCGTTCAGATGGGCCATACCCTTGGATTCCAACCAGGATGCGGCCCCCATGATCTCGACCTCCAGATCGAACCTCCCGTCGGCGATCATGTCCGCGGGGGATGCCTTCCCGCCCCTGTCCGCCAATGCGAGCAGGAGCCTCTTCTCATTGTAACTAAGTCCTTCGAGGATCTCTTCGTCGATCATGATGGATCACCACTCGAAGCCGTCGTATGTCATGTCCGCCACGACATCCTTGGCCTTCTCCCTCCTGTCCTGATGTCCCTCCAGGAAGACGTTGATCCTCTCGGTAAGACACATCTTGCACTCGCCGCAGAGGATCTCCCCGTTGCGGCATTTGGTGGCGAGCTCGTTCAACTTGTCATCATCGTGCTCGAACAGATAGTAATTGTACTTGAAAACGGCACAGACCTCGGGGTTTCCGCCCTTCTCCCTCTGCTCCTCCACGGATACGCATCCGCCGGTGAAGGCCCTTCCGACCTTCTTCTTGACCGCCTTGGGCGAGTCCGTGGTGTAGATGGTGGCGTTCTCGTCGGAGGACGACATCTTGTCCCCTCCGTTGAGTCCGGGGAACATCTTGCAGTACAGCAGGGAGGGTTTCGGATAGTTCAGCCCGGGCGCCACATCCCTTGTGACCCTGAAGTGGGGGTCCTGGTCGATACCGCAGGGGATGAGGACGGGGGTCTGCCTCCCGCTCTCCTCGGTGGGGAGGAATGCGGGCACCGATTGCAATGTTGTGTAGAATATGGACCCGATGTTCGTCGAGTTATCGAATCCGAACACCGCCTTGGCGGTGGAGAACGTGACCTTCTTGGATATCCTCAGGGCGATGGGATACAGCTTGTCGATGTTCTTCGTGTTGAGGATGATCCTGGTCCTCTTGGGATCGAACCCCAATGCGATGAAGTCCAGTGCGTTCTCGTATGCCATGCCCGAGGTGTCCCCGAGGGTCAGGTCCTTGAACAGGAACTTCTCGTCGTCGGTCATCTGGAAGAGCATGTCCACTCCGAAGGTGTCCTGGACCCATTTGTTGAATATCCAGGGCATGAGATGACCGAGATGGGTGTTCCCCGAAGGGCCCCTACCGGTGTACAGTACGAACCTGTTACCCTTGTCGTACTCGTCCAGGAGGGGGACCATGTCCCTGTGGGAGTAGAAGATCCCGCGCCTGATCATCGGATGGACATCACCATACTTCGACAACCTCTCGATGAGTGCGTCGTCTATGGGTGTCGTACCGAACCTCTCCTGCAGGAGATCGTAGTCGATGTCGCCCGTGACCTCCCATGGTGTGACCTTGAAATCCTCTGGCATAGTTTATAACCATCCGACGGTACGCGCGCATGTTATTATAATTTCGGGGTGGGGCTCCGGAGAAGGGTATTAATTAAGATAGGGTGGTTCGGAGGCCTATGTGGAAGATCCTCGGTAAGGATACGATATACATCGACATCCCGGACACCTGGAAGGAGCGTATGCTCGAACTGGCCGGAGATGATGATAAATCGATGAAGTTCAAGGACATCGTCGGAGGGTCCGAGGTGACCTATCTGCTCAACGGGACCACGGAGGAGCACACGTTCTTCATCCGCGTCCCCAAGGACATCACCCCTGAGGACATCCAGGTCCTGGCGGATGTGTCCCTCGACATACTGAAGGGCATCGACTTCCCCTGTGTGGAGGTGGAGGGTGTCAGGCAGAAGTACCAGGTGGTCATCACCAACTGGGAGGAACCGGAGATCATCGGACTGAACAAGACCCCCGGCATGTCATCCGGAGAGGTGTTCAAACCCATCATCAAAGGACTCGACAGTCCCGGAAGGCTCAACCCCCGGTTCGAATCTCAGTACTTCTGATCCTTTTCATCAACGAAACAGGACCCGGGGTCCCTTACGGGGGTCCCGGGGACATCGTCCCTCGTTCCCACGACATCACCGTATCCCGAATCCAGACCTGTCGGATGGGATGCGGTCCATTCTCCGACGACGGACCTCACGACGGGGACCTCGTCACGGATGTAGTACACCGAGGACACGATGGTGACCATGACCGCTGTCATCACCAGGGACAGCAGGATGTTTCCGATGACCTGCAGGTCCGCGGAGAGGACCACGGCCAGGACGATCAGGATGATGGACAGGGGCAACAACATCCTCCACATCGTCCCGGACAGTCCCTCTGAGAGTGTGAACCGACGGATACGGACGTTGGGCGATGCGAAGATGGTCCACGGAAGGGATATCGCGACGATGTACATCACGAACGTCATGATGTGTACGGACAGATGGGCATCCGTGCGGAACACGGGGTCCAGGACCATGGCCGTCCACAGGAACATGCATGGCACCAGGGAAATTATCAAGGTCTGTGCCAGATCGCCGTACGGGACATGCCTCCTGCACAGAGATGTGTCCATAGCGAGATAACGTGCGTCCAGGTCGGACGGGATGCCGAAGAGGAACCTGACGGCCCTGTCCCCGAGAGATTGCTCCCTTCCGGTGTTGATCGTCTCCACTGAGGACACCACCTCGCGGAACAGCAGACGTTGTGCGATCGCTGTGATCTCCAGAAGACCCCTTATCCCGGGGAGGACCATCAGTGCGATAGGTGTGGCCCCCGGCCATAATAGATATATTATTAGGGCGACGGCCAGGGTGATGGTCAGCGCCACCTTCCTACGACCGAGGATGTGGCTTATGAACCCGGTCACGACGAACGGTGCCGTCAGGATGAAGGACACGTCATGGAACCCGTGATCGGTGAACGCACACAGTAAAATGAGCACTAGAACCGAGACGGCGGACACGGCCAGTGCCGCATACCCCATGCGGACATCCTTCACGTTCATTCCTTGTCCACCCATGCCTCCAAGGTGACCTTGGCCTTGTCACCCTTGAAGACCCCCAGGAGGATCCCCATGTCGTCGGACTTCCCGGTGGGATACGGACCCAGGACGGCGTCGGTGACGTTCTCCTTATGACCTGCGGAAGAACGGTCGCTGTTGGCGACCACGACATCCACGGGGATGTCCGAAGACACCTTCACATGGAGCATCCTGTGGGGTTTGACATCCAAAGGGATCGTGACGACGTTGCGGTAACATCCGTCGACGGTCGGATCGAAATCGCCCACGGACACCGTTTCGGGACCGTATATCTGGACCTTCTTGGAGAAGAGAGACATTGATTCTGCACCTGGTCCGTCAACGGCACCGATGATATAAGAACTGGGCGACGGAAGGTTCCGTCGGATGGAGAGGATGTCATCCGTCGGGGTACAGGGTGCGTAGAAGGTCGGTGGGGCCGGAGATGACCCTCTGGGGAAGATCGAGGGTTTTCGGATCCCTGTCGGTCATGATGTAACGTTCTGAGTGGTCGCACATGAGCATGTAACCGTAAGAGTCTCTGAACCATGGCGTTTCCCGATAGTTCTCGACGGCTATCGTCAGTGGGACGGAGGGGACGGTGATGCCACGGAAGACATCGTCGCTGACCTGGATGGGTTCAGAGCGTTCGGGGAAGATGAATCCGTTGAAGGTTTCGTCCTCCAACAGACCATATACCCATCTGTGGGACGTTCTTATGAGTATGTGGACGGGGCCGTCCATCCGCATCAGGTGGAGGATGGCCAGGATGAGGGATTGGTCAGGTTCCATATCACCGGATCCGATGACGGATACGGGCCAGTTGCGATCGTCACGGCATATGAGATAACCAACGGTGATGCATCAAGTGAGAAGTCAATGTCGTAGGACAGGTCTGAAACGGGGACGAGGGTTGGGAAGGCC
>CAZCMJ010000034.1:0-17769 GCA_964499845.1 uncultured Methanomassiliicoccales archaeon
GTCCTCGAATCCCTCGACGACCTGTGGGAACTTCTCCTTGACGGCCTTGAGCAGGTTGTACACGGTGACCGCCTTCAGGTCGGCTGTGGAGACCATCTTGATGAGCTCATCGATCGTCTCATCGTCCAGGGTGGCGAGCTTCTCCTTGGCCATGAAGTTCCTGAAGAGCTTGTCCTCCATCCTGTCGCGCCACATCTTCTCGTAGGGCATGAGGGCCTTCTTGGAGAAGTCGCCGGTCTTGGCGCACTCGGAGAGCACCTTACCTGCGTACATTCCGGTCCTGCATGCGTGGCAGATGCCTCCGCCGGTGATGGGGTCGATGATCCTTGCGGCATCTCCGACCAGGACGATGTTGTCATCCACCGCACAGTCGAGTCCGGGACATGTGGAGACGAATCCGCCCATGATCTCCAGGATCTGACCGTTCTTGAATCTGGGATCCTCGGCAATGAATTTGTCGAGGTACTGCTTCGCATCGGCGTTGCCCTTGCAGAGCTTTCCCATGACACCGATACCGACGTTGGCGACCTTGTCCCCCTTGGGGAAGATCCAGACGTATCCTCCGGGTGCCACGGATCCGATGACGAACTCGCAGTAGTCGGGGGCGATGTCGATGTTGCACATCCTGTACTGGATGCAGGAGTCGATGTCGTTCAGCTGGAGGGTGGTGTCGATACCTGCCCACCTTCCGACCTGGGACTCGTATCCGTCTGCGGCGACGACGCACTTGGCACGGATCTCGATCTCCTCGCCCATGCTCTTCCCCTTGATACCGACGATCTTACCGTCCTCACGGATGATGCCGGTGGCGGAGGTCCTCATCATGATCTTCGCGCCGGCGTTGGCGGCATCCCTTGCGAGGGCCTTGTCGAACAGATGCCTCTCGAGGACGTAACCGACCTCGGCCCCAGCCTTGGACTCGTCCAGCTGGAAACTGGTTCCCTGAGGGGACTTGATGATGGCTCCCTTCATGTCCGCGCGGATCCAGGTGGGGTCGGGGGTGATGCCGACCTCCTCGAGCCATTTCTTGGACACTCCCTCGGCACACCTGAGGGGTGCTCCGATCTCGGCCTTCTTCTCGATCAGGATGGTGTCGAGACCTCCCTCGGCGCAGTACCTTGCGGCCATGCTCCCTCCGGGTCCGGCTCCGACCACGACAACGTCGCATTCGTATGTCCTCATTTCAGATCACTCCATTGAAAGTGCTGCGACGGGGCACAGCTTCACGCATCTTCCACAGTTGATGCAGTCCTCGTTGAACTCCAGGATGTAGTCGTTGAGGAATATCGCGTTCTTGGGGCAGGAGCCCACACATCCTCCGCAGTGGAGGCACTTGTCGAAATCTACACTGATCATCATGATCACTCCTTGGCGGGTTCGTCACCCCTGTCCTCGATGGGGACGATGAGTGCGGCTGCCAGTTCCTTCGCCTCTGCGGCGTGGGTCTTCTTCCACTCCTCCAGGGGAACGGAGAACTCCTCCTCCACACCCTTGCGGAGCTCGGGTCCGGAGTTGTAGGCGCAGAAGGGGATGACCCTGAGGTCGGGCGTGATGTAGTGGACACCGCAGCGCCTGACCCTCTCGATATCGTAATCGTAGCTGTCCTGGAAGTGCATTCCCGCGACCAGCATCATCTTCCATGAGAAGGAAGCGAGCGCATCCTTGGACTTGTGGCTCATGACACCCGTGATCAGGTCCACGAACTTCTTCTTGGTGAGGCCCTCGGGCATCTTGGACTCGTCGACGCAGCTGTTGAGCAGCTTGATGAGCTTGGTCAGGTACAACTTCTTGAACCTGGAGTTCTCGGCCTTGTCCGCGATCTCGTTGAGACCGGCGGAGAACCTGGCCACATCCACGAACCTGGGGAAGGGCGTGACGTTGCCCTTGTCGTCCTGGAATAGGTACGTGGCGATACCGCAGTGGGGGTGGGTGGTGAAGGTGACCTTGGTCTGTCCGAGGATGATGGACGCGAACTTGGAGATCGGTGCGACCACGGGAACGGGGTACCAATCGTCCTTGGTGGTGTATCCGGTCTGCGTGCTGACCCTGTCCACGAGGTCGGGCAGGGTGAACCTTCCCTGGGAGACCTCCTCGTTGGTGACCCTTCCGGTGAAAGCGATGGGCTGGAAATTGACCCCTCTGATGACATCGGCGTTGTCGAACGCGAACCTGACGATGTCACCGACGATGTCGTCGTTCATGCCCATACCGATGACGGGGACGAGCACGATAGACGGCGGGTGGATCCCCTCCTCCTGGAGCTTCCTGCAGTTCTCGATGACCCCGAGCTTGACGGCCATCATCTTCCTGCCCCTGGACCTGAGGTAGACCTCATCGGTGAGTCCGTCGAACTGGAGGTAGATGGTGTTCATTCCGGCCAGCTTGGATGCCTTGAGGAACTCGTAGTCCTTGGCGAACTTGATACCGTTGGTGGCCACCTGGACCTGGGCGAATCCCAGCTGCTTGGCATCCCTGACGACGTCCACGAACCTGGGGTAGACGGTGGGCTCCCCTCCGGCGAACTGGACGGCGGTGCATTTGATGGGTTTCTCGGACCTGAGGGCCACGAGCATCTCATGGACCTGCTCGAACGAGGGCTCGTAGACGTATCCCGCATCGTTCGCGTTGGCGAAGCAGATGGGACAGTTCATGTTGCACCTGTTGGTGAGGTCGAGGTTGGCGATGGCGGAACAGGAGAGCATGTCGATCCTCTCCCCATCGATCACGATGTGGACGGAGTCGTCGTTGTCACCGATCGTACGGTCCATGGCGTTGTGGAGACCGACACCGTCGTATGCGAACTTCTCGGCCCTGAGGTACATGTCCACGTCGGACCAGTACACATCGCTGAACCTCCCGTGGACGGGGCACTCCTTGTCCATGTAGACCTTTCCGTCCCTTGCCACGATGTCGGCATCGATCAGCTTTCCACATTCCGGGCAGAGCGACCTGGTCTTCTTGGGGAGACCTTTGGTCACCGTGTAATCCTTAGATGTTATCGTCATAGTACCCTTATCGGCACTAACTCCCTCCTGATATAAAAAAAGGGATACGGAGAAGGAACGTAAACACACGAAGCACCTCCCCATCCGGAATCAAGAGTGCGTGCACGGTCCATGTTTTATCAACCTCCGGAGGGAAGACCCAGTCATGAACGGTGACAGGAAGGGGAACATGCCCTTCGCGGTCATCGCGGTGACCATCCTGATGATGACCGTGATGTGCGGAGCGGTGTTCGCATCATATGAGAGGGCATCCCAGGACGCAGAGGACCTGGAGAGGGAGACCGAGGCCGTGGAGGTGTCCAGGGATGGGATCGCCATGCATGTGGACAGGGGCCTGGGGGAGATCATCCTCTCCATCTCCAACGACACGTCCCTGGGAGGACTGGAGGAGAGGGCCGACGTGTTCGGGACCAGGGCGGACGGATGGTTGGATTTCCAGTTCCCGGTGAACGACCACGGGGTCCGTGCGGACCTGGTGTCCCACGACATAAGGCTGGTGGCGGAGAACATGCGCGAACCGTCCGACGACCAGGTGGAGGGAGGGTATGTGCCAGCCTATCTCCGTGCCATCGGGACGCTCACCGTCGACATGAGGACCGAGTCGGGGAGGGCGAGGGTGGATGTGGATATCTCCACCGACGGGAGCTACGCACTGCCGCTGGTGGCGGGACAGGCGTCCATGTTCGAGACCATGACCGACGGCGGGAAGGGGATATCCCTGTCGGAGATGGTCACATACCAGCTCACCTGCCTGGCCCAGACCAGGGTCCTGAACGGATACGGCGCACTGTCTGAGTACGGCGACATGGGGACATCGTCCATCATCACCAAGGATGATGTGAGGAAAGCGTACGACAACGCCCTGTCCGCCATAGGGCTGATCTGCTTCAGGACGGAGACCGGCGATCTGAGGATGTCCGCGGGCACGGACCTGGGGGACCTCATCGTCTCCGATGACGGATATCTGGTCATCGACATCCCGTTGGTCTACGCCCAGGCCGTCCTGGGTGTCATCGACGAGGTCGCCCTGGGATGGCTCGAGTACCTCTGCATGGACCGGATGTGGGACCAGGCGGACAGGGACCAGAGGGCGCTCATGTACCTGGGGGACATGATCGGGTCATTCCTCAGGGGCGAGGATGTCCTCGGTGCGGGTTCCTACATCAGGGAGGTGATGTCATCCAACGGATATCCCGAGGGGGACTACAGGTTCCCGGGATCGGGCACCACCACGGGTCTGTTCGGTGACATCACCGTCTCCGTGGACAATCCCACGGAGGACCTCTTCGGACAGAGCTGGATCAAGAGATTCAAATCCACGTACCATCAGGGCACGGATTCCGTGATGGACCACATCAGATCTGTGCTCAACCTCTCCGCATCCATGATGGCGGACCGCATGGGGATGGGTGCCGTGAGGATCGCCATGGACCCGGAGGACTCCGAGACGTTCTCGGAGACGCTCTCCAAGGTGCTCACAGAGGGCATCGACCGCTGTTCCCGGGGGTTCGAGGAGGTTGTGAGGGAATCCCTGGCGTCCACGGCATCCTTCGGCGACCCGTTCTACGGTGCCATAGCCGACACGATAGACCGCCATTCATCCGACCTCGTCGACGAGCAGAGGTTCATGTCCGGATTGGAGGCGGCACTCACCGCCGCCATGCCCGAGGGTACGGACATCCAATCCCTCCTGTCATCCGACACCGCCCGGTCCATGCTGGAATCGTACCGCGGGAAGGTCCTGTCCGACCTGGAGGTGTTCGACCAACTGAGGTACGTACCCGGAGGGGACCCGGGCATCATCGACCGCATCCTGGCGACCGTCTGCTCCTTCGGACTCGATACCATAGGCGTCCTGGAACCGGTGAGGTCCTCCTTCATGAGGATGGGTGCCGAGGTCTCAGACAGGGTGGCGGCATGTTCCGCCGACGGCATCACCGCACTACCGGGGAACCACACATTCCGTCTGCAGGACGCGGACGGGAACATCACCTCCGAGAGGATCGAGGCGGAGGTCGTCTCCGACCCCGTCATAGGGAGGCCCATGGTCGATGACGACCTGTGCGTCCACACCGTCGGTTTCGGAGAGGATTCGTTGGCATCCTACACAACCATCCTCAGGGTCACCCTGGACGACCGCATATCCTACAGCCTCAGAGGCTCCGGAACCCTCTCCGACTCCATGGGGACCGTGTCATCCGCATTGGACGGGGACAGCCACCCCCATCTGGACCTTCTGATCCCCGTGCAGAGCGCATGGGCGCTGAAGGGCGTCGACTACAATCCGAGCTGCACCGTCATCGGCGATGCCATGGAGAGGGTCCTGGAACTGCTGGAACCCATCATCGAGCCCCTGATGGAGCTCATGTCCATGACCAGGGACGCCATGGTCTTCCTGGGGGAGAGGCTGCAGGAGGTGGCCGACCAGATGGCCGGGGTGATAGCATCAGTGTACGACAGCCTCATGGGACCCACCGAGGAGCTCAACTCCTGGATCCTGGACGGGATGGCGGACATCGCCTCCGAGGCGGGACTGGACATCCTCATGAGCATCGGATTGGACGATCAGTTCATCTCCATCGGCCTGGGGGACTACACCCTGACCATCTCCACCAACGCTGTGAGCTGGAACGCCACCACCAAGACCCTCTTCTCCGCCACCATGTCCGGACCCGTGGCGGGACTCTCCGTCTCCGCAGGCATCACCGTCAAGGCGAAGGGGGAGGTGAACCGGGAGAACCTCATCGTCACCGGACAGGGACGCATCGAGGGCGACGACTGGTCCGTGAAGATCAACGTCGACCCCCTGATGAAAGGCGGGAAGCACCTGCTCACACTGGACGGCGAGGTGGACGACACGGACATCTCCGTGACCATCCCGGAACTGGACGAGTACCACGAACTCGGCCTCAGACTCAGCGACATCCCGGGGGTCGGACAGATGCTTGACTCCATCCCCCTCCCGGCACTGGGGGCCACCGCCAGCATCGACGCGGGTTTCACCCTCAGATACTCCGCACCTGTCCAGAGGGGACTGCTGATCAACGAGTTCGAGAGCAATCCCCCCGGCGATGATGCGGGCAACGAGTGGATAGAACTGCTCAACAACGGCTCCCAGACCATCGACCTCACGGGATACACGCTGAGCGCATCCTCCGACTGGAGGAAGAAGACCATGGACCTGTCCGGGAGCATAGCACCCGGCGAGAGGTTGGTGATAGTACCATCGTTCACCCTGGTCAACTCCTCCGGAAAGTACACCAAGAACGGGGAGGCGGTCACCCTCAAGGACCCTGAGGGGAACACGGTGGACAAGACGCCGGTGAAGAAGGACTCCGCCAACGACGGTGACACATGGCATAGGAGGTTCGACGGCTCCACCGAATGGGTCTTCGGCAAGGGGACACGGGGCGGGAGCAACAGCACCAACCCCCTGGAGGAGATGGTCCCGGCGACGGACGTGAGGGACCTGGTCTGGGGGTCCGTGGAGAAGGCCTTCGGTGATGTTGACCGCATCACCGACACGGAGTCCATGGAACGGTTCATGGAGTCGCTGATAAAGCACGTCATCGACGCGGCGATAAAGAAGGTCACGGCCAGGATCGTGGACGCATCGGTGTTCGTGAAGGTGGACATCGGCGATGCCGCAGGGGTCACATCCAACGGGGTCAGGGTGGCACTGGTGGCCGACGACGAACTGGCATCCGATGTGCTGAGGTACGCCGCAGGCAACCTGCAGTCCATGGCCCTGGGTGTGAGGAACCCCTATAGGATCGACCCGCTGGCGATGTTCACCGAGAACATCGACCTGGAGGTGTTGTTCCACTCGTCCATAGGATTCCCGAAACTCCTCTCCGCAGGGAACGACGACCTCCCGGAGATGGACCTGGCGATATCGTTCCGCACGAACATGGCCTCCGTCACCAGGATCCTCGGCACGGACACGGGCAGACCGTCGGTCACATGCTCCGTGGGCGCCCTGGACTGTCCCTTCGAGGTCATCCCCCAGAAGCTCAACCCCAACAGGAACATGGACAGGGACCTGTGGCTGATGAGGATCACCGTCACCTGGGCCTGATTCCGGAGACAGAACGGGCGCACGCGCGCCCTCCCATCCTCTTATTTATAGGGGGATGGGATTCCACCACACATGGCCGGAATGGATTACAAGATACCCACAGTAATGTCGTCCGAAGAGCTCATGGAGAAGGCGTTCCACAGGGCATCCAAGATCTACAAGAACGGCACCAACCCGCTGGACACCCGCAAGAAGACCGCCCTCGCCAAGGTCACCGCCTCGGGGGACATCGTCGTCACAGCCCTCCAGGGCTATGTGGACAGATTCCCCAGGATGGACAAGATGGACGATTTCTTCCCGCAGCTGGTGGACATCGTCATCGGCATCGACAGGTACAAGAAGGCCCTGGGTGCGGTGAACTGGTGCGCCATGAAGGCCGAGAAGCTCAAGAACGACACCCTGAAGGACATCAGACGCACCAAGGACCCCGCGATCATCGAGGCCACCAGGAAGGGATTCTACGGAAGGCTCAACTCCTATGTGGACAGGATCTCGAACGACCTGCTGTTCCTACAGGATGCCAAGAACAAGTTCAGGAAACTCCCCGCGGTGGACCCCGACACACCCACCGTCGTCGTCGCAGGGTTCCCCAACGTTGGGAAGAGCAACCTCGTCACGGTGATGTCGACCGCAGTGCGCCATGAAGGCCGAGAAGCTCAAGAACGACACCCTGAAGGACATCAGACGCACCAAGGACCCCGCGATCATCGAGGCCACCAGGAAGGGATTCTACGGAAGGCTCAACTCCTATGTGGACAGGATCTCGAACGACCTGCTGTTCCTACAGGATGCCAAGAACAAGTTCAGGAAACTCCCCGCGGTGGACCCCGACACACCCACCGTCGTCGTCGCAGGGTTCCCCAACGTTGGGAAGAGCAACCTCGTCACGGTGATGTCGACCGCAGAACCCGAGATCGCCCCCTATCCGTTCACAACCAAGGGGGTCATCGTCGGACACATCGAAGACGACTGGAGGAAATACCAGATCGTGGACACCCCCGGACTCCTCGACAGGGAGTTCGACCAGAGGAACGACATCGAGAAACAGGCAGTCCTCGCACTCAGGTACCTCACCGATGTCATCCTGTTCGTCATCGACCCCTCCGAGACCTGCGGATTCCACCGCGATGTCCAGGAGAAGCTCCTCGCCAACATCGAGGAGAACTTCGAGGGCGTCACCATCATCGTCGCAGAGAGCAAGTGCGACGTCATGAAGACCGGCGACGGCCGTATCTTCTTCTCAGCGCAGACGGGCGAGAACATGGATGTCCTCACGGACGCCGTCCGCACCGAGATGCGCGCAGTCTTCCGCAGGAAGGCCCTGGAGGCCGAGACGGAAGTGGAATGATGGTCGAGGGCCCGGCGTTCAGTCCGGAGATGGGGGAGTACTTCGAGAAGCTCTCATCCATGAAGGACGAGTGCTATGCCATCGCCGAACGTGCCCGTTCACTGGGGTACGATCCGGAGACCTTCGTGGAGATCCCCCAGGCGGAGGACCTCGCATCACGTGTGGAGAAGCTCCTCAGGGACTACCAGGTGGACGGTGTCGCCGAGGACATCCGCAGACTCACCCTCGAATACGGGAACCGTGAGATCGTCGCACTGATGGTTGCCAAGGAGATGGCCAAGAGGCCCGCCGAGAGCACCGAGAAGGCTCTGGACAGGGCAGTCAGGGTGGGACTCGCCGTCCTCACAGAGGGTATCCTCGTGGCACCCCTCGAGGGTATCGCCAACACCAGGATCAGGAACAACTCCGACGGCACCAATTATGTGGACCTCGTCTTCGCGGGACCCATCCGTGCCGCAGGAGGTACCGGTCAGGCCATGAGCGTCCTCATCGCGGACGTGGTCAGGACCGAACTGGGCATAGGGAAGTACATCCCCACCGACGCGGAGATCGCCAGGTTCGACGAGGAGATCCCGCTGTACAAACAATGTCAGCACCTCCAGTACACACCCACATCCGATGAGATAGACCTGATCGTCCGCAACTGCCCCGTCTGCGTTGACGGGGAGGGGACGGAACAGGTGGAGATCTCCGGATTCAGGGACCTGCCCAGGATAGACACCAACCGCGTCAGGGGAGGTGCATGCCTGGTCATAGCCGAAGGTATGTGTCAGAAGGCGTCCAAGCTCAAGAAGCACGTGGACAAGATCGGACTCTCCGGATGGGACTTCATAGGGAAGTTCCTGGACGCCCACAAGACCGTGGACAAGGGAGGGGACGACACAGGGGAGAAGAAGGTCGAACCCCAGTACAAGTACCTCAAGGACATCGTGGCGGGACGTCCCATCTTCGGACACCCCTGCCGGGTCGGAGGTTTCAGATTGAGATACGGCAGGGCCAGGACGTCCGGCCTCGCCGCTTTGGCATACAACACCGGAAGCATGTACGCCATGGACGAGTTCATGGCCTTGGGGACGCAGGTGAAGATCGAGAGGCCGGGGAAGGCCTGCGTCGTCACCCCCTGCGACCTCCTAGAAGGTCCGACGTTCCTTCTGAAGAACGGGGACCTGGTGTACTGCCACACCAAGGACGAGGTGCTCGCCGTCAAGAACCAGATCTCGGAGATCGTGGACAACGGGGAGATCCTGGTCCCCTTCGGGGAGTTCTGCGAGAACAACCACACACTGGTCCCGTGCGGATACCCCGTAGAATGGCACAAACTGGAGATCCAGGCCAAAGGGGAGCTCCCGGACGACTGGATGGACCCCACATACCAGCGTGCCAAGGAGATGTGCGCACAGATGGGTGTGCCCCTCCACCCCAAGTACAACCTCTTCTGGTCGGACTGGCCCCTGGACCGCATAAAGGGACTCAGAGAACATGTCCTGTCCACGGGCGCCTTCGACGGGAGGACGCTCACCATGGCCCTGGAACCGGTGTCCAAGAGGATGCTGGAGGACCTGGGGGCACTCCACACGGTCGAGGGCGACAGGGTCCGCATATGCGAGAGGTACTCCGAGCCCATGCTGGACTGCCTGGGCATAGGACACGACGGAGGGGCATTGACGCCGGGAAGGCCCCTGGAGGGCAACAGAACGCTGGATGCCATAAGTAACGCCGCAGGATACGAGGTACGTGCCAGGGCGATGACCCGCATCGGCACCAGGATGGCACGTCCGGAGAAGGCGAAGGAACGTGAGATGACCCCCAAGGTCCACTCCCTGTTCCCTGTCGGCAAGGACGCCGATGCCGGGAAGGAGATGAACGCCGCCATATCCGTGTGCAAGAGCAGCGCATCCAACAAGATGGGCGGAAAGGCGATGGTGAACGTGGAGGTCGGTAACAGGAAATGTCCCGAATGCGGGAGGATGACCTACCGCAACTGGTGCAGGGACTGCAACACCCACACCACGTATGTACCGAAGGCGAACGCGTTCGGCAACATCGGACCCGCACCCATGGACATCGACCTGGAGGAGGAGTTCAAGACCGCATGCGCCACCCTCAACGAGAGACCCCCGTCGGAACTGAAGTGCCTGGACACCCTCGTCTCGAAGAACAAGTTCACCGAAGCGGTGGAGAAGGGTATCCTGAGACAGAAGAACGGCGTCTCCACATTCAAGGACGGGACCATCCGTTTCGACATGACCGACATCCCGATCACCCACTTCAAACCCAGGGAGATCGGCCTGAGCATAGAGAAGGCCCACGAACTGGGATACACCCACGATTGGAACGGCGACCCCCTCACCGATCCGGAGCAGATCGTGGAACTGAAGGTCCAGGACATCATCCCCGCCAAGGACTGCGGGAACTACCTTGTGAAGGTCGCCAGATTCCTGGATGACGAACTGGAGGAGTTCTATCATCTCCCCAGATACTACAACGTCACGTCCAGGACCGACCTCATCGGCCACATCACCTTCGGACTCGCACCCCACACATCCGGAGGTATCCTCTGCAGGATCATCGGATACGCCGACCTGAGGGGATGCTACGGACATCCGTTCTTCCATGCCGCCAAGAGGAGGAACTGCGACGGTGACGAGGACTGCGTCATCCTGGCGCTGGACGGACTGCTGAACTTCTCCATGCACTTCCTGCCGGACAGGAGGGGAGGACTGATGGACGCCCCGCTGGTCCTGACGACGAGACTGGACCCCAATGAGATCGACAAGGAGGCCCACAACGTGGACTGTCTGAGGGAATATCCGCTGGAGTTCTACCAGGCCGCCATGGAGATGAGGGAGCCCAAGGAGATCGAGAAGAAAATGGACCTGATAGCGGGCAGGATCGGAACCCCGGACCAGTACGAGCACCTGGGATTCACACACGACACCTACGACATCTCCGACGGTCCGAAGTACTCCGCATACACCACCCTGGAGACCATGATGGACAAGATGGACGCCCAGCTGATGCTTGGCAAGAAGATCCGTGCGGTGGACGAGAAGGACGTGGCCACCCGTGTCCTGAACAAGCACTTCCTGCCGGACATGATCGGAAACCTCAGGAGTTTCACCACCCAGACGGTGAGATGCACCAAATGTGGCGAGAAGTACCGCAGGATACCGTTGGCCGGCAAGTGCACAAGATGCGGCAACGCACTGACCCTTACCGTCCACGAGGCCAGTGTGAAGAAGTATCTGGAGATCTCCAAGGTGATCGGTGAGAAGTACGGACTGGACACCTACACCAGGGAGAGGATCGACATCCTCGAGATGAACATGGACTCCGTCTTCAACAACGACAAGGTCAAGAAGTGCAAACTGTCCGATTTCTTCTGATCACCTGGACAGTGACATGTACTTCGAGGCGATGATGTTGCATTGTGCATCAAGGGTCTTCGACAGGAGCTTAGACACCATCTTTCCGGCGACCCTCAGCTGGATGCACACGTTGAGCACGACCTTCAGATCATAGACATAGGTCAGATTGGGTTGGTCCGCCCATCTGTCAGCAAGCATATCGAGCACCTCGTCGGATGTATTCCCGATGATGCGGTCGACGGTGGCACAGACCCTGTCGATGAAATCGATGTTGGTCTGAACGTACTTGACGGCCTTCTCCGGCTCCATGGAACCATCGGAACCCAGCTCCACCCTGCGTTCGTTCACACGGGATATGAAATCCCTGGAACCGTCACAGAGGACCTTCATGTCCCTCATGTCGGTGTACAGATTGAAGCAGTCGAGCAGGAGGATCATGTGGTTCGTGGACAGGTTCACCAAAGTAGGCTGTGTGGTGCACTGATGGAGCCTTCCGCGGATATCGTTTAGGAGGTCCGATGCGAACTCCCTGTCATCCAACCTCAGGTCCAGGTCCACGACACCCTGGTGGTAATCCACCTTGGATGTGGCCGATATCACCACGAGACATGCCCCTGCGGAATCTATCATCCTGCTGTAACAATCATCGTCCGGGACGAGGCCTTTCTCCACAGCTTTGTTCCAACACGCCAATCCGCCATCGTAATCGCCGTCGGCCATACGGGTGAACCCCGTCCCCATCAGATCGGATGGCGATCCCTCGGGCACGGTGAAGGTCTGTTGGGACGGTGATGCCCCCGACCTCACCTCGCGTCCGCATCTGGGACAGAAACCGGCGCTCGGATCGAATGTGCCTCCGCACTCGGGGCAGATGGTGTTGGTCATGGAACTTCGTAGCTGAGCGGATATAATAACCCTGCGAAAACGGGAACGGAAAAGAAGGTGGTCCCCTCCGTGACGGAGGGGTGAAATGTTTGTTTCAGAGCTGCTCGAGCTGGGCCTTGAAATCGTTCGCCTCATCGGCGAGGATCTCGACGGCCTTGTCGAGGGCCTGCTGGGCGGTCAGTGAGCCGTCGGTCTCGAACTTGAAGAAGAAGTTCTTGTCATCACCTGTGACGGTAATGCCTCCCCTCTCTCCGAGACGATCGGTACATGCCTTGCAGAGACTGCACTCCAAGGGGTTCTTGACGACGAGTTTTCCGTCCTCCACCTCGAAGACCTTCTTGGGGCATATGTCGGCACACTTCAGGACCTCTTCGTCGGATGCCATGGCCCCGTCGACCTTGACAACGGGCAGATACTTGTATCCGACACCGTTGGCGACCTGCCACTTGACATGTGTCTTGGCTGTTCCCATCACCGCTGTCGCGTAGATGAGGACGGCCTGACCGTCTGTGAGCTCGACTATGGGTATGAACTCATCCTTGACCCTGAGGTCGGGGTTTCCGAGGGGCTCGAGGTCCCCGGAGAGCACCGTGCACGGTCCGATCTTGTTCAGACTGTACATGATGGTGCAGTTGGGGCACCCTTCGCCACCGCAGACACACTCACTCTGGGGGCAGAAGAGGTTCAGGTCGGTGGGCACAGGGACCATTCCCAGCCTGTGGGCGATGATCTCGTCGAACAGGGGCGTGACGCTCTCATACTCCTTGTCATCGTACATGATCGGTCCCAGGTGGAACTCGACCTTGTCGATGGCCATCTTGGGGATGTCCGAAAGGAGCGTCCTCCTGAGGGCGTTGGCCATGGCGGGGGAGGAGTTCTTGAGGATGAACTTGGCTTTCCTCTCCGCCATTTCGATTATCTCTATGTCCATGAGGATCCCACCTCAGACCCTGCGTCCTCTGCGTCCGCCCTTCTTCTTGGTACCGTCGTGCGGTATGGGTGTGACATCCTCGATACGGCCGATCTTGAGTCCGGCCCTGGTGAGAGCACGGATGGCGGCCTGGGCACCGGGACCGGGGGAGACGGATTTGTTTCCTCCGGGTGCCCTGACCCTGACGTGGATACCGACGAACTCCTTCTCCTTGGCTGCCTCGGCGACCTTCTCGGCTGCCTTCTGGGCTGCGTAGGGCGAGGACTCGTCCTTTGCCTGCTTGACGACCATTCCTCCGGTTGCCTTGGTGATCGTCTCGGCACCGGTGATGTCGGTCAGGGTGATCATGATGTTGTTGTAGCTCGCGTAGATGTTTGCGATTCCCCATTTTGCTGTCATTAGTTCGCACCGTCCTCAGCTGTGATTCCTGCTTCCTCTGCATCGGCCTTGGCTGCGGCTGCATCTGCGGCTGCTGCGTCGGCATCGGCCTTGGCCTTGACCGCTGCGTTGGCGGCGGCCTGCTCTGCGGAGATCCTCATGGGGTGCATCTCGTCGGTGAAGGGGGATGCGGGGTTGAACTCGATGGATGACTCCTCGAGCCTGGTCACGAGGTAACCGGGGACGGTGACCCTGTGACCGTTCATGAAGATGTGTCCGTGGGTGATCATCTGCCTTGCCTGCTTGATGGTGCTGGCGAAGCCTTTCTCGTAAACGATGGTCTGGAGACGGCGGGACAGAACGTCCTCATTCTTCAGTCCGAGGATATCGTTGAGGTTGGCATCTGCGGGGAGGTATCCGAGACGTCCGCACTTGGCGAGCAGGGCATCGGCCTCGATCTTCGCCTGTGCATCACCGGTCCTGAGGCGTGCCTGCAGGTCCCTGGACTGCTTCCTCAGGTTCCTGAGGATGGTCTCTGCCTTCCAAACCTCGGTCTTGTTCTTGAGTCCGAATGCGCGGACAACCTCGACCTCGGCCTTGATCCTCTCTCCCTGCCAGGGGTGGCTGGGGGTGTCGTATGTCTTCCTTGAAAACTTAGGGTCTCCCATTCAAATCACCTTCAGCTCTTCCTCTGGACTCCCATGGTGAGTCCGGACCTTCCGTTGGACCTGGTCCTCTGTCCTCTTACCTTGTGGCGTCCCTCGTGCCTGATTCCGCGGTAGCAACGGATCATCTTCATCCTGTTGATGTCATCCTTCTGGATGATGTCCAGGTCGTTTCCGAAGAGGTGCATGTCCGCTCCGGTCTCGTAATCCATCTGCCTGTTGATGGCCCAGCTGGGGGCGTACTCGACGTAGGACCTGACGAGTCCCTCGATCTCCTTGATCTTCTCGTCGGAGAGGGATCCGATCTTGACTGCGGGGTCAACGTTGGCCCTCTTTGCGACGACCTGTGCGACCCTCTTTCCTACACCTTTGATGCTCTGAAGACCGATGACGGTCCTCTTCTGACCGTCGATATCAGAGTTGATGATACGGACGATGAAGTTGAAGTTCTCGTCCTCGGTCTGCTGAGGCTCTTTCTTTCCTTTAGCCATTGTTCATTCCTCCGTAAATGATCCCCGTAGGGGATATGATCAAGCTCCGGTTCCATCAGGAAGGAGCTCTCAGTTTTCACCGCTAAGGTGGGTCCTGAGTTTACGTGAGTCGTCGGATGGGCTCATGGTATATAAACCCCACATGGAGGATGAGAAAAGGGAATGGTGCTGGAGACCGGATTCGAACCGGCGAACTCCTACGAGAAAGGATCTTGAGTCCTTCGCCTTTGACCAGGCTTGGCAACTCCAGCTCAATAGGGGGTAGAAGGGGTTTGAATAAAAGTTTATGGGAGGGTGGTGACCTCTCCGTGCCTTCCATCTATGTAGAAAGTGTACTCGTGCTGGGATACGATACCGCCATCGACCTCCACGAGCTCCGCATAACTGGAGAGGATCCCATGACGGATCAGCATCTTCACGTACTTCTCCGCATTGGGGAAGTCACAGCTCCTCGCACAGAAGGGGAATGTCTTGAACTCCTCCTTCACATAGTCGAAGAACTCCTTGGCCTTCGGATCGGCGATGGGCCTCTCCCTGAGGATACGGACGATGTTCCCCGGCTTCCCGTTGTCGACCTCCCCCGCACCGTTGGTGGCGAAGGGTTCGACGGCGATGACCATGCCCGACTTGACGGTACCGGTGTCGCCGTTGTCGTAACTGGGGACGGACAAACCCGCATGGAGGTTGTAGGGTTCGATCTGGTGTCCGCAGAGGTTCATGATCGGCACGAAACCGTCGCGCCTCATACTCATCTCGACGGCACGTCCGATCTCGCCCAGGGGGACACCATCACCGATGAACTCCGCAACGGTGTTCCTTGCGCGTTTCGAGGACTCGATGAGCTCCCTGTATGCATTGGTGCCGCACTCGACGGTGCCTGCTGTGTCGCCGACGAAACCATCGACCTCGGCTCCGCAATCGATCTTGACCACATCACCCAACTCGAACACGAGCTTGTCGTTGCAGCTGGGGGTGTAGTGGGCGGCGACCTCGTTCCTGCTGATGTTGCAGGGGAATGCCAGTCCGCATCCGTGCTCACGGATGTAACCCTCCACCTCCTGGGCCACGTCATATAGCTTGACACCGGGTTTCACCATCTCCATTCCGAGCTCCCTGGCCGCACCTGCGACCTTTCCGGCCTTACGGAGCTTGGACAACTGTTCCTCGTTCAGCATTCTAAGACTTCCTTGATCTTATCCACGGGTATCGCACCGGGACGGACGATCTCGACCTCCTTGTCCATCAGCCAGACGATGGTCGAGGGCTGTCCGAGTGTGCAGGGGCCTGCGTCCACGTATGTGTCCACATTCCCTCCGAAGTCGGTGATCGCCGCATCCACATTGACGGCATCGGGATGGGAGTGGAGGTTGGCGGATGTGGCCACGATCGGACCGGTGCGCCTGATGAGCTCCAATGCGAACCTGTTGTCGGGGATACGGATACCCACCTTCTGGGAAGAGGACGTGACGATGTCGGGGACATCGGGCTGCTTCTTGATGATGATCGTGAGGGGCCCGGGCAGGAACGCCTTGATGAGCTTGTCGGCGTTCTCGTTGAGGACCGCGACCTTCTCGAGCATGGCCTTGTCGGAAACGGCCACTGACAGGGGCATATCGAAGGGCCTGTTCTTGGCCACATAGAGGTTCTTCACAGCGGACTCATTGTAGATGTCAGCCCCGATACCATATACGGTCTCAGTGGGGTAGACGATGAGCTTTCCTGAGGCAACATCCTCTGCGGCCGCTGCGACAGCCTCCTCACAATGCATGTCGAATCCGTTCGAATAGTCACACTTGATTATCTTCAAATTGAATCACCTACCAGTCTGAGTCCCCTCTTCACATAGTCGGAACCGTATTGCTCGCTGCAATTACCATGCCCCGGATACAGTCCCCTTATGTCAATATTACTGAGGTCATGTAAGGAATTGCGAAGTTGGATGAACGATCCCGAGGGAAGGTCGGTACGACCGACGCCTCCTGCGAACAGGGTGTCCCCGGAGATGAGATCGTGGGACACCTCGTCATAGAGACATATCCCTCCGGCGGTATGGCCTGGTGTATGGATCACACGCAACCTGTGCTCCCCGTTATCGAGGATCTGTCCGGAAGCGAGATCGGTCACGGGCACGGGATGAATATCCAGATCCATCACACCTGCCAGGACATGATCCCGATCACCGCACCTGATCCAACCGGAATCGGGCGGATGTGCGAATGCCTCCGAACCGAACTCGCCGAGAATTGTCTGAAGACCGCCCACATGGTCCCCGTGACAGTGGGTGAGAACCACCTTGTCCAAGCTTCTGCCGTTGAGCACGGAACGGATCCTCGGGACCACATAATCGGATCCCAATCCCGTCCCCGTGTCGATGAGGATGTTCGAATCACCTGTCAGAAGGAATATGTTCGAATCGAAAGATATCGGCGAATCTATTCTGTACAGGGTCATGGGCGCATGAATGTTCGGACCGTATAAAAACAGTACCGGACATAGAGGATGAGATGAAATGAATACCGTCCTATATAACCAAAGGTTAGAGAGAACAATACATACAAAGAAAAGGAAAAAGGAAAGGATTTTGCGAAGGATGAGATTTTGGTTCATACGAAACCTGTTT
>CAZCMJ010000035.1:0-7272 GCA_964499845.1 uncultured Methanomassiliicoccales archaeon
CTGGAGGGCAAGGTCACCGAGGCCAAGGAGATGCTGGACGCCGATGAGGCCAAGGCAATGGTCAAGGTCTGCATGGAGAGGTACGACAAGGAGTTCCCCGACATGTGATCCCGGGGCGGGATGCGTTTCCCACTCCGACCCAAACATCTTCCCTTTTCTTTATTATATAATACGCGCGCGTAAACAGACAGGCTCACGCTTATATAGGACCTGTTTAATGCTCTGTTCTGAGAGGACCAACCATGTATATGCTTACAGAGGTCGAGAAAATCGTCCGCATCCCTCCCGTGGAGCTCAAAGAGGATATCGATCAGGTGATCGACAACCTCACCTGGGAGACATATGAGGGCAGACTCGGCGAGGACAAGACATTCACAGTGCTGATCAGGAACGTCAGGACCGTAGGTCCGGGACGCATCGTCCACGGTGACGGAGCTGTCTATCAGACGGTCAAGTTCGATCAGATCGTGTTCAAGCCCAAGGAGAACGAGGTCATCGAGGGCGAAGTCGTCGAGATCCTGAAGTTCGGTGCGTTCGTGAGATTCGGTCCCCTCGACGGACTCCTGCACATCAGTCAGGTCATGGATGACCGTGTCGACATCGACGAGGCCAACCAGAGGCTTGTCGGAAAGGAGAGCGGAAGGTTCCTCGCGGTCGGCGATGTCGTCAGGGCCAGGGTCGTGAGCATCGACCTCAACGAGAAGAACCCCCAGGACAGCAAGATTGGTCTGACCATGCGTCAGCCCGGACTCGGAAAGCTCCAGTGGATCGAAGAGGACCACAGGAAGAAGCAGGAAGGTGCTGAGTGATGGCTGGTCCCGTACTCAAGGCATGCAAACAGTGCAGTTTCATCTCCGAGGACGACGTCTGTCCCCGCTGCGGAGGTCAGACCTCCAGGGAATGGCAGGGCTTCCTCTCCGTGATCGACTTCGAGAAGTCCGAGATCGCAAAGAGGATGGGCATCTCCGCCAACGGAAAGTATGCCCTCAAGGTTCGCTGAAGACCATGTTCGGGATGGACCTTGTGCTACCTGAATCAGACAGGCAGGCGTTCAAGGAACCCATCGGAAGGGAACTGGCTGACAGCGAACTTGATTCGTTTGACGCTCAAACGTCTTTCATAACCGTCGGGGACGTGGTATCCCTGACATTCAGGAAACACGGGCTGAGGCCTTTCCTGTCGATCTACGACGGGAGGACCGAGCGCCGTGAGATGACCGAGTTCGCGAAGCTTGTGGAGAACGAGCCGAAGACCGAGGTCGTCAACCCCGCCGGGGAGATCACGGCCGAACTGGCCGCGGCCGTCCGCGGGTGCATCGAAGGGTCGGGTGGACTGATCCTGGTGGAGGGAGAGGAGGACCTGGCATTGCTGCCGTGCATCCTCATGGCCCCCGTCGGGACCAACATCGTCTACGGCTGGCCCGGGAGATGCATGATGCTCGTCACCACGGACGAGGACATCAGGATCCATGCCATGGAACTCATGGCAAAAATGGAGGAAAAAGAATGAAGATGGAAATCACCCAGAAGAAAGAGAACCCCGTACAGAAAAGGGTAGAAGTGTACTTCAAGCTCGACCACGCAGGCGAGTCCACCCCCGGCAGGAACGCTGTCGCAGAGGAGGTCGCCAAGCAGATGAAGTCCAAGAGGGACTGCGTCGTCGTCGACACCATCGAGTCCGTCTACGGAAAGGGCATGTCCAACGGATACGCCAAGGTCTACGACTCCAAAGAGGCCGCACTCGAGTTCGAGAAGGAGTACCTGCTCAAGAGGAACGGAATCGAGGCAACCAAGCCTGAGACCGCAGACGCACCCGCAGAGGAGTGATTCTAATGGCAAAAGCACCCGCAAAGAAAGCACCCATCGCAAAGAAAGACGCATACAAGGTCGAGGGCGACAAGGTCGTCAGGACCAAACCCGTCTGCCCCAAATGCGGACCCGGAGTCTTCATGGCTACCCACAAGGACAGAGTTTCCTGCGGTAACTGCGGATACACCGAGTTCAGCAAGAAGGACTGAGAAGGTTAATCTTCATTCGCCTCCTCCCTCTCAACTTTGGAGGCTCAGGATCGCCGGGGCGTATCTGGCCCCGGCAAACAACCTTCAAAACCAGAAACCTATAGATCTTATGGGCCCGTAGTATAGCTTGGATAGCATAGGGGCCTCCGGAGCCTCGGACTCGGGTTCGAATCCCGACGGGCCCGCTCACTTCTCCATATCACCGTTCTCTGTTATGTTCCCTGTTCTTCGGACATAGGATGTAAGGTTCCGTTGTCGGCCCCTCTTGTCCGAGGGGATGTATGCTTCGGCCGTCAAGATGGATACCACATCCGACCAACCAAATATATAGCCAGAAAAGGATACAAATAGGATATGATGAAAGGTCGCATTCTTCCGAGGAAGGAACTAGCCGGATTACCTAAGACCGTTCACGGAGGACAGGCCTGGAAGCTCGAGGGGATAGAGGACTACAGTCACAATCTGAATCCGTTCGGACCCCCCGAGGACATAACCGAGATCATAATGTCGGCTGTGGGAGACCTCGGTCATTATCCCGATGATTCCTGCGAGGAACTGAAGGATACGATCTCCAAGACATTCAATGTGGACCCGGATTGCATCACCATCGGTGCGGGGTCCTCAGATATCATCCGCAACGTCCCCAACACGTTCTTCAAACCCGGGGACAAAGTGGTGCTCAACCGCCCCTCGTTCGCAGAGTACGCACAGCAGTGCAGGATCGTCGGTGCCGAGATTGTATGGAACGACCTCAGGCCCGAGGATGATTTCCGCATCGACCTCGATTCGTTGATGTTCGGAGTGGATGAAGGTGTCAAGGCGCTGTACATCTGCAATCCCAATAACCCCACCGGAAGGGTGGAGCCCAGGGAGAAGATAATCAGCATCGTCCGTGAATGCGAGGAGAGGGGCGTGCTGGTGTTCCTGGACGAGACCCTCCTGGAGCTGGTCCCTGGTTATGTGGACATCACGCTCTCGGGAATGGTCAACAGGTTCTCCAACCTCGTAGTGGCATCATCCCTCACCAAATCCTTCGCCATACCCGGCATCAGGATCGGTTTCGGATTCTCCAATCCGGATATCATCTCGGAGATGGAGAAGGTCCGTATGACCTGGAATGTGGGTCAGATAGAACAGACGGTCGCCAAGGTCCTTCTGAGGGACCACATGGACTATGTGGACCATGCCGCGGCGGTCATGGCCGAGGAATCGGAGGTTATGAACTCCGCACTGCGCGAGGTGGGATTCCCCGTGGGCGGTGTCTCGGACTCGTTTTTCTATTTCAATTCCCTGGAACCCCTCGGCATGGAATGTGCCGAGTTCAAGAGGAAGATGCTCAGCCGTGGGATCATGGTCAGGGACTGTTCGTCCTTCGGTGATGAGTTCAAGGGTTACGTCAGATACAGTGTCAAGGACCGGGAACGCAACTGCCGCTTCATAGCCGCTGTGGACTCCGTCATCAACGGGTGATCTCCTCTATGCAGTTATGGTTGGATGCGGTCCTTGTGGTGGTGCTCGCACTCCTCATCGACCGTTTCATAGGTGAGGTCCCGAACTCCGTCCATCCCCTCAGGTGGATGGGCAACATTCTCAGTGCCATAGACCGCAGGATCCACAACAGGGGATCGAGGATGACGTCTGTCCTCGGATTCCTGTCATACGTCCTTGTGTTCGTCCTGTTCTCCGGAGTGGGGATCCTGATCACCACCCTCTGCCGTATCTACGTGTCCGATCTCGTATCGCCGGAGGTGGGGGAGGTCCTGTGGATCGTCGCCTCCGCGTTCATATTCAAGATATCCTTCGCCATATTCTCGTTCAGGAAGCACTGCGATCCGATCAGGGATGACCTGGACAACGGACGTGTCGAGGATGCGGCCGCCAAGGTGCAGATGATCGTCAGCCGTAACACCAAGGGGATGGATGCCGAGCACATAGCATCATCATGTTGCGAGACCGTGTCCGAGAACCTGGTGGATTCGGTGTACTCCCCCGTGTTCTTCTTCGGATTGTTCGGGTTGCCGGGAGCGGTGATGTTCCGTTGCGCCAACCTGATGGATGCCATGTGGGGATACCTTAACGAGAAGTACGGGAGACTGGGGTTCTTTCCCGCGAAGTTCGACGATGTCCTGGGGTTCGTGACATCCCGTGTTTCACCGTATTTCGTCGCCCTTGCAGGTATGGTCCTCCGCATGGACTGGAGGGCCGCCGTACCCGCCGCCAGGGCCGAGCACACCAAGACCCCGAGTCCGAACAGCGGATGGTCCATGACCGCGGTGTCCGCCGTTCTCGGTATCAGCATGGAGAAGAAGGACGTCTACGTCATGGGGAAGGGCCCTATGCCCACCAGTGATGATGTACGGAGATGTTGTCGTCTCGTGGAGCTCTCATCCATGCTCTTCCTGCTCACAGTCGGGTTGGTCCTGTACGTCCTTCTGGGCGTCCATGTCCAGCTCTTCGCGGAGGGGCTCATGGACGGTCTGATCCAATGGTTCGGAGGTGTTCTGTCGTGATGAGGACGGAGCTCGTCACATACGAGGGGATGCCCGTGGGGATCGTTAGGTTTGATGCCCCCATGGAGGTTCTGAGTTCGGCCATCCTCAACGGAGGGGATTCGGTCGCATCGGCGTTGTTCATAATGCAGGTCCCCAAGGATTACTGCCATGACGACCCCGCAGCACATGCGGCATCCGTTAGGGATGCCCTGGGGCTGCCGGAGGATTCCGTGGGCATGATGACCGCCGCCGAGGTGGACTATGTGTTCAACATCCAGGGTGGTTCCATGTCCGATATCGGTATGTATGCCGTCGCCACAGCCGGACTCAGCAACCATGTGGTGGCAGGGGAGGTCCTTGAGAACTGGGCGGAGCGTCATGAGCTGTCCATGAGGAGGGCGGCCAAGATGCTGGCCGGAACCATCAACATCGCCGTGGTCTCGCCCCATCCGTTGACGATGGAGGGCAAGGTCAACATGATGATTCCATTGGTGGAGGCCAAGTCGGCAGCCCTTGCCGATGCAGGCTACAGGGAGACCGGGACCACCTCGGATTCGATGGCCGTGTTCTCCCCCATCGGGGATGACCGCATATCATACACCGGGACAGGGTCCGACATCGGCATCGCTGCGGCAAGGGCCGTCAGGGCCGCCGTCGGATACGCACTTCATGCACGCGGTGAGCACCCGGTCATAGAGGATCCGTACAGGGTCCTGGAGGGTAAGGGGTACATCGACCGTCTCACGGCAGTTGCCGGCGAGGTGGGATGTCCCGATCCCGATACAACAGTCAGGAAGTTGTTGTCCGAGGACGATGTGTCGTCCTCCTTAGACATATTCATGCACATGTCCGCCCGCACGGACTCCATGTCCGCAGATGGTGACCCCCGCGCCAGGAAGGTGTTGGGATCGGTCACCCGGGACCTCTTCGGCATCGGGCTGCCGGATGAAGGAGGTCTCATGGATGCCTACGTAGAGGTTCTGGCATCATTGATAAGGAGGAATCATAATTGACCGATGAGAGGACGGAGGGTGTCGACACCTTCTCCGCATTGCGGGGTATGGTCTCGTTCTTCACCCTTTGGCATCTGGACATCACCCAGAGGGATATGGATTCAATGGAACAGAGGTTCCATGCCGTCCCCGTGGTGGGGGTGCTGTTCGGTGTATTGATTTTACTGGAGCTTTTCCTGTTGTCCGAATTGTTGATCCATTTGGAGATGGGTTCGGGGGCGCTCAACGCGATCGCCATAATGCTGACCGTGTATGTCGGAAGCAAGTTCATCCATTTCGACGGACTGACCGATTTCGGGGATGGGATGATCGTCTCCGGTCAGAGGGAGGACCATGTGCGTGCCTTGAAGGACACACTCGTCGGTGCCGGGGGCATCGGCGTCGCCCTCATCGTGGTGTTGACGTCATACTCCATGTACTCAATGGCGGGATTGTTGTGTCTGTTCCTGGCCGCCCCCCTGACGGAGGTGTTGGTGAAGAACGGCATGGTGTTCGCAGCCGCGTTCGGTGAGCCCGGTAACGGTATGGCCGGAAGGCAGGTGGCCATGACAACACGTGATTCCGCTATCAGGTCAATCGTCGTCAGTGTTATCTGCGGGGGTTTCCTGATAATCCTCGGTGCGGCTGCGTGCCACGGTGTTTGGGGTACGGACCTCCGTACGATGCTGTCCGCAGGGATCTTCATGCTCATCGTGGGATTGATCGCATCCTCCGTCGTGGGATGGATGATGGCGAGGACCGCCAACAGGAACTTCGGGATGGTCAACGGTGATATCCTCGGGGCAACGAATGAGATCGCAAGACCCGTCGTCATGTTCATCATGATGGTGATGTTCACACTCTACTGGTGATCCCGATGCAGGCGTTGATAAATGCAGGCGGAAAGGGAACCCGTATGGGAAGATGCGGTATAGAGAAGCCCATGCACATGGTCGGTGACAAGCACACCGTGGAGAGGGTGATCGATGCCCTCTCCGGTTCATCACACATCGACCGTGTCCTGGTGTCGGTGAGTGACAACACCTTGGAGACCGAGAGGTATCTGAGGGACATCGGTGTGGAGACCGTCCGTACCTCCGGGGAGAGTTTCATGGACGATATCCATGATGCCTTCATGCAGATGGAAGGGGATTACATCCTGACCTGTCCATCGGACCTCCCGCTGCTCACAACAGAGGTCGTCGACACCTTCATAGAGTACTTCGTACCGGGAACGATGCAATCAGCGATCGCCGTGGTCGATGAGGTCACGGTGAGACAGGTGGGCATCACCCCGTCGTACACCCGTGAGTCCGGAGGTAGGAACTGGGTGCTGTCCGGGTTGTGCATCATGAACCGTGAGGGGACATTGAGGGGTGATTACCTTGAAGAGTATCTGTTCGAGACCAATTGGCCGGAGCTTGCGGTGAACATGAACACCCCCAAGGAGTTGGATCTTGCCAGGTCGTACTTCAGGGAATGATCCATTCATGATATCGGTCGAATGACAATTAGAAAGGTGTTAAGGCAGTTCGATGGTGTTCAAACGTTGGAGGTGTCAGTCCAGTGGTAGTGGGCTGACAAAAGGGTTCGTCACCGTTCGAACCTGAGTGTGGTGGTGACTATGGCCAGGGGAATTCTGATTGAGGTCTCCCTCAAGGAAACACTTTCACCACTTACCTCCTGTACGGGGTCTCGAACACCCCGTACACCCTTCTGTTCACTCGGCACTTCCGAGATTGTGTTCTGAAAAATGGATTAAGTGGTTTGG
>CAZCMJ010000035.1:7372-17741 GCA_964499845.1 uncultured Methanomassiliicoccales archaeon
CTGTTCACTCGGCACTTCCGAGATTGTGTTCTGAAAAATGGATTAAGTGGTTTGGGGGATGGATGATGGCGAGGACCGCCAACAGGAACTTCGGGATGGTCAACGGTGATATCCTCGGGGCAACGAATGAGATCGCAAGACCCGTCGTCATGTTCATCATGATGGTGATGTTCACACTCTACTGGTGATCCCGATGCAGGCGTTGATAAATGCAGGCGGAAAGGGAACCCGTATGGGAAGATGCGGTATAGAGAAGCCCATGCACATGGTCGGTGACAAGCACACCGTGGAGAGGGTGATCGATGCCCTCTCCGGTTCATCACACATCGACCGTGTCCTGGTGTCGGTGAGTGACAACACCTTGGAGACCGAGAGGTATCTGAGGGACATCGGTGTGGAGACCGTCCGTACCTCCGGGGAGAGTTTCATGGACGATATCCATGATGCCTTCATGCAGATGGAAGGGGATTACATCCTGACCTGTCCATCGGACCTCCCGCTGCTCACAACAGAGGTCGTCGACACCTTCATAGAGTACTTCGTACCGGGAACGATGCAATCAGCGATCGCCGTGGTCGATGAGGTCACGGTGAGACAGGTGGGCATCACCCCGTCGTACACCCGTGAGTCCGGAGGTAGGAACTGGGTGCTGTCCGGGTTGTGCATCATGAACCGTGAGGGGACATTGAGGGGTGATTACCTTGAAGAGTATCTGTTCGAGACCAATTGGCCGGAGCTTGCGGTGAACATGAACACCCCCAAGGAGTTGGATCTTGCCAGGTCGTACTTCAGGGAATGATCCATTCATGATATCGGTCGAATGACAATTAGAAAGGTGTTAAGGCAGTTCGATGGTGTTCAAACGTTGGAGGTGTCAGTCCAGTGGTAGTGGGCTGACAAAAGGGTTCGTCACCGTTCGAACCTGAGTGTGGTGGTGACTATGGCCAGGGGAATTCTGATTGAGGTCTCCCTCAAGGAAACACTTTCACCACTTACCTCCTGTACGGGGTCTCGAACACCCCGTACACCCTTCTGTTCACTCGGCACTTCCGAGATTGTGTTCTGAAAAATGGATTAAGTGGTTTGGAAGGGCCTCATTCGAGGCCCATGATCTCCCTGTAGATCTCATGGACCCTGTCCTCGAGATCCTTGCAGGTGATCCTTCCGGACGATTCTATGATCGCCCCTACGGATGAGCCTCCGCATCCGACGCCCTCCTTGATGAATCCCCATTCGTATGCCTGGAGTCCTTCGTACGGACTGTCGCTGTAGTCCACGTTCACATAGACTATCGGGATGTCCGGGGAGATGGAGTCGATGATCCTCTTCATGTTGGAGTTCGGATCGCCCATGAGCCATCTTGTGGTCCCCTGGAAGAAGTTGCCGACGACCTCGGGGTGGAGCTTCACCGCACCGGCCATGACCGCTGCAAGCTGTGTTCCCCCTCCGACGATCACCGGCACCGATTTTGCGGCTCCGCAGAGGATCCCGATGTTGGCGGGCATCATAGGGTCGCCCACGCACTCTATCGCCTTCAGAGGGTCGTCCGCCAGGTCGCCCGGTTTTATTCCCGCTGCCTCCAACGCCTCTGCTACGAGTCTGCTCTTGAGCTCCTTAGGGTTGTTGGGGGAGCTGCTGCTGACCAGGTTCTCCTTCAGGACACCCATGGCCATCATCACCGCCAATGCGGTGGTGGTGCCTCCGGCGCAGCTCTCGCTGATGATGACGAAATCGTACGCTCTTGCGAGCATCTCGCCCAGCATGTATCCTTTCTCATAGATCTCCCTGACATTCTCCACGGCGTGTCCGGTGGTGATCCTCTCCCCGCACTTGCCTCCCATGTCGAAGTACGGGACATAGGGGATGACCTCGCACCCTCCGTTGACGATGTAATACGGCATGTCCGACAGGGACAGTGCGGCTTTGGTGAGGGTGGCCGGAGTGGGTATCCCTCCGGGGTTGATCGGTATCCCCTTCATGCAGGTGGTCTTCCCGCTGATGAGGATCTCAGCATCCGCGGCGGGTGTGAACATGGTGAGCTCCGGTGTGTCCCCTGCATCGGAGACCCCCGGGATCGTGGATGTGCGGGTGTTGGCCACGGTGCATGTGAACACACCCCTCTTCCCCCATATCCTCGATACGATGTCCTTTGCGATATCTTCGTTCCCGTACACGCTGAGTGACGGCGGCAGTTCGAATTCTTCCATTGTCTCACCATTTGTTCTCTAAGAGTGTTGTCAGGACATTGTCGAGGGGTACGAGCTGGTCGCGTTCGAATCCCGCATCGATGCTTGTCCACATGGGCACGTCCATGAGGATGTGCTCTCCGGTCACGCATGAGGTGCCGTGGTCCACGAAGTAGATTATGTTCTCCACGTCGGAGAAGTACTCCTCCATCATCTCGTCGGTGTGTTCGAGGACCCATCTCTTCTTCTGGGGGTCCTTCTGGTGGCTGTACTCGTCCACCTCGTCCACATGGAGGAAGACGTCGCCGTGGTCGAGGGCCTCCCTTGCGATGGGGAACCTCTCGTCCAGGTCGTCTATGAGTCTGATGTCGAATCCCAGGGATGAGCATATGCCGAGGGATGTGGGGCTGTCGGATATGGCAGTGAGTCTGTTGATGCCGGGCACGGGGTCGAACTGGTGTCCGAACTTCCCGCAACCCCACGGGTAATCGGTGATCCCGCCCATGTCCTCCATGACCGAGGTGACCATCCTCCCGAGGACACCGGGGACCTCGACGTATGGCGAATCCACAGGGGGAGCGGGGAGGTCAGGGACCTCGTCGCATTCCATGGTGAGGACCGCCCTGCCACCGATGAAGAACTCTATCTCGGGATCGTAGGAATCCAGGATGCCCAGGTTCTCCCTGACGGTGGATATGAGCCTGTCGCAGAATTCGCCGGAATGATAGGACCAGCGGATCATCCCGTCCCTGATCTCGGCGGGGCTGAGCCTGTACGCGGTCCTCCTATCATCCTTTATGGACATCCCGAGTCCCATGGCCTCCAATGCGGCACGGGGGATCTCGGGCGGATGACCTGTGAAGAACTCATTGAGGAAAAGGTGGGTGTAACCGCGTCCTGTGGTGCGGATCCTATTGGGGGCCTTCCTCTCAAGGAAAGGCATCTTAGCTACATCCAGTGGTTTCTTTCCGTCCATCTGCGGATTGGGATGGTCTTCGGCCCCGTCCAGGAGCACGAAAAGGGTGTTGCTCATCATATCCTCCTCAATGATATCGCGGCCTGTCCGACCGAAATGCCGGCGTCCCCGTTGGGAACGTCCCTATGGATGATTGGATTATGGTCGGATGATATAACCATATCCCTGAACATACTGGCTATGCTTGAGTTGTGCGATACCCCGCCCGTAAGGCCTATATACTTGGTCCCGACGGAATCCGCTTTAGAGATGGCTGTATCTACCAACCTCCCTACCAGATTATATACGATGGAGTATGCCACGTCCGCGGGATCTGCTCTCCCATCGATCCTGGAGAACAGTTCCGCGGTCCTGATGACACCGTTCTCGGTGACCGTTTCGAAACCCTCGATGTAACTCCCCCTTGCCAACAGGGGTTCCAGTTTCATGGCGGGTTCGCCGTCATAGGTGCGTTCCCTGCACACGCCCAATGAGAATGCCAATGCATCCAGGACCCTTCCGAAGGAGGATGTCCTGACGCTGCGGTCCATGAGCTTCCTCAGGACCATCGCCTCGTTGTCGGTGAAATCACCGTTGTCCTGACCGTTCATGGCGTCTATGGCGAATCTGAGCCTTCTGAGGTCGTAGAGTGCCCTCTCCGATCCGAGCAGGGGGATGGTCTCCAGGTGGCCGACCCTCTCATAATGGTCGTAGTCCGCGTAGAGCACCTCCCCTCCCCATGCCGTACCGTCATCACCGTGTCCCGTTCCGTCCAGGGTGAGGGCCACGCATTCCTCCACCCCGTTGTCGGCCATGAGGGATGCCGCATGGGCCCAATGATGCTGTACCTCGATCCTCTCCGCGCCGTACTCCTCGCACAGGGCCTTGGCGAACCTCCTGTTGGAGTAACCGGGGTGGAGGTCCGTTGCCACGATCTGCGGGGTGCATCCCACAAGGGACATCTGCATCCTGACGGCCTCCTCGAGATATTCGGGGACGCCCACCTTCTCACCGTTGCCGATGTACTGCGTGGGCCATATCCTGCCGTCGGCCGCAACGGAACCTGTGAGGTTCTCCTGTGCCCCGAGGGCGATGGCATGTCCCCTGTAGGGGATGTCGATGTGATAGGGCATATTCCCCCTGGACCTGCGGATGAACTGTGTCCTGTCGTCCAGGAACCTGACAACGGAGTCGTCCGCCCTGTTGATTATGGGTTGGTCGTGGAGGAGGTAGTAGTCCGCGCCGAGTTCTGTGACCCTGTCGTTGTCTGTCATCATCGGTTCCCCGGGGACGTTGGCCGATGTCATCACCAGGGCATCATGCTCCATATGGGAGAACAGGATGTGGTGCATCCCGGTGTACGGGAGGAACATCCCTATGTTGTCCAGTCCCGGGGATGCGAGTTCGGTGATGTCCGACCGTATCTTCCCCATCAGGACTATGGGCCTGTGGGGCGATGTGACCATCCTCAGTTCGGCATCGGTGGGGTCGGCATATCTACGGAGGGCATCCTCGTCCCTGCACATGATGGCGAAGGGTTTGTTCCTCCTGCCGTACCACTCCCTCATCCTCCCCAGGATGTCCAGGTTGCAGCAGATGTGCATCCCTCCCCATCCCTTGAGGACCGCTATATATCCCTCGTCCAGCCTCTCCGCCAGATATCCGATGGGGTCGTCTGTGTCCACGACCTTCCCGTCACGATCCCTGAGATGGTATTGCGGTCCGCAGACGGGACAGCACACCGTCTGGTGGTGGAACCTCCTGTCCGACGGATCGGAGAACTCCCTTCCGCATTCCGGGCACATGGGGAAACCGTCCATGGATGTGTTCGGTCTGTCGTACGGGACCTTCCTCAGGAGTGTGAAGCGCGGTCCGCAGTTGGTGCAGGTGGTGAAGGGATAGCCGTTGCGTCTTCCGGGTGAGGTCATCTCCCTCAGACATTGTTCGCAGACGCAGCTGTCGGTGGGGATGGAGGCACCGTTGCCACCATCTTCCGAACCGATTATGGAGAATGACCCCTTGGGTCCGGTGTAGGGTGTGTCGATCCTCTCGATGGATGCGATCTCCGCCAACGGGGGGAGGTTTTCCAGGAGGTCATCGAGGATGCCATCGATGTCATCACTGTCTATCGTAACATGGGAGCCGTCGTTGCGGACCGTGCCCGATGCATCGACCCTGATCGCGGAGCGGTATACTGCGGGTCTGAAACCGACCCCCTGCACGGTTCCCTTGATGACGGCCTTCATGTGACCGGTGAAACGGTATGGGATAGATGATACTGTGGTTCAGAAGCGTCTCTGTCCGCAGTTGCACACGGGCACGACATCGTTGCCCATGGACGGCGGTCTCGTCGCATCGACACTCAGCGTTCCATCGGGCACGTCGAGGAAATCCGCTAGGTCCTGGTCGGACGGATACATGCCGATGGTGATGGCCACACCGTCGTACTCGGCTATGGGGAGTGCCGACAGTCCGTGTTCCGATACGATCTCCGTCGCCTCACCGTCCGGACCGATGTCTGCGGCGGAGGAACACATCACACGTTCCACATGGATGCCGATGGACCTCAGTCTCCCGCAGGAGATGTCGAACCTCTCCGTATCCTCCGGGTCCCTGAGGCGGGCATCATCCGATTCGTAGACGGTCATCAAGCACATGCATGGGTCGAAGCATCCATCGGATATGGATTCACCGTCTCGGATGCTCCAGGCGGAGGACAGCAACATACATCTACAGTCAGGGTGACTTCCCGTACATGGACGTGAAGACCAATCCTATGAGGCATCTTGACAAACTGGGCATCCCGTACAAGGTCAACACATACGGTGATGTCGCACTGGGAGGGAAGGAGGTGGCGGAGGCCCTGGGGCAGGACCCGTCCAAGCTCTTCAAGACACTGGTCACCGTGGGGAAGCCGAAGTGCTACTACGTCTTCCTTGTGCCTGTGACAGGCGGGTTGGACCTGAAGAAGGCTGCAGCAAGCGTCGGGGAGAAGTCGGTGTCCATGATCAAACAGGACGAACTCCTCCCGTTGACGGGATATGTCCACGGAGGTTGCTCCCCGTTGTGCATCAAGCGTCCCATGAGGATCACCATCGATTCATCCGCTCAGGATTCCGACCACATCTTCTTCAGTGCGGGGAAGATCGGTTATCAGTTGGAGGTCGCGGTGGCGGACCTTCCGAAGATGATGGATTTCGGATTCGCCGATGTGAGGAAGCCTGAGCAGGTGTGAGTCCGTTGTAAGGGGATACAACATAGGTCTATGTTGTATTCCCTGACAACATAATATTACGTGGATCCCTGGTGTCAATCTGTCTTATTTCAATGAGAGGATCGCCTCATTTTTGGGGAGAGTTATTCCGAGAAAAGACACTCTTACGGAATTGTTCCTGTTGTTGGTGGAAGGATGTCGTGATCAGCCAACATTGATCGTTCTGGATGAGTTCCCATTTCTCGTAGAGGATTTTCCTCAGGCGTCTTCGGTTCTGCAGAGATTTATCGATCGGGATGTCAAAGGAATGGATGTGATGGTGGTCATATGTGGTTCATCCATCAGAACGATGAAGAGTCTGGTGGAGGATATGGACAGTCCTCTTTACGGAAGGATCGATCACGGAATTCACGTGGGGCCGCTGTCTTTAGAAGGATGCAATAGGTTTCATCCAGATATGGAGAGGGCGGATGCTCTGAAACTATACCTGACGATAGGAGGTGTTCCGAAATATCACTATTTGGTGAGCGGACACACTTACAAAGAGTGCATCTGTGATCTCTTTCTCGATCGCGAGGTTATGAGTCAGGAAGGAGCCAAAATAATCACACAAGAGCTCAGTCCCGCGAGTTGTTATCTCAGTATGGTGCGTCATATCTCCAACGGTGCGGTCAGACAGAATCAGATCGCGGAAAAAATGGGTATGGCTCGGGGGAACTGTAAGAGATATCTTGACAATTTGGAGCAGATCGGAGTCATATCCAAGGTTCATCCAATGCTCAATGCCCCTGAGAGACCACATTATACACGGACCCTGTGGTGGATTTCTATTTCTCCATTGTCGTCAAGTGGGAATCCCCTATCAGAATGAAATTGGGTCCAGACACCATCTACGAACTGGCGGAACATGATATAGATACGTTCCTTGGAAAGAGGTTCGAGTTCTTTTGTGGTGAGTGGCTTGACCGGGTGATGGCCGTCAGGGAACGTGGTACTTGGTGGGGTCATGTCGATGATGTCGATACAGACATCGATATCGTCGCAGATGTCATCACTTCGGACCTCTATACCCACACCCTGTTGGCTGAGTGTGAATTCCGTAAGAGTAAGATGGGATTATCGGCTTACAATGATCTCGTACGCAGAGGTGAGGTCGCCGGTGTCGGGTACAATGCGAGGTACATGATCATCTCCATATCAGGGTTCGACGGAAGGTTGGAGGAGTTTGCCGAGGACAACGGGGTGGTACTCATCGGACCGGACGAGTTGATCGGTGATGCCCTGTCATCAGAAGGATGGGTCAGGGATATCATGCTCCAACTGAGGATGCGCACGTGATATCACCGTCCATGGTAGATATGAAATACCGATCATCGGGATTCCGGACACCATGGCAGACCTCAACCCCGAATGCAACTGTCCGAAGACCGATTGCCCCAGACATGGGAACTGTATGGAATGCGTGGAGTTCCACAAGGCCAACAGTAAGAAGATCCCCTTCTGTCTGAGGTTCATGGTGGAGATCGAGTAATCCGGTCCCGTGACGGACCGGCCACCATGTTCACAGCAATGCGAGGTATCTTCCGCACACGGCTCCGAACACGCACACGATGCTGTTCATCAGGATGTTGAACACTGCGAGCCAATAGGTGCCCGCCGTCAGCAGGTTTACAGTGTCGATGGAGAATGTGGACATGGTGGTGAACGCTCCGAACAATCCCACGAACACGAAGGACCTCAGGGTGCTCCCCATGTCGAGGCCGTATCTGAACATCAGGAACGATGCGATGATGCACCCGGTTATGTTCACAATGAATGTGGCCCATGGGAACGATGTGTCCACCGTTTTGTACACGGAGAACCTGAGCACCGCACCCACAGCACCCCCTGCCGCAACGGCGAGGAAGGGTGCGACCGAACCCAACGTCATGTGGTCTCCCAGGGACACATCCGTTAAGAACCTTCTGAACGGGGCCCTCTTGATGGGATGATGTGTCCTCTATCGACCAACATACTATAACCTTCCATCGTGATGTCTCCTCATGGACCTGACACGTGAAGAGGAGGCGATCCTGAACGGTGAGGAGGGCGAGGGCCGTCAGAAGGCCATGGAGCTCATCACCGCACTCGGCAAGATCTACGGAGCGGAGAACCTCATAGACATAACATCGGCACACCTTTCCGGTGCATCGTATAAGACCATCGGTGACGGGGGTCTGAAATACCTGGAGGATATGGCCGCCGGAGGTTCCAAGGTCACCGTCCCCTCGACACTCAACCCCGTGGGGATGGACAGGACCCGCTGGAGGGAGATGCACATCTCCGAGGATTTCGCGGAGAAGCAGCTGAGGATCATAGATCTCTACGGTCAGATGGGCATCAGGACCACCTGTTCCTGCACACCCTATGTCGGACCCAACGTACCGTCCATGGGCGACCATGTGGCATGGGCGGAGTCGTCCGCACTCTCATTCGTCAATTCATACATCGGCGCCAGGACCAACAGGGAAGGGGGGCCGGGTGCGTTGGCCGCCGCCATATTGGGGAAGACCGCCAACTACGGACTCCATCTCGACGAGAACAGGAGGCCCACCGTGGTGATCGATGCGGACATCGACGGTTCCATCTTCTCATATTCGCTTTTGGGTCAGGCCGTGGGTATGGCCATCGGCAGCGGCGTCCCCTATTTCAGGGGGATATCACCGGAGGTCGAGGAGGCCAAGACCCTGTGCGCGGCCATGGCAGCATCGGGGTCCGTCGCCCTGTACCATGTGGAGGGTGTCACTCCCGAGGCAGGCGGTTTCGACGTCTCCGACCTAGAGGTCATCCACATCGGCGAGGATGAAATGAAGGCCGCCTATGACAAGCTGAACACGGTTGACGACATCCAGTTGATCGCATTGGGATGTCCCCATCTCACCGAGAAGGAGATGCACCAGATAGCGGCGTTCCTCAAGGGGAAGAGGAAGGTCAGGGACGATGTGGAGATATGGTTCTGCACCTCCGCAGAGGTCAGGGACAGGTGTCCCGAGGATGTGGAGGTCATGGAGGCGTTCGGTCCCGTCCTGGCGGACACATGCATGGTGGTCGCCCCCATCGAGGGTACCTTCCAGAGGACGGGTACCAATTCGGCCAAGGCCGGTAACTACCTCCCCACGCTGTGTTCCCAGAAGGTCATGTGCAGGGACATCGCCAAGCTGATGGAGGTGGTCATGTGATCGTCAACGGACGCTGCATATCATCCGGGAAGGTGAGGGGGGAGGTCATCAAGCTTGATGAGCCCCTGAGCTTCCTGGGAGGAGTCGACGGTTCCACCGGGGAGATCCGTGTGGGTGACGGCGGCAACGTGGCGGGGAAGGTGCTCGTCTTCCCCAAGGGCAAGGGCAGTACCGTGGGTTCATTCGTCATGTACGATCTCATGGTCCACGGGAAGCAGCCCGCGGCAGTGATAAACGAGACCGCCGAGACGATCGTGGCAACAGGCGCGGTGATATCCTCCATCCCCATGGTGGATTCCATTCCGTCCATCGACATGTTCGAGGACGGGGACATGGTCACCGTGGATGCTGATGCGGGGACCGTTGAGATCGAGGGCGTCGAATGCAGGAACGTCGTGTCATCGGCCATAATCATGGATGACAGGTTCCTGATGCTCAGGCGTCCTGAAACATGCCGTTCGTTCCCCGGGAAGTGGTCCCTTGTGGCAGGAAAGATAGAACCCGGTGAGACCCCGATCGAGGCCGCCAGGAGGGAGATCCTCGAGGAGACCAACATCACCGTCGAGGGTCCCGATGCGGTGGTCCGTCCGTTCTACGTCAGAGAGGGTGACACCCTCTGGAAGGTCCACGGCATGCTGTTCAGGGTCTCATTCGCGGACCCGAGGATCAACGAGGAGAACGAGGCGTACGAGTGGGTCTCCTTGGAGGACATCCACGGTTACGACACCGTCTCGGACACTGTGTCGTTGATCGAGAAACTGATGAAGTGAAAACATGACGGGGTCCATCCCCGTCA
>CAZCMJ010000036.1:0-16385 GCA_964499845.1 uncultured Methanomassiliicoccales archaeon
CCCTTTAGTTCCAAAGAGAGAGGGAACCTAAACATCTTAAGCAGGGGAGGGAAAATAACTCCTCTGCAACCCTTATATACATCTCCGACAGAACCGCTCCCATATCAGGAGAGGACAACGATGAAGGTAATGCTCATCAACGGAAGCCCCAGGAACAACGGATGCACTGCACGTGCCCTCAGGGAGGTCGCCGACACCCTCGAATCCGAAGGGATCGAGACGGAGACCATCTTCATCGGCAACAAACCGATGACCGACTGCCTCGCATGCTACAAGTGCAGGGAGACCGGGAAGTGTGTTATAGATGACATCGTCAACGAGATCGTCGACAAGGCGAAGGACTGCGACGGGTTCGTCTTCGGATCCCCCGTCTACTACGCCCACCCCAGCACCAGGCTGCTGACCGTCATGGACCGTGCCTTCTACTCCGGAGGGAGGAACTTCGCATTCAAGCCCGCCGCAGCGGTGCTCAGCGCCAGGCGTGCCGGATGCACGGCATCAATGGACGTCATAAACAAGCACTTCACCATCAACAACATGCCTGTGGTGTCGTCCACATACTGGAACCAGGTCTTCGGCAGGGAACCCGAGGAGGTCGAACAGGATGAGGAGGGTCTGCAGACCATGCGCACGATCGGTCACAACATGGCATGGCTGATCAAGTGCATCGGATTCGGGAAGGAGAACGGTGTGGAGCATGCCGCTCCCCATAAGGTGCTCACCAATTTCCACCGCTGAACAATGAAACGGGGGTCGCACCCCCGACCCTTCAGAGGGTCCTGTCCGTCTGGTCCCTCATATAGTCGCTCGCACCGTGGATGCCGAGGCTCATCGCCTTGACGAGATGCCCCTCGGCCTCCTCTATGCGGCCGTTCTTCATCAGCACGCCGGCGATGTCCTGGTGCAGGGTCACGAGCACCTCGGTGTCGTCCAGTCTGTTGAACCTCAGCATCTGCTCCATCAGGACCACGGCGGCATTGGCATCGGCCAGGTACATGTCCGTCAGACCCAATCCGTCCTCGGCCTCCGCCTTGGACACGAAGGACATCACCAGTTCCTCGGGGTCGTCCAGTTGCTCCACGCCGAGGAGTTCCGTGCCCACATCGATGGCGCGGGCGTATGACTCTATGGCCGATTGGGGGTCGTTCCCAGCATCGGCGGCCTCGGCCTCCAGGTTCAGCAGTTCGAGGTGGCGGTTCCTGGACCAGGGGTCCATCCTGGTCATCACCATGGACATCCCCTTGGCAAGGAACGGCTCCGTGTCCTCTGGATATCCGGAATCGATCAGGTCCTCCGTCACCGCGATGCACGTGCGGATGATGGAGCGGTGGTCGAAGTGTCTGGAACGGTCATCCAGTTCGGACACCCTCAGTCCCGCACGGACATACGCCTCCACGGGGTCGGCACCCTGTTCGAAGAGCAGGTTCCCCATCTCCGTATACGTCTTCACATAGGTCCCGGGATCGACCTCGTCCCCGTCGGTCTCCAGTATCTCGATGAGTTCCGATGCCGAGTCCAGGTCCTCCATGGCGGATGTGCGGTACTCCATCATGGACAGGATGCACCCTCTGTTGACATAGGCCTCCAGAAGCTGTTCCGAAGGTCCCTGACATTCGAGTCCGTTAACCTTCTGGTTGTATTCCTCCAATGCCCTCTCGAGGTGTGCATCCGACATATCCATGGCTCCGGCTAAAATCCATCGGATATACATAGCCAGCGGACCAGACCTGTTTCCGTGTTATAACGGCTTTATAAGAGTGTCCGCATCACGGGGGATATGCAGCAGGAAAGGATCCTGGCCATTCACGATGTGTCATGCGTGGGGAGATGCTCCCTCACCGTGGCGTTGCCGATCATATCATCCGTTGGGATAGAGTGCTCCGTGCTCCCCACCGCCGTCCTGTCCACCCATACAGGCGGATTCACCGGGTTCACATACAGGGACCTCACAGAGGACATCACTCCCATAAGGGACCACTGGAGGACCCTCGACATCACCTTCGATGCCGTTTACACGGGATTCCTCGGTTCCTTCGAGCAGATCGACCTGGTGATGGACATGATCGACTCCGTGTCCAAGGAGGGCACCAGGGTCTATGTGGACCCGGTGATGGGCGACAAGGGTAAGCTGTACACGGTCTTCGGCCCCGATTTCCCCGCGGGGATGAGGAGGCTCTGCGAGAAGGCCGACGTCATCATGCCCAACCTGACCGAGCTGACACTGATGCTCGGTGAGGAGTACGTCGATGCACCGTACACCAGGGAGTACATCGACGGCATCCTGGAGAGGGCGAAGGTCTTCGGGACCGACAGGATCATCATAACCGGCGTCAGCTTCGAGGAGGGCACCGTGGGTGCGGTCTACATGGACTACACCACCGGCGAGAGGGGAGAGGTCATGAGGGCCGAGATCCCCGGATACTACCACGGGACCGGTGACGTGTTCGGTTCCGCACTGGTGGGTGCCTGCGAATCGGGGCTGTCCCTCGGAAGGGCCGTGGAGGCCGCCGTGGACCTCACGGTCGGGAGCATCATCCGCACAAGGGATGCGGGCTCCGATGTCAGGTATGGTGTGAACTTCGAGGCGGGCCTCGGAGACTACATTACGGACATCAGGAGGGCACGATCGGGGTTCTCCCTGGTCCCGGTGACCACGGACGGGCAGCTGAGGGAACTGGATTCGGTCGCACGTACGGTCTGGAACGAAGCGTACGGGGACATCCTGTTACAAGACCAGATAGACTACATGCTGGACAGGTTCCAGAGCGCCGATGCCATGAGGGCACAGATCTCCGAGGGCTACACCTACCTGGCCATCACCGTGGACGGTGATGTCGTCGGGTACACGGGATACGCACCGGACGGAAGGGGACTGTTCCTGTCCAAGCTGTACATCCTGAGGGAACACCGCGGAAGGGGTTATGCCCGTATGGTGGTGGACCATCTGAGGGATGTTGCCGCGTCCCTCGGGCTCGGATGCATACATCTCACTGTGAACTGTTACAACACGGATGCCATCGGACTCTACGGACATCTGGGATTCCGTATCGTGGATTCGGTGGACACCCCCATAGGCGGGGGATTCGTTATGAACGACCATATCATGGAGTTGGGAATATGAGCGATGCGGATGGATTGTTCGAGGAAGGATACAGACATTACACGGAGGCCGGTGATGAGAACGAGCTGAGGAGGGCCTTCGAGCTCCTCAGTCAGGCCGCGGGGATGGGACACGCACTGGCACAGGATGTGCTGGGGAACATGTACGAGGACGGGGACGGCGCACCCCTGGACATAGGGGCCGCCGCGGAGCTGTACAGGATGTCCGCCGAACAGGATTGTCCCCCCGGTCTGTACGACTACGGGATGCTGTTCCTGGACGGCCACGGTGTCCCGCAGGATGCGGAGAGGGGTTTCGCCCTGATCTCCAAGGCCGTTTCCATCGGGAACGATCCCGACCATATGTTCACCCTGTCCGTCCTCTATCTGAAGGGCGAGGGTGTGGAGAGGGATGAGGCGAGGTCGCTGGAGCTCCTCAGGAAGGCCGAGAGGCTGGGCAGCATCGACGCCAAGGCCAACCTGGGCGCCATGTACCTGACAGGCGAGGGGCTCCCCAAGGACCAGGACAGGGCATACAGGCTGCTGAAGGAGGCCTCGGAGGAGCAGGACTGCAGCGCCATGTGCAACCTGGCCCTGATGTACGAACAGGGGATCGTCGTGGACAGGGACATGGGGACCGCCATCGCATATTACAGACAGGCCGCGGACCTCGGTTATCCCCCCGCTTTCTACCACCTCGGGGTCCTCGTCGGAGAGGGTGAGGCCGACCTCGGGGAGATAGACCCCGTCGGACTCCTGGAGACCGCCGGTGCCGAGGGCAACATCGACGCCCTGTACAGATTGGGTGTCATGTACTACGACGGCGAGGGTGTGGACAGGGACCTGGACATGGCCTCCCAGTACTTCCGTGCGGGTGCGGAGTTCGAGAACCCCGAATGCATGTACAACCTCGGCGTCATGATCATCCGTGAGGAGGCGGAGGCCGCCTATGAGGATGAGGAGTACGACATGATCATCGCCGCCGCGGATGCGGGATACGGTCCCGCCAAGGAACTCCTGGAGAAGAGCGGGGAAGAGTGAGATGTTCATCCCCACCACCATGGACGAGGTCCGTGCCCGGGGCTGGAGGGCCCTGGACATCATCCTCGTGTCCGGTGACACCTACACGGACAACAGCTACAACGGCACCGCACTGATCGGTCATTGGATGATCGACCACGGGTTCAGGGTGGGCATCATCGCCCAGCCCGATACCGACTCGGGTGATGACATCACCCGTCTCGGTGTCCCGGAGCTGTTCTGGTCCGTGTCCGCAGGGTGCGTGGACTCCATGGTGGCCAACTACACCCCGTCGAAGAAGTTCCGCAAGGACGACGACTTCACACCCGGCGGGGTGAACGACAGGCGTCCGGACAGGGCCTGCATCGCATACACCAACCTCATCAAGAGGCACGCCAAGGGCAGACCCGTGGTCCTCGCGGGTGTTGAGGCGAGCCTCAGGAGGATGGCCCACTACGATTTCTGGTCGGACTCCGTCAGGAGGTCCATACTCCTCGATTCCAAGGCGGATGCGATCATCTACGGGATGGCGGAACTCTCCACGTTGGAGATGGCCGGAAGGATGAGGTCCGGAGAGGAATGGAGGGACATCCCCGGGATCTGCCACGTCCAATCGGAACGTCCGTCGGATGCCGTCGAGCTCCCGTCCTACGAGGAGTGCAGGGACGACAGGTCCGCCTACGCCGGGTCCTTCAGGACATTCTACTCCAACTGCGACCACATCACCGGTAGGAACCTCTGTCAGAGGCACGGTGACAGGTATCTGGTGCAGAACCGTCCGCAGCGTCCCATGACCACGGAGGAACTGGATTCTGTCTACGGTTCGGATTACGAGAACGCGGTCCATCCGTACTATGCCAAGGACGGTCCCGTGAGGGCCATGGAGACCATCCGCAACTCCGTCACCACCCACCGCGGATGCTACGGGGCATGCTCCTTCTGTGCGATAGCGGTGCACCAGGGCAGGACCGTCGTCTCAAGGAGCGAGGATTCGATCGTCAGGGAGGTGGAGCGCATGGCATCGAAACCCTCCTTCAACGGAACCATACAGGATGTGGGCGGACCGACGGCCAACATGTACGGCATCGAATGTCCCAAGAAGCTGAGGGATGGGATATGCACCGACCGCAGATGCCTAGGTCAGAGGTCCTGTCCCAAGATGCCCATCGACCATTCCCGTCAGATCTCCCTGCTGAGGAGGATATCCTCGGTCCCCGGTGTGAGGAAGGTGTTCGTCAACTCCGGTATCAGGTATGACATGATCCTCGCCGACAGGGGACACGGTGATGACTATCTGAGGGAACTGGTGTCCCGTCACGTGTCGGGTCAGATGAAGGTGGCCCCGGAGCACATCTCCGACAGGGTCCTCGGATTGATGGGCAAACCCCCTTCGGACAGACTGGTCGAATTCAAATCACGCTACGATTCCCTGAACAGGGACATGGGGAGGAAACAGTACCTCACATACTACTTCATGGCGGCCCATCCCGGTTGCACCGAGGACGACATGAGGGAACTGTCCAGGTTCTGCAGGGACAGGTTGCACACGAACCCGGAACAGGTCCAGACCTTCACCCCCACCCCATCGACCGTGTCGACCATGATGTACCATTGCGGAGAGGACATGGAGGGCAGGAGGGTGTTCTGCGAACATTCCCAACAGAGGAGGCAGGCTCAGAAGGACATCGTTGTCGGGAGGAAGGATGGCAGGGGCCGCAGACATCGAGGTCCCTCCGATCTGTCACCTCCATTTCGGTGACATCACCGCGGAATACGTCCGGAGGAAGGAGTTCTACTACTCCTGGAAGGTCCGGGGCGACTCCATCCACATGCAGATCACCGATTATATGATGGGATGTCCCGATGATGTCCTCTCCGACCTGTGTGATATGATCTGCCGCAGGGCGAAGGGGTTGGCATGGTCCGAGTCGGGACGTTTCCTCGACTATGTCACCTCCGATGGTTACATCCTGCGCAACAGGCCGACGTACATCGCCAGGTCCAGGAACCTCATCCGTTCTGATTCCGGTGTGCATCACAACCTCTCGGACAGTGTCCAGAGGCTCCTCGATTCCGGAATCCTCTCCGACACCGACGTCTCCAATTCGTACATCTCCTGGACCCGCAGGGACAGCAGGCGGAGGGTCGGCTTCTGCAGCACCATGTTCCGTTTGGTGGGGATATCCGCCGCCCTGGACTCCCCGGATGTGTCCGAGCATGCCCTGGACTACGTGGTGTACCACGAATGCCTCCATCTGAGGCAGGGCTACCGTCCGTCCCACCGTGTCCACGATCCCGTCTTCAGGAGGTGGGAGCGTTCCTATCCGGGATGGGCGGATGCCGAGGCGGAGCTTCGCAAACTATAATCATCTCTCATACATCGTCGGGGTATGGCAGAGGAGAAGGGATTCGTCTTCCACGCGAGCGACGGTGACGTCGAGTTGGACATAGACCAGGTCAGGCAGTTGGCCGAACAGGACGATGCCGACGGATTGTACGCATTGGCGATGGCGTATCTGTTCGGTTGGGATGTGGAGCAGGACGAGCCCCTCGGCTATGATTATCTGGAGAGGGCCGTTGACAAGGGTCAGACAGAGGCCATGACAATGATGGTCAGGTTGTTCATGCAGGGTCAGTACGACGGCATCGACAGCGAACGTGCGGCACGGTATTCTGTGAGGGCCGCGGAGGACGGGATCCCCGATGCCCAGCTCTACGCCGGTCTGGCGTACATGGACGGTGTCTCGGTGCAACAGGATTACTCCGAGGCCGCCCGGATGTTCCGTCTGGCCATGAACCAGGGCAACTCCGAGGCCAGGACGAATCTCGCATACCTCTATCAGGAGGGGTTGGGGGTCGAAAGGGATGAGGTCAAGGCATTCAAGCTCTACCGCACCGCATCCAAGGCGGGCAATCTGAACGCCACATTCCATCTGGGGATCTGCTATGAGTTCGGTGTGGGCACACAGATCGACCTCGTGAGGGCTCGTGACTGTTACCAGCAGGGTTCCGACGGAGGGGATGCATTCGCAACCGAGAGGTTGGGCTATCTCTACTCGCAGGGCATCGGTTCGGAGGGTCCGGATGCGGAGCGTTCCTTCGAATGCTTCGTGAACGCGGCGATGGATGGTGCACCCACGGCCATGTACATGGCCGGTTACTACTACCTCAACGGCATCGGTGTGGAGCAGGACATCGGGGAGGCCCGCAAGTGGCTCAGAATGGCCGCGGACAACGGTGTAGAGGAAGCCCGGACATTATTGTCTGAGATTGAACAGTGATCTCTCAGCACATGTTCCGTCGACCTGTGGTCCATAAGGGCGGAGGTTGACGGAACACCCTTGTCCACCCCCCCATGGGGAGACCTTCATCCGATCGGTGAATGAAACAACGGGTTTCGTCATCGTTTCCGTCCGATAGTTCCTTTTACATGACGCGGATTACCGACCTGTTACCATGGTATCCGACAATCTTCTCCAGATCGCCGAAGCGGGAGACGCCCAGGCACAGTATCAGATCGGTGTCAACTACCTGTACGGAACCGATGTCCCCAAGGACACATCCAAGGCCGCCGAGTGGTTCGCCAGGGCCTCGGAGCAGGGATTCCTCCCGGCCAGGAGGGAGTACGCACTGCTCCTCGCAGCAGGAGACGGTGTGGAGCCCGACATGGAGACCGCTGTCCAATACCTCAGCCAGGCGGCTGACAACCTGGACCCCAGCGCTCTCTACCATCTCGGACTCATGTACGAGATCGGGACCGGTGTCCCCAAGGACCTGCAGAAGGCCGTGAGGATGCTCGCCTACGCCGCAGAGATGGGATTCCCCGGAGCCGACATCGACGCCGAGAGGATAGACAGGATCCTGACCGAGGAGAGGAACAGGAACCTCCGCGCAAGGCCCATACTCAAACTGCAGATCTCCGATGTGGATGTGGAGGCCGCATGCTGCAAGCGTATGTTGGACTGCCTCCTGGAGCAGGACATCGTCTTCATCGACTCCTACAAGGGCCCCGCCCTCCTGGGCGAGGACAAGGACGGTATGGACACGGTCCTGGAGTGCTGTCCCTTCTGCGGGGCGGCGATCGAGCTCGTCCCCCACGACAAGAAATACTGATTATTCGCCGAGGACGTGTTTGGCGTCCTCGTTGCCTAATTCCGCGGCGAGTTTCAGGAGGCCTATCCCCCTGTGCTCGTCGCGGTGCACACCCTCACCGCCGAAGTACATTATCCCAAGGAAGTAGATGGCACGGTCGTTCCATCCCCTCGCGGCCTGGGAGAACATCTCCCTCGCCCTGAACAGGTCCTGGGGGATCCCCTTTCCGTAATAGAGCATGAAGCCGAGGTTGTACTGTGCATCGGTGTTCCCCCCGTTGGCGGAGGCCGTGAACATCCTCGCCGCCAGGGCGAAGTCCTGTCTCACACCGTTCCCTTCGAGGTACCTCATACCGAGTGAGTACAGCGCCGTGGGGTTCCCGATCTGGGATGCCCTCGAGTAGAGGTCCAACGCCCGGATATCGTCCTTGGGCACACCGTCCCCCTCCTCGTACATGCGGGCCAGGTTGAACATCGCATCGGGGTTCCCATGTTCCGCCGCCTTGGCGAACAGTTCCGCGGCCTCCCTCTTGTCCTTCCTGACACCCCATCCGTTGAAGTACAGGTTCCCCAGGTTGCACTGGGCGCCGGGATGCCCCTTGTCCGATGCCAGGAGGTACCATTTTGCCGCCTCCATCTTGTTCACCGCGATGCCCTCCCCTGTGTCGCACATGAAACCGAGGCCGTACTGCGCCTCGACATAACCCCTGTCGGCGGCCTTCCTGTACCACCTGATGGCCTGGATCTTGTCCGTGGGGACCCCCAGACCGTAGCAGCAGAAGTAGCCGTATGTGTACTGTGCCTCCAACACCCCGTTCTCCGCGGCCATGAACGTGAGCTCAGCCGCCTTCACAAGGTCCTGCCGGACGCCGTCCCCCTCGAAGTACCTCTTCCCCAACAGGTAGTGTGCCTGCGGGTCGCCGCGTTCGCAACGGGCTTCGAGTTCTAGGATGGACGGTGTGTTTGGAGGGGCCATGGTTGTGGAACCGGGTTACTGGATATTAAAAAGGATTAGGGAGCTGGATGGGTGGTCGGAACATGCAATGGTCATAGGGCCCGTACGCACAGGTCATCATCCCATGGCATGGGACGGTGATCCCGGGGGACGGCATCGTCCTTATCTACTGGATGGGTCGATACCGAACCGATAACATGGATGACGATTACACCATCGACGAGGCCATAGAGGTACTGAAGGCCACAGTTTCCAGGAAGGCCGACGAGATCGCCGCATTGGAGAAGAGGATGAGGCGCCTCAGGAAGGAGGACAAGAAGGCCTCCATGCAGGAGCTCATCGACTACCTCCGCGCCGATAGGACCGCGTACATAACGGTGATCGCCGACATGACCGAGGACGACTCCATCCTGGAGGGACTGGACCTCGACACCGAGAACACCGTGGACTGCCCGGTGATGTACGACCAGTATCTGAGCGGACTCGACGCCGATGCGTTGGAGAACGAGCTCGATGCAGAGGAGGTCCGTGCCGAGTACTGCGACGAGGTCGTGGAGCTCATGTGTCAGGGCATCGGTGAGATGGCACTCACCTCCAAGAAGCTCATGAAACTCCTTGCCCAGGACGAGTACGCATGTTCCCTCATCGGTGAGCTGATCTTCTACGACGACGAACTCTACGCATCCTTCAGGAAGGTCATCGAGGCCAAGGCCGAGAAGAAGGCCAAAAAAAAGAAGAAGGAGTGAACATGCCCAGCAGCAAGTACGAAAGGGAACTGAGGTTCATCAACACAGAGGTCGTCAGGCTCACGGCGGAACTGGACGACCTCAGGGAGATGATGCCCCAGAACCCACTGGACGCCGAGAAGAAGGCCGTTGACGTGGGTCTCATCGAGGAGAGGCTCGGGGAGTTGATGATGAGGAAGAACGACATCGAGGATTCCTTCATCGCCGCCGGTATGGAGATCCCGGACCTCAGACGCAGTATGAACCTCAACACCTGCCGCGACACCGCCAGTTATCACGACGAGGTCCCCGTCCCTCAGGAGGCACCCGCCCCAGAGATCAGGCCCGCCGCGGGATTGGATGAGCTGTCCGCACAGGTCGCATCCATCACCGATGAGCTGATGCAGATCGAGATAAAGATGCTCCAGGCCGAGATATCCGATGACGAATCCGAGAAGGCCAAGCTCACCATGAGCGCCAACGCCCTCAGGGACAGGCGCAACAACCTGGTACAGCAGATCAAGGAGCTCAAGTCGGCGCCATCCGAGCCGGAGGCCGTGTCCGATGATGCCCTCGCATCCAGAATCGCCGCCCTCGAGGCCGACAACCGTGCCCTCAGGTCACAGCTCTCGGCCGTCCGTTCCGATATCACATCCATGATGGACGATGTCCGGAGGATCGTATCCGCCCTGAACCTCGACATCGAGGACCAGTAAACCATACATGGGGCTCCGGCCCCATCCTCACAGAGGGGATCAGGAGTAGAAGCTCGTCCAGTTCTCCTCGATGCCCTTGGGCTCCTCCGCAGAGTAGGAGTCGTTCTTGAACTGTTCCCAATCCACAGGCTCCCTGGAGAGTATGACGAAGGAGTTGTGTTTCCCGTTGAACTTGATGGAGTCGTTGGCGATCATGATGTCCACGTCGAAGAGCACGTGGTAGTCCATGTCCTTGTACTCCCCGTCAGGGTCCTCCACGGTGTTGTCCCTGCGGATGCTGGAGAACTTCACCTTCTTGCTTCTGAGGAAGCCCTTCACGTGCTTGATGAACCTGTCAAGGTAGTATCCGTTCCCGAGGTAGAGGGACCACAGTATGATGCCGTCCTTACTTCCCTCATCACCCTGCACCCATCCGGTGAAATCATCCTTGCGGGTTCCGGCGTATATCCTGTATTGGGTCTCCTTGGAGATCATCTTGCTCGCCCTTCAATCCAGCAGGCTGTATTTATGGCTTCTACAACCTCTGTCGGACGTACCGACGTTCCTGCGACGGCAGTTATATACCATCTTTGGAATCAGCCGTACATGTTCGCCGAGGCATGCGATAGGGCTTCCAGGTTCACCCGTCCGTTGGTGATATCGGTACGTCAGCAGGACGGAAAGGTCATGACAGACTGCGCATCGTTCGTGGTCGTGAACGACCAGGGGTGGATCATCACCGCAGGTCATGTGTTCGACAACTTCGTCAGATATCAGGCGGACCAGAACAAGATCAAGGAGATCAGGGAGATCAACGCCGGGCGCAGGGCCGATCCCGGGGCGTCCGAAGGGGAGATCAAACTGGAGAAGACCCTCCTCACCAACCATTCCTTCTGGTGGGGTTGGGACGGTGTCAGGCTCAACGAGGCCTATGTGAATAGGCAGATGGACATCGCCATCGGCAGGTTGGAGCCCTTCAATCCGGACTGGGTGAAGGAGTATCCTGTGTTCATCGACCCCGACCATGCCGTGCGTGGCAGGAGCCTGTGCAGGATGGGGTTCGCATTTCTGGAGATCAAGTCCGATTTCAACGAGCAGATGAACGCATTCTGTATCCCGAAGATCGACGTGGACCGTGCGTTCTTCCCCAACGAGGGCATCCACACCCGTACCATCGACCGCGGTGTCAGCAAGGACGGCGGATACAGGATGGAGTACATCGAGACATCGAGTCCCGGATTGAAGGGGCAGTCTGGATGTCCGATCTTGGACACCAAGGGCAGGGTGTACGCACTCCAGGTGCAGACCTCCCATCTTCCCCTGGGATTCCATCCCATCGCAGAGTATGATGGCAGCAGTGTTGTTGAGAATCAGTTCCTCAACCTCGGATTGGGATTGAGTGTCAGAAGCATACGTCAGGTATTGGACGCACGTGGTGTCAGATATTCTGCAGAAGGTGAGGAATCCGGTTACAGGATCATCGGTTGATCGTGCTGTCTGAACGACGACACATCATTGTACGATGAGGTCTGCGAGGTCCATCGGTGAATCTGCGTGGTTCACTCTCTCCTCTTCGCATCTGTTCTGCGGCAACGAGTAGCCGTATGAGGCACCGATGAAGCGGACCCCGCATTCCATCGCAGCATTCAGATCGTCCATGCTGTCCCCGATCATCACCGTATCCTCGGGGGAGACGGAAGCGTCGTACATGCACATGCGGAGAAGGTCCGCCTTTGTGAGCTCACCCTCTTCGTCTGCTCCATGTATAGAATGGAACATCCATGCGATGCCCCAGTCATCTAGGAGTCCGAATGCGAACCTGTCCGCCTTCAATGTCGCCACAGCAGGACGGATGCCCATGGCCCTGATCCTCTCGATGGTGGCGATGATCCCGGTGAACGGTCTCACCGTTCCCTTCTCCTTCCGGGAGTACTCGTCCCTGTAGATGGCCAGGACGTCCATGACCTTGTCGTCATCGAGGTCGAACATGCGTTTGAGGTTGCCCGGAAGGGAACCGCCGAGACCCGACTCCAACATTCCGACATCGGGCTCCGGCCTTCCGAGGACATCCGCGGTATGGCGGTAGCAGTGGAATATGCAGTCCTTGGAATCGGCTATCGTCCCGTCCAGATCGAAAACGGCCAGTCTTGTCGTCATGATGTCGGCGAAGTGCACGGTGTATTTGTGCTGTTCTGATGGTGGACACGTAGCGACGGTAGTGTTCCGTCTGTACATCCTCCTCGGTTCCCGGATGTTGGGTATATAAATCGGTGTTCCATCCACCGGTCGTAGCGTTCAGGAACACGTGTATGATAATAATACATGCAGTAAAGCTATAAACTAAATTAATGATGATACAATGGCACGCAACAAGAGCATTGACAGGAAGACCCTATCGGACATGTTCCTGAAGGGTGCCGACAGGAAGATGACCGAACACGAGGCATTCTCCCTCCGTATCGTCGAAACGCCCGAGAGGGAATCCATCTACAGGGAGCTCATCGACTACGTCTACATCGATGAGAGGTACTACCGCATGGCATCGCAGTACTACCTCGGCGATCTAGACACCTTGGACAACGGATTCAACGAGGACCTTCTGCTCCTCACCAAGGCCAGTGAACTGCCCCCGAAACTCTATGCGGATTATCTGAGGGAACTTTCCCCCGAGGACAGGGAATCCGAGAAGATCACACATTCCGCTCTGAAGGAGCTCAAAGGGGCCATACGCAAGGTGTTGGAGGCGAAACTCTGATCTTCGACCGTTCCGACAGGGAACAGCTCCTCAGGATCGAGGTCCGTAAGGCCTGCGAATCCGCACTCGTGATGACAAGGGATGAGATATCACCGGCGAGGAGGCAGATGATCCACATGCATCTCGTCTCAGAGGTGGCCAGATGCCACGCGATGATCAGGGTTGCCGATGACGACCTCTCCAACATCCGCGCCGATGCCGCCATGATGGACCAGGAACCGCTCCATCTCCCCCTCGATGTCTATGATGACTATCTTAGTATAGTGAAGGAGAGGGACAGGGAGGATGAGGGGTACTACACATTCCTCTACACCTACTTCCTCGGTTATCTGGACCACATCCGTGGAGGCATACGCATAGCCGACGACATCCTGGCCGGAAGGAATCCCGTGGGTGAGAAGGAGACCATCCGTCTGTTGAAGGTCCGTACCATACTGGAGGGATGTCTCGAGAGGTGTCAGATGCTCATGGATGAGGGGGAGGAATCGGACGTCCCTTATCAGAAGGCCGGTGAGTTCATCCAATGCAGCCTGGAGGAGATCAGCATCATGCTCAGGATAGGCTCCTGCAGGGAGATCGATATGGATGAGATGTCCTACCATCTCCAATGGGCGGACACCATTGACCCCGAACCGTTCAGGGACCTGTTCCTGATAGACATGGAACCTTCGGACCTTGCCGTGTACACGGAATTCGATCTCGCATGGGCCGACCGTGTCCGTGCGATCATCGGACGCTGCATAGCCGACACCGAACTCGGTGCGTGAGGTCCTGATAACGTTTTAAAACCAGTTCCCCATCATTCACCTATGTGGGACGGGATGCTTACATCCAGGGTGAAGGACAGGAAGATGAACGAGATCTTCACCTTCGCCGCAATGATCAAGGTTGATTCCTCTAAGAAATCTCAGTATGTGAAGCTCATCGATGCTCTTAGCGATGATATCGATGCATGTGACGCACTCATCGCCAGCAAGGGCGAGGCCAGACCCGCCGTCGGTATCATAGACTGTCAGGACTACATCTCCAGACTCTCCCCTTCCGAGAGGGCCGACGAGGACGAGTTCAACTCGTACAAGGTCATTCCGGTCGTGAAGGAGGGTTCCGATGATGAGCTCGTCGTCCGTATCAGGGAATTGATCGAGAGGGCCGCTTCGGGCATCACCTGTGATGATGGTGAGGTCTCCAGGCTCAGGGCCGAGAACGAACAGCTGAATGAGAGGCTGGAATCCGTCTCCTCTGTCAAGGATGAGCTCAGGATCTGCAGACAGCGCATCGAGGATCTCTCCCAGCAGTTGGATTTCGCAAAATGCAACGTCCAGACATTGGAGGAGGAGAATGCCGAGCTCAGGTCTTCCCAGGATGTACCCAAGGTCGACCTCTCCTGGGTGGATGCCAAGGTCACCCCCCTGTCCGAGATGTTGGATCAGGTCGTGGATTCCCAATCCGAGTCATCCGAGTACTATGTGGACAAGCTCACCGCCGCACGTGATTCTGTGGAGGACATCCTCAAAGAGGTCACCACCCAGATGGAGTCCGCGGGCCTCGGCGATGTGATGGAGCCGCTCAGGAAACTGTTCTCCGCACAGGCGAGCTTCTGGATCTCCCTGAACCTCCTCGGTGTCCGTTCCGCTCCCGCTTCCGAACTTCCGGAGGCTGAGGTTCCCAAGGAGGCGAGGCCCATCTACGATGTCATCCTCACCCCCGACGAGCTTCAGATACTCACATTGGTGAGTGTTATGAAGAACGCCAAGATCGACCACTTTGTGGACATGTCCATGTCCGGTAGGTTCAATGAGGATGCATGCGAAGATGTCATCGATTTCCTCAAGATCGACCTTCAGGTCATCAAGCACGTCCTTTCGATGGATTATACCAGCAAGGAGAGCATCGAGGGTAACTTCAAGGCCATTCTGGATCTGCTGAACGAATCACCTGCTCCCAAGCATCAGAAGATGTACATCAACTCCCTCACCATGGATGAGAAGGTCCTCGAGGATTCCTACAACCAGGTCATGGCCCACGTCGAGATGGTCCTCAACGACCGTTACTCCTACGTGGCCGAGTGATATCATGATGCCCTGCGACTGCGGAGAACCACAGGCACAGTTCGAGGATGCGGTCTGCAGGGTGTTTGAATCAGAGGGTAGTCGCTTCGAGATCCTTGATAGGAACATGATCAGCGATCCGTTCGAACCGGACATCGTACTGATGGACGATGACGAGTGGGTCATGCGTCTGGTTTGTTACTATTGTGAGGATGTCGAGGGCGATTCCCTCAACATCTTTCCAAAAACCTTCGGAATGAGGAAATGGGTGGTGGATTCCGATGAGACGCCCACTTTCTTCATTCTCGGTGTGGGAGGTACACCTTCCCGCCCGGAATCGCTTTTCTTCTGCAGATTCTTCGAGATCAACTCTGATTTGATGCATATCGACGTTTTGCGTCGTTTTTCTGTGAATCTGCTCAGAATCGATTTCCTCGATGATATCATCACCAAGGATTTCGAAAGGATGTATTCTCCTCAGTGAAATCGTGTTTTCCTTAGAAGTTGGAATTAATTTAGCTAATTGCTTTATCGGATTATTTATTCTTATGTTGTTGCCTTCCATCTTTTGGTTGTGGGTGAATGCTTGATTAATTTAGTTTGATGCTTTATTACATAATTAATTTTCAAATGATGTAAAATGCGCTAGTTTCCTTCGAAATGAAACGAAAATGTGGTGATAATTTTGAAATTTGGAAAAAGTGTCATTTTCAGGAGCAATATAGGTTTTTATTCAGAAAAAAGGCACCTTCTTGTCCACGACGGTCTCCCGAATATCAACTTAATTGGCCCCATTTTGGGCCCGAAAACCCACATGTTGGTTCAAAAAGAGGGTGTTCCTCTCAGATTCTGGAGCAAGGTTTCACTTTTTTCAGATTGCGCTTGTTTTTTCTTAATCTGTAGAGTATTTGTAAAAATAGTTATTAATCAATCTGATTTAGCTTTCACATTAATTTATTGCTATTTATCTGAATAATGCATATTGCATGCATTTTTT
>CAZCMJ010000037.1:0-15765 GCA_964499845.1 uncultured Methanomassiliicoccales archaeon
CGCGATGGCGGAAGAGGCGTCGTACCGGATAGAGAGGAAGCCCGCAGATGGTTCTCACGTGCATCCAAGGCAGGACATCAGAAAGCTCATGAGGCACTACTGGCCATGAACTCCTATTCCGAATATATCACCGTTTTCACCGAAAAAGGATACGGAGGCAACTTCGGAGGGGAGATGTCCCGCTTCAGACGCTGAGGCATGGTCCGAACTTCCCTGACTCCGCCATCTTTAATATTAAAGTACGGATACGTCAGCCATTTGAGGTTTCAATATGTCCAATCTACTCGCTGACGGAGGAAAACAGCTCCTCCTCGGAAACGAGGCGATCGTAAGGGGTCTCCTTGAATCGGGAACCGGATTCGCCTCCACCTATCCAGGAACACCATCCTCTGAGATCGGAAACATCCTCGAGAAGATATCCGCGGAAGCAGGCCTGTATTTCGAGTTCTCCACCAATGAGAAGGTGGCATTCGAGGTCTCCGCCGCTGCCGCATCAGCTGGTGTGAGGTCCTTCACATTCATGAAGCATGTCGGACTGAATGTCGCCGCAGATCCTATGATGACCCTCGCATACTCGGGAGTTAGAGGCGGTATGCTCATCCTCTCCGCAGACGACCCCTCGGCGCACAGCTCCCAGAACGAGCAGGACAACCGCTATTACTCCACCCTCGCCCTGCTCCCCATGATGGAGCCTTCCACACCCCAGGAGGCCAAGGACATGATCTCCGAGGCATACAGGGTTTCCGAGGAACTCACGCTCCCCCTGATCTACAGGACCACCACCAGGGTCAACCACGCCCGCGGTGTCGTCAACCTGTCCGACAGGGTCGATCCTGTCACAAAGGGACATTTCGACAAGGACGTCGTACGTTTCGTCAACGTCCCCGCGAATGCCAGGATCAACAGGAACAGGCTTCTCGAGCTGTACGCCAAGGCCGCACAGATGTCCGAGGAGTCACCCCTTAACTTCACCGAAGGGGACGGTGATGTCGGAGTGATCACATCCGGCGTGTCGTACACATACGTCAAGGAATTTGTGAAGGGCGTCTCCATCCTCAAACTCGGATTCACCAACCCCCTCCCCGAGAAGAGGATCGCATCGTTCGTCCAGGGGAAGAAGGCCGTTATCATAGTGGAGGAACTGGAGCCCTTCATCGAGGACCAGGTCCTGAGGATCTGCGCCCAGAACCACATCGACGTACCGATCTACGGGAAGAGGAGCGGACACCTGCCCAGAGCATGGGAGTTCTCACCCGACACACTGTCCGGTATAAGGGAGCTCGTCCAGGTGGAGGAGTTCGCCCAGCCCCTGCCCGCATCCACAGTCAGGCTGCCCAGCAGACCTCCGACACTCTGTGCCGGATGCCCCCACAGAGGACTGTTCGGTGCCACCAAGAAGGCCGTCGGCAGCAAGGACGTCGTATACTGTTCCGATATCGGATGTTACACCCTCGGTGTCCAACCTCCGTTCAATGCGGCTGATTTCATCATCTGCATGGGTGGAGGAGCAGGTGCCGCAGGCGGATTCGACCAATCCACCGACCAAAAGGCCATCGCATTCATGGGAGACTCCACATTCTTCCATTCCGGGGTCCCGCCCCTTGTGAACGCCCTGTTCAACAACCATAAGATCGTCATGGTCATCCTTGACAACAGGACCACCGCCATGACGGGCCACCAGCCAAACCCCGGAACGGGAAGGGACTTCGGAGGAGTTTCCACAGAGGCCATCGACATAGAGCAGTTGGTCCGCGGAGTGGGTGCCAAGTTCGTGGAGATCGTCGACCCCTACGACGTCAAGAGGACCACCCAGGTCATGAAGGATGCCATAGCATACGACGGTGTGGCGGTCGTCATCTCCAAGTGCCCCTGCCCCCTCGAACTCAAGAAAAGGAAGATGCTGGAGGCGAAACGCTGTGTTGTGGATCCTGAGGGGTGCATCAAGTGCTACACATGCCTCAAGACCGTGGCATGTCCCGCCATAATCAAGGGAAAGGACGGATCGGTGTCCACGGACCCGACACAGTGCATCGGATGCGGTATGTGCGCCAGTGTATGTCCCAAGAAGGTCATCGAGGTGATAAGATGAAGTACACAGTCCAGATCGTCGGAGTCGGAGGACAGGGTGTCCTCCTGGCATCCATGGTTCTCGGCAACGCCGCCATGGAGATGGGATTCCAGGTGGCCATGAGCGAGGTCCACGGAATGGCCCAGAGGGGAGGCAGCGTCCTCTCCACCCTCAGGTTCGGAGACGAGGTCATCAGCCCCCTGGAGGCCGTCGGGAATGCGGATATGATCATGGGTTTCGAACCCTCTGAGACCTGCAGGAACATCCATCTCGCCAACAAAGACTCCGTGGTCCTGATGAACCTCGACCCGGTGCTCCCCTCCATGGTGGCCGCAGGTTTCGAGGAATACCCCGACGTGTCCGAACTCGTGGAGTCTGTGAAGGCCGTCAACGACCATATCGTCACAATAGATGCCACGAGCCTCGCCATAGAGGCGGGAAAGGCTGTTGCGGCCAACGCTGTGATGATCGGTGCCGTCGCCGCATTGGAAGGCTTCCCCATTCCCAAGGATGTCCTCAGGGATGTGCTGGGGAAACAGGTTCCCGAGAAGTTCAGAGAACTCAACCTCAAGGCCTTCGATATGGGCTACGAGGCTGCTGGAAACTGAGGTCGAGGGCCATCGGCCCCACCTCTCCTTTTTCATTTCTGACATTTCGGGCAGTGATAGCTGCTCCTGTTCGATATCACAGTCCTGACGATGGTCGTACCACATGTCGGACACGGATCCCCCTCATGACCGTACATGAGATACGGTGATGATTCCCAACCACCTTCCCTTCCGGAAAGGTACCATTCGGGTGATGCAAGGTCGTCTTCCAACCCTTTGCGGAGGACCTTGGGGATGGATGTGGATATCCTCCCCCAGTCATCGCGGCCCAATGTATCAGACCTGCGTGTCGGACATATGCCCGCCATGAACAGGACCTCATCGGCATAGATATTGCCTATACCCGCAACGACCGACTGGTCCAAGAGACAGGATTTGACACACCTCCGGGAATGTCCGACACATTCCTGAAGATGGTCGGCAGTGACATCCCCGTCCAAAGGTTCGGGCCCGAGTCCCGACATACCGGTGAACGTGTCCGTTTCACCGTTCCTGAGCAACCAGAACCGTCCGAACCTCCGGGGATCGGTGAATCTGAGATCCATCCCATCATCCAATCCGAATATCAGGTGGGTATGCCTCTGGACGGGACCGTCCGACGGCTCGGAGGACATCCTCCCCGTCATACGGAGGTGGAACCAGATGGTGTCTCCGGAGTCCAGGACGATGGAGATGTACTTCCCCCGCCTCCCAAGAGAGGTTATCCGACGGCCGCTGCACAGGTCACTGAACGTGTCCGGATCGGGATGATCTACGATCTCCGGCCTGTTCATCCCGACCGAGACCACCGTACGTCCGACGGCCTTCGGTTCCAGGAGCACCCTCATGGACTCCACTTCGGGAAGCTCCGGCAGGATATCAGCTCCTCTTCGAAGGGATCCTCTCGCTCTCCGTCTTCAAAAGGTCCATCTTGGAGACATAGTAATCATAACTCATGTCCATGTGGTGGATGTGCGGGTTCTCGAACCTCTGTTCCTCGGGCCAGATCTCCTCCCTGAGCTGTCTCTCCACATACTCCCTGATGCTACGGATGTCCTTCGGAGGTTCCACCCTCTTACCATCAGATATGACCTTCCTGAGGAGGGACCTGAACCTACAATCCGTCAGGGTGATGTCCATCCAGGGTTTACGGGGATCGACGCACCTGCATCCGGGCTCCGGTACCTCCCAGTCATGTGTTATGAGGTCGGCAACGGCATGTCCCATCCCATCATACACGCGGAAGACGTTCTTCCTGCCCGGATTGGTGATCTTCTCCACAGCCTCGGATACCTTGATCTTGGGGAGACAGACACCATCCCTCTCGATGGCAGACAGTTTGTACACCGCACCGAACACAGGATCGCTCTTGGCGGTGATGAGACGTTCCCCGACACCGAACGCATCTATGCATGCCCCCTGATCGATGATCGATGAAATGGAGTATTCATCGAGACTGTTGGATGCTATGATCCTGCAATCCTCCAACCCCGCCTCATCGAGCATCCTACGGACCTCCTTGGTGAGATAGGCAAGATCGCCCGAGTCGAGGCGCACGCCCTTGAGTCTCTTCCCCATGGGTCCGAGGATCTCCTTTGCGGTACGGATCGCATTGGGGGTTCCGGACCTGAGGACGTCATAGGTGTCAATCAAAAGGACCGTATCATCCGGGTAGATCTCCGCATACCTCCTGAACGCCTCGAATTCGGAATCGTGGTACATCACCCAGCTGTGGGCCATGGTACCGCTGATGGGGATGTTGAACATCTGCCCGGCGAGGACCGTGGCGCTCCCTGCAACCCCTCCTATGAATGCCGCACGGGCCCCGAAGACCGCCGAATCCATGTTGTGGGCCCTACGTGCACCGAAATCGGACACGGCCCTGCCATCGGCCGCCTTCACTATCCTACGGGCCTTGGTGGCGATGAGGGATTGATGGTTGATCTGTGCCAATATCGCCGTCTCAACCAATTGGGCATCGATGAGTGGTGCGTTGACCACGAGTATTGGTTCGTTGGGGTATATCACCGTACCCTCTTCGAAAGCGAGGACATCGCCTCTGAAATGGTAATCGGAGAGGAACTCCAGGAATCCCTCGTCGAACATGTCCAGGGACCTGAAGTATTCTATGTCCTCCGGACTGAAGTGCATGTTCTCGATGTAGTCGATGACCTGTTCCAGACCAGCGAAGATGGCGAATCCCCCGTCATCGGGGATCCTGCGGAAGAAGACCTCGAACGTAGCCCTGTGCTCCTCATGTCCTTCAAGGAAATATCCGTTGGACATCGTCAGTTCATAGAGGTCCATGACCATAGTCAGGTTCCTTTCATCTCCTATGCTCATCGCTATCACCGTATCCACCGCAAAGGTGTATGACATGGGAATCACCTCATTCTAGATAACAAGAGGTGCCCATACGCTCCGGACGAAACATGAAACGGAATCCGAAAAAGATGTAAGTGCAGGAGAGCGGCGCTCCCCTGCGGGGGAGAAAAGCGTTATTCGTGATCAGGCACTCATGAACTGACCGATGGGGTACGTGTTCTCAGGTACCTTCTCGGCGATGATCCTGGGCTTTGCAGCCTCATCATCATAGATCTGGTTGACGATGTCCACCTGGTCCATGACATACTTCATGATGCTCCTGTTGACCTCCCTGAAGGCCTTATCGGGCGTCAGGTCGGACATGTGCTTGAGAACGAGATCGTTCTCCACGAGGATGCAGTTACGACACACTCCCCTGATGTGGGAGTATCCGATTTTCGCGGCCTCAACCCTGGGCCCCTCGAAGAAGAAAGGTGCGATCCCGATCGCGAACGTCATGATGCCCTGTGACTGTGCGGCCTCGATGACGACCGATGCGGCACCAGTTCCGGTTCCCCCACCGAGTCCTGCGACGACGAAGACGAAATCATACCCGGCAACGGCCTCTCTGATCTCCTCTCTGTGGATGTCTGCGCATTTCTTTCCGATGGTGGCATCCCCGCGGGCGCCCTCTCCCTTGAGAACCTCTCTGCAGATGTAGATCTTCTTGTCTGCCTGGGTCCTGTTGTGGAGTGCGTCCTTGTCGGTGTTGATCGCGATGGTGTCCACTGAGCAGAGAGATCCGAAGAACTCGCTGACGACGTTGCATCCAGCACCGCCCACACCCACGACCGCTATGTTCGGCTCGTGGAGTCCTTCCATGTCTGTTCTGTGATCCATCGATGTGCATCCCCGTTTTCTTTTGTGGTTTTAAATGGTTTGAAGTTGACGTCTTCCGGCTGGCCGAAGCCATCCCATCTGCCATCCGACGTCGATTTCCCATCCCTTGTTCTTCACTTGAGTGCAGCGTTCCTCTGGGCCGACCTGAATGCGTTCGTGAACACATCCTTCTCGACCTCTTCGGGTACGATCCTATCGAGGACGCACCTTCTGACGAACTCCTCGACGTCGTAGGCAACACCGCCTTCGACGATTTTATCGAGGGCATCCATCTGAAGTTCGCTGAAGCGGACGAAGATCCCGCCTTCCATCGCAGATGCACCGCCCCTCTGAGAGGCGATGTAACCACAGATGGCATCACGGATGAAATCGGATCTGTTCTCAATCTCATGATCAGCCATGAAGTCCTCCATAGCTTGGATTACCTCAGGTCCCATCCTGATCGTGACCTTGGTCGCTTCGTCCGACATTGTTCTCACCCGTTTTTCACATGCAAGTCTTGCAGAGTCCCATCCCTTCGTACTTGCTGATTCTCATATGTCGGACAGGGTATTTAAAATTTGTCCGACAAAACGTCCGACACGGTCTGACAGAGGGAAACAGAAGAAATGTACGTACCCTCTCGTCTTCGAGACTCCGATGATGTATGCAATATAATAATGTGGTGACAAGAACGGTGAAACCCCCATCGATCAGCATCCGCGTAATGGAAACCGACGTTTTCCAAAAGACCCGAACGACCCTCTAAAACGGCATGATGGATCGATTTCCGATGTTGTCCGACAGGCGGTCGGACACCGTGACGTCCAGGTATTATTTCCTTTCCTGAAAGTTATATAAAAGTCCCATTTATACGCGCAGTATTAATTGGAAAAGGATCGAGATGGCATTCGATTACGGTAAAATGGAAGAGAAATGGCAGGCCAGATGGATCGAGGCTGGACTCGACAGGGCCGAGAGGGACGACAGCAAACCGAAGTTCATGGCGATCTTCGCATATCCTGGTGTCACCGGATACCTCCACGTCGGTCACCTCAGGGGATACACGTATGTGGATGCCATCGGCAGATACAAGCGTATGACGGGATACAACGTCCTCTTCCCTGTGGGGACCCATGCCACCGGTAACGGCGGTATCAGTCTGGCGAAGAAGATCGCCAACGGAGACGAGAAGACCGTGGACTATCTGGTCAGGAACGGATGTCCCGAGGAGAAGCTCGCCGAGCTCAAGGACCCCATGTCCGTCATCGAGTTCTTCAACGATGTTTACCAGAACGAATATTGGAAGAGATTCGGATTCCTCGCGGACTGGAGGAGGTTCACCTGCACACTGTACGCCGACTACGGAAAGTTCATCCAGTGGCAGTTCAGGAAACTGAAGGATGCAGGACTCCTGATCCAGAAACCCTACTATGCATCCGTATGTCCCAACTGTGGACCCGTCGCAGTGGACCCCTCCGAGACCGACCTCTCCAAGGGAGGAAAGGCCGAGACACAGGAGTACACCCTGCTCAAATTCAAACATGGTGACGAATACCTCATCGCCGCCACACTCAGGCCCGAGACCGTCTACGGACAGGTCTGTTTCTGGGTGAACCCCGAGGTGGAGTACAAGAGGATCGCCAAGGACGGAGAGACATGGATCGTCTCCCCCCAGGCAGCGGAGAAGATGGTCCTTCAGAAGGACGGCATCGAGGTCATCGGATCCATCCCCGGAAGGGATATGATCGGTTGGATGTGCGAGGCCCCCATGATCCACCGCGAGATCCCCGTGTTCCCCGCATCATTCTGCGACCCCGACGTGGGTACCGGACTGGTGACCTCGGTCCCGTCCGACGCACCCGATGACTGGATCTCCCTGGAGGCGGTGAAGAAGGACCCCAGGATGATCACCGAATACGGACTCACCCAGGAGCTCATCGATTCCGTGGTGCCCATCTCCATCATCGAGATGAAGGGCTACGGGGACTTCCCCGCCAAGGACATGATAGACCGTCTGGGCATCGAGGCCCCGGGAGACCCCAAGCTCGTGGACGCCAAGAAGCAGGTCTACAAGGACGGATACCACATGGGCAGGATGAAGGCGGTCTGCGGAGAGTTCGCCGGTATGCGTGTCGAGGAGGCCAAGGACAAGATGCGCCAGGCCATGATCGACTCCGGCGAGGCGGAGCCCTTCTTCGACCTCACGGAGGAGGTCGTCTGCAGGTGCGGATCCAGGGTCCACATCAAGAGGATCGACGACCAGTGGTTCATCAACTATGCCGACAAGGACCTCACCGAGAGGACGTCCGAACACTGCAGGTCCATGGACATCAACCCCGCGGAGTACGCGGACAACGTCCACGGCGTACTGGATTGGTTCAGGGAAAGGGCCTGCGTCAGAATGGGTAACTGGCTCGGAACCAAGTTCCCCTTCGACGACAGGTGGATAATCGAGGCCATCTCCGATTCCACCCTGTATCCGATATACTACACCATATCCCTCTACGCCAACAGCGGGGAGATCGTCCCCGACCAGATGACAGAGGCGTTCTTCGACCATGTGATCCTCGGAAAGGGCACGGCCGCAGAGGTCTCCGCCTCCACCGGTATCCCCGAGGAGCTCGTGGAGAAGATCAGGAAGGATGTCCTGTACTGGTACCCTCTGGACATGAACCTTGGTGGGAAGGAGCACATGACCGTGCACTTCCCCGTGTTCCTGTTCAACCATGTGGCCATCCTCCCGCCGGAGATGTGGCCCAAGGGCATCACCGTCAACTGGTATGTCACCGGCAAGAACAGTGACAAGATCTCCAAGTCCAAAGGAGGGGCGCAGCCCATCCCCGGAGCGGCCGCCAAATTCGGTGTGGACGCCATGAGGCTCTACTACGCCCATGTGGCATCCATGTTCGTGGATGTGGAGTGGAGTGAGGACACCGTCATGACCTACAGGCAGAGGGTCGACAGGATCATGGGTGCGGTCCAGGACCTCATCGCATCGGAGTCCGATGCACCCAAAGGGGGAATGGACGACTGGCTCCTGTCCAGGTTCAACAACCACATCGCCTCCATCAGGAAGGCCATGGAGAAGAACGACCTCAGGGCCATGGCCACCATCGTCTACTTCGACATGTTCAACGACATGAAATGGTACAACAGGCGCGGAGGCTCCAACAGGGACACCGTCAGGGAGGCCCTGTCCATCTGGATCCAGGCCATGATGCCCATCACCCCCCATACGGCGGAGGAGCTTTGGGAGCAGGCAGGATTCGAGGGACTCGTCTCCGCAGGACAGCTCCCCGGGGCCGACGATTCCAAGATCTCCGCCGATGCGGAGTATGGCGAGAACCTCATACGCAACGTCATGTCCGACATCACCGAGATCAGGAAGATCGCGGGCATCGAGCCCAAGAGACTGATCATGTACACCTCCGCCCAGTGGAAGAGGGATGTCATGAGGATGGGATGCGAGATGCTCGAGGAGGGCAAACTCACGGTCCCAGACCTCACCAAGAGATGCATGCAGGACGAGAACATCAAGAGGAACGGAAAGGCCGCATCCGAACTGGCCAAGAAGGTGGCTGTGGAGTTCGCCAGGTCCACCCCCGAGGCCAAGAGGCCCGTCTTCGGAACCGATGAGACCGCACTGTTCTCCGGAGCCGCGGCGTTCCTGTCCGAGGAGACCGGCATCCCCGTGGAGGTCCTGTCCGCCGATACCGAGGGCGTATACGACCCCCAGAACAAGGCCAGACAGGCCGCCCCCGGAAGGCCGGCCATCTACCTGGAGTGATGGTTTGTTCATAGACATCGCGAGGTCCAGGCACAGCTGCAGGACGTTCACGTCCGAACCGCTGACCGCCCGTGAGATGGAGCTCATAACCGAGGCAGGGGACCTCGCCCCCTCCTCCCGTTCCCGTCGTCCCGTGAGATTGGTCCCGGTGACCGACATTGACCTGATAGGACGTCTTGCAGGATGCAGGGATTCGGGCACGAAGGCCCTGGGGACGGCCACATTCCTGATGATCGTGGCAGCGGACCCGGACGTGTCCGATGTGTGGATAGAGGACTGCTCCATAGCATCCATCATGATGCAGATGGAGGCGGAGGACCTCGGTCTGGGGTCCTGCTGGGTCCAGGTGAGGCTCCGCGAAGCCGATGACGGAAGCACGGAGGAATTCATCATCAGGGAAGCCGGAATCGACAGTGGATGGAGGGTCCTGTCCATGGTGGCGTTCGGGAGGAGGGCCGATGCTTGAGCTGAGGCCCATGTCTGGAGAGGACCAGTTCCTGTCCGTCGCCGACGACCTGTACATGTCCGCTTTCCCCGGATACGAGAGGATACCGCTGGATGCCCTCCACAGGGGCATGACATTGTCGGACATCGACTACAACGCCATCCTGGACGACGGAAGGTTCGTAGGTCTTGCGTACACGATGACGACAGATTCCCTGATCTATCTGATCTACTTCGCCATGGACCCGTCATGCAGGTCGAAGGGCTACGGCGGAAGGGTGCTCGGAATGCTGAAGGACATGGCCCCGCAGGGCAGGGTGTTCCTGAACATCGAACCCGTGGTTGAATCGGACAACTACGATCAGAGGCTGAGCCGCAGGAGATTCTACGAGAGACACGGCCTCAGGGAGTTCATGATCGTGACCGCCCCGGACGGGAACGACTTCATGGTCATGATCTCCGGTCGCGGGATCACCGAGGAAGAGGTCAGGGAAGTCTACGCCCGCGACTCGTTCAGAAGATTGTTCGGATGATCACTGCCATCTTCTGTAGAGATCGTGATCCGAACCGAGTTGGTCCAGGCATCTTCCGACCACTATGTCGATGATGTCATCAACGGTCTCGGGCCTGGGGTAGAATCCGGGGTTGGCATCCATTATGACGACCCCCAATCTCGCGAGCTTCAGTTCGTTCTCCAACATTATGGCGCTCTTGGGGGTCTCCCTCACCAGAAGGACGAGTTTCCTACCCTCCTTTATGCAGACCGCCGCGGCCCTGGTTATCAGGGTGTCGGATATCCCGTTGGCGATCTTGGCGACGGTGGATTCGCTGCACGGTGCGATGACCATGCCGTCATGACGGAAACTGCCCGAAGCGATCGATGCGAACATGGCATCGTCCTCGAAGACGGCATCGGCCATGGAATAGACGGAATCAACGGAGTATGATGTCTCCTCTGAGAGGATGGTCTTGGCCATTTCGGACATGACCAGTATCCTCTCGCCCTTCAGCTCCTGAAGCAACCTAACACCGTAGACCGATCCCGATGCACCGGACATTGCGACGACGAATCTCACAGTCATCCCGATACCTCTGCCCATATTTAGTCCATGACAGAGTTGATCGCCACTTCGGCGATGTCCATGGAATACTCGGCGATCCTCTTCACACTGCCTGCGATGAGCTCTGCGGCCATAGCGGGTTTGCCGTCCATCCCACCGGCCCGTTCGGATAGTTCTTCAGAAATCCCGACGAGGACCTCGCCCTTCTCGATACAGGCATTGGCCGCGGACATATCCTTCGAACTCCAGGTGCCTACGGATTCGACGAAAAGTGATACGACCTCCCTTCCGAGAGCTATTACATCGACATCGAACCCTGTGCTGTCGGATTCCATCAGGGGCCTGAAGTTCTTGGCCAGGAGCACGGCGTGGTCCCCGATCCTCTCGATGGTACGACTGACCGTGGCACACCTTGCGATCTCGCAGAGGTCCATACCCATCCTGCGGGAGATGGTTATGTCCTTCTGATGGATGTTCACCTGACGGGATATGAGCCAATCCAGGCGGTCTATCTCCCTGTCCCTGTCATTCATCGATTCAAGGCCTGCAGAATCCCTTTCCTCCAGACATCCGAGGACATCGTTGAGCATGTTACGCGCTAGGACCTTCATCCTCTCGACGGATTTCGTGGGCCTCATCTCGGCCTGGTCCATCAGGTCCTTGATGACGATGAGGTCGTCACTCTCCTCCATGATCTCCAGACCTATGGCGGTCTGGGTGAATGAAGATGCCACAGATGTGGCCATACTGGAGAGTCCCGCCGATGACCGCATCTCTATGATGTCGTGTCCGGCTATGTAAGCGCCGACAAGCTGCCTGTACAGATAATCGCGGTCGGTTATCCCTTCCGTGTCGACCACCTTGGTGGACACAGCGGCGATGGATTCCTTTCCGCCGGGATAGAGCACCAATGTGCCGTCAGGCTGCGGTTGCAATCCGATGGCATCGTTCTTCTTCAGTCCGACAGTGTCGGCCCAATCCTTGGGAAGCGTGATCATATACGATGACCCGCCGGTGATCTGAATCCTTCTTAGGTCCACAATCCGGAGAGAACGGATTCGGATTTAAAGATGACCTGTGAACTATATATCCAGTCAAAATGGGTATATACTCAATATAGGGGGACCTGCCATAATCCGAATGGGAGGACAGTTAAGGTTCTGGATAATATCACCTCACCTTCCACTCCAGATTGTCCGAGTGGCTGATCGGGGTTGATTTCGATGATATCACCGTACTCCGACTATATATCCACCATATTCTATATAGAGATATGAATAATCTATATTACTATCGATTTGATTATATAATAATTCGAACAAATATATACGCAGAACCCGAATACTCATCATCCGAGGTGCAAAACCTTGGATAATAAGACAATCACAATCGCCGCAGTGGTGATCCTCCTGATCGCCAGTGTCGGGGCCTACATGACCCTCGATGACAATGGCGAGGACAACAACAAACCCATCGCCCTTGGATACAACGGTGTGGAACCGACTGAAGACAACGTGCTCAACGGCACCTACACGATCCAGAGGAACCTGGTCCTTGTGACCAAAGGTGAACCCTCAGGCAATGTCAAGGCATTCCTGGACTGGATCACAAGCGAAGAGGGACAGAACATCCTCGGAGAGGAGTTCGTCAGACTCGATGCAACCTCAATGACGACATACGCCGCCCCCGATGAGAAAGGACAGACGACCATCGACTGCGGAGGATCCACCTCCATCAACGAGACGATGTCGAAACTCGCAGAGGCCTACATGGCCAAATACAGCTACATGACGATCACAATCTCCGGAGGAGGTTCCGGAGTCGGTGAGAAACAGACCGATGCGGGAGTGTTCGACATCGGGATGCTGTCCAGAGATATGAATTCCAAGTACGACGGCAACCTGATGCCCATCAAGATCGGACGTGACGGTGTCGCCATCGTGGCGAACATCAGCGGCGTCACCGACCTGACAGGAGAGCAGGTGGCGAAGATCTTCAGCGGGGAGATCACCAACTGGAGCCAGGTCGGCGGACCTGACAAGGCCATAGGGGTGATCAGCCGCGAGGACGGGTCCGGAACAAGGGACTGCTTCGAGGAGGCCATGAAGGCCGTGGATCCGGAATGGGAACTGAAAGACCGCTACGTCACACAGCAGTCCACCGGCGGGGTCATCGGAATGGTCCAGACCACCGAGGGGACCATCGGATACATCAGCATCGGACAGGTCGCAGCCCTCTGAGGGACCTCCATGGAAACTGATCGGTACGGTCTCAAAAAGAACAGGAATGAAAGGGACAGACTGATGAGGTATGTCCTGATCGCGGTCTCATCGATGACCGTACTGATCATCCTTATGATCATCGTCTTCACGCTGGGCAACAGCTGGACCGCGATCTCGAACATCGATCTCTGGGAGTTCCTCACTGGGGACTCCTGGAAACCCTCGGACGGGGAATACGGAGCATTGCCCCTCATCACAGGGACCCTCCTCGTCACATTGGGTGCCATGGCATTCGCAGTGCCCATAGGGCTTGCGGCTGCCATCTACATCTCGGAGGTGGCCACGACACACATGCGCAACATCATCAAACCGGTCTGCGAGGTATTCTCGGGCATCCCATCCGTTGTCTACGGATTCTTCGGACTGATGGTCCTCCTGCCGGTGCTCAGGGACATCTTCCCAGACCAGCTCCTCTTCGGAAGCTCATGGTTGGCGGGTTCCCTGGTTCTCGGGATAATGGCACTGCCCACGATCATCTCAGTATCGGAGGATGCGATCCATGCGGTTCCCAGATCCTACAGGGAGGCATCACTGGCAATGGGTGCCACCAGATGGGAGACGATCTCCAAGGTCATCGTACCCGCGGCGGTATCGGGGATCTCCGCAGCGGTGATCCTGGGTGTGGGAAGGGCGGTGGGTGAGACGATGGCCGTCATGATGGTCACCGGGAACACACCCCTGATACCCGACCCGCTCTGGAACATATTCAGCATAGTCAGCACACTCACAGGAACTATAGCATCCCAGCTCCCCGAATCGGTTGCGGGGTCTGTCGGACAGTCGTCCCTGTTCCTCCTCGGGGTCACACTCATGGCGATGGTCCTGGCCATCAACATATACTCACGTCATATGGTAAAGAGGGCGAAGATGAGGACGGGTGAATACGAATCCCATGGAACACTGATGAACCGCATCACGGGTGGATTCATGGCCCCGATGGTGAAGAGCGGGTTATTCAGAACCCACAGGGAGACGGCGGTCCGTGTCTTCGGATACGCACTGATCTTCGTGTTCGTGTTCATGATGGCCACACTCTTCACGGGAGACGGACTGTCGGTGATCTCAGGATTGGTTGCAGTGGCTGTGTGCATCGGCATGAGAAAGGTCCTCGAAGGGATCGATCCCGCATCAAAGGACAGGGCGGCCAACATGATGCTCACCGCGATCATGGGTGCAGTGATACTGATTCTGGCTGTGATAATCAGCTACATCCTGATCAAAGGACTCCCCGCCATAAGCTGGGAGTTCATCACAGAGGGGCCCTCCGACAGCGGAAGGTCCGGAGGGATCATGCCTGCGATAATAGGAACACTCGAACTCATTGGAGGGACGGCACTGATCGCATTCCCGTTGGGGGTCCTCACCGGGATCTACTTGGCGGAGTACTCGAAGGACACGGCGTACACACGCATCATCAGGGAGGCCATAGACCTACTGAACGGAACACCTTCGATCGTCTTCGGAATGTTCGGAAGCGTATTCCTCGTCACATACCTCGGATTGGGATACAGCATGGTCGGAGGATGGATCACGCTTGCGTTCATGATCCTGCCTGTGATCATAAGGACCACGGAGGAGGCACTGAGGACGGTGCCCCAGGACCTCAGGGAGGCATCACGTGCCCTTGGCGCCAGCAAATGGAGGACCACGTACAGAGTGGTCGTCCCCGCGGCCATGGGCGGAATCGTCACCGGTGCAATCCTCTCCATAGGACGTGCCGCCGGCGAGACGGCACCGATCATGTTCACGGCCGCGGTGCTCTTCCAACCCACCCTTGCGGGAAGCATATTCGATTCGGTCATGGCACTGCCGCTGCACCTGTACCACTTGGCGATGGACATGCCCGGAACCACCGAACTCCAGTATGGAACGGCATGTATACTGATGCTCATAGTGCTGGTGTTCTTCGTGACCGCCTCACTAATCAGAAACCACTACAACAAGAAGGTCAGATGGTGATCTACAATGAAGACAATAGGACAGGATGACAGGAAGGGGGCGGATGTTCCCCCGGGGCCGAAGATGACAGAGGACGGTTCCGAAGACATCAATCGCATGGAATGGAGGGAGAACACCGACCCGATCATGGTCGACATCCCGTCGGATGATGTGTGCATAGACGTCAGGGACGTGAACCTCTGGTACGGTCAGAAGCAGGCTCTGTTCGATGTGGACATGCCGGTCAGGAAGAACTGCATAACCGCATTGATCGGTCCGTCCGGATGTGGGAAATCCACACTCCTCAGGAGCATCAACAGGATGAACGACCTGGTGGAGGGTTGTCGCATAGAGGGGAGGATGCTCTTCCACGGAGACGACCTGTATGCCCATGATGTGGACATCAACTCCC
>CAZCMJ010000038.1:0-14834 GCA_964499845.1 uncultured Methanomassiliicoccales archaeon
ATCATATCCGACGACTTTGAAGTTCTTCAATCCAATAATACCAGGGACACTATCCTTCGTCAGACCTTCCCTACCTTCACATACAAGGGTTAGTTCTTCAATCTTACAATTGCAGAAACCAGGAACCGATGATGATCCAACAGGAAGAACGACCGTCATTTTTTCAGTTTTTAAACTATAGAACTTGTCCACGCGATATGGCACTTCATCTATGACTACCTCTCTGGAGAACAATACTGTATCTACTCCATCATCAAGGCCAACTATGTATGCCTCTCCGCGAATGTTATAACAATACTCCACCCCGTTGACAACAACCGGAGGAAATCCTTCAGGTTCCAATGTGGGGTCGAACTCGGGAACCATCTCTTCCGATTTCAGTATAAAACAATCTAAAGATCCTCCATTCCACTTAATCTCAAGACAACAGTCCTCGAAAAGGGCCCCATTACTGATGCTCAATGTCACTAGCCATCCGCGATCCAAACTCTTTTCGGGTACAACAGAGGAATTCAATGTTTGCAGCAACCCATCATCCTTGACACCATTTTTGAAGAGGGCAAGTGCAGGTTTACTGGAAGCTCCTGCTATGTAGATGGTCTTAGTGGAATCTTCGATATTCCACCACAAAGTATTGTTAGAACCTGAGATAATCTGTTGATTGATGTCTGGTTTAGCCCCCTTATTATCAACTTTAAAACCTCCCAAATATGAAGGGATGGGCAGAGATTCGGATCCAGACCATGAATCATAATCTACATAGTTCCATGCATCATCCTTGTTGAATAGTACGGCATGGTGTTCTTTGACCCAAATACCATTATCATCAACAATCAAAGGATCCGAGGGACTTGCAGAGAAATGAAGCCTATTCTTCACTTCATTCTTTATTTCACCGTTATACAGTTGTTCTGAAGTCTCGAAGTAATAATCAGACCTACCAGCAATCAATTGCTTGAAATCGTAATATTCCTCTTCTGAAATGAACCATCCTGCAGACTCCATAACATTTTGGAGGGTCGTGTAAACATCAACCCCACGGAATTGTAAAAAAGCATCCTTCGCCTCATTGATCGGAACATCTGCTTCAGACTCATCAATGAACAACTTTACGAGATCCGACAGGGACATCACAAGATCGACTGCGACGATACTTGTCAAACCTTCGGCCATCGATGTCATGGAGAACATGACAGAAATGTCCTTCGAAGGAACAACGACCTCTCCTCCCTCCAATTTCTCCAGGAATGATATGATCTCACCAGTTGTTATCCCATCGGATTCAATCAGGAGATCTGTATCGATATTCACGGACTCTTCGATTATTTGAGTTTCAGAATGATGATAACCAGGAATCGACCCATCGTACTCATAGTTGTAATAACCATTTATGTATGCGAGATTATTAGATCTGATAGAGAGTGAGGTAAATTCCATATTCTCATTCAATCTGAGAACAATTGACGAATTACTTTCGAAGTGTTCCTTCGCTTCACCTCTCATTGGTACATCATCCGAATCCACCCCCATGGACTCTATGTAACTGATGTCGAACTCGGCCAGAAGACGGATTGTGTACACGTAGTTGCCTGATTCTTCTTCTGACAACACATCGGCAATCACAGAGAGGTGTGGTGAGAACTCAACAACATCAGACTGTCTTTCACGGTATTCTTTGAAACCCTCTACCGACGGAGACTCCGTCCCCATCAGGTAAGCATCAAGATAAAGACCGGTAAACTCTAAGGTCAACCCGCCGTAGGTATCCGCAGCAATATCGAGGACCTTCATTGCCTCGTCATCATTCAACTCTAAAACAAAACCTGCCTCGCCGGTCTTGGATAGGAATCCTGAGACCTTCTCGCGAAGCGAATCGTAGTCCGTCGCACCATCGGAATCGTGCGTTCCGTTCCCGAACTGCACAGCGTCAGATGTGTATAAGAGACAGACATCAGACTGTCTTTCACGGTATTCTTTGAAACCCTCTACCGACGGAGACTCCGTCCCCATCAGGTAAGCATCAAGATAAAGACCGGTAAACTCTAAGGTCAACCCGCCGTAGGTATCCGCAGCAATATCGAGGACCTTCATTGCCTCGTCATCATTCAACTCTAAAACAAAACCTGCCTCGCCGGTCTTGGATAGGAATCCTGAGACCTTCTCGCGAAGCGAATCGTAGTCCGTCGCACCATCGGAATCGTGCGTTCCGTCCCCGAACTGCACAGCACCCACGCTGCACACCATGAGGACAACGCATGCCAGGGCGACGGCCCTCGCAATCTTAGTCATCAGGATTATTTGTATCCAAGGTTATTAAACCTTAATACGCAAAGTCCTGTACAATAGGTAAAACAGAACATCTTCATATGTGGCTGAATATGTGATTGTCAGAACCCACATTACCCAGGCGAACTATCCCACTTAATGAACAGAAGTTCGCCACACAAAAGGAGCGATATGCTCAGACGGACCTCTTGTCCCCCCAGATGATCTTGTGCAACTGGGGCAGGACCCTCGCATCCACACCGGACCCCAGGACCTTCTCGACCAACCACTCCAGCCTCACGGTACCTCCGACGGGCCCGAAGATGACGTTGGTTTCCACCGGATGGTCCCTCAGGACACCCAATGCGAAATCGAAGTCCGCATCATCGCGAACGATGAACTTCAGTTGGTCCTTCCCGGACAACAGGCCGAGGTTGGAGTACAGCATCCTGTCGCTCATACCCGAGGACGGACACTTGATGTCCATACTGATCAGCATCAACGGATCCCCGGGAACCTCCGACAGATCCACGGAACCGTTCGTCTCCAAAACCACCTGCCTCCCATCGGACACCAATCTCCTCAGGAGCTCCGGCATCTCCGGCTGGAGCATGGGCTCCCCTCCGGTGACGCATATGTGACGGACATCACCGATGCGGTCGATGATCTCATCGATAGACATCTCCTCCCCTCCGTCCATGGAGTACTGCGTATCGCACCACTCACAACGGAGGTTGCAGCCGACGGTCCTGACGAATGTGGTGGGGACACCCATCATCAGACCCTCGCCCTGTATGGAATGGAAGATCTCACAGATTCTCATCGTGCTCATACCCGATCTCATCGCGGTAGCCGGCCTCTTTGAACCCTTTGAGCCTGAGCCTACATGAATCGCAGTGACCGCAGGCCTTCTCCCCACCGTTGTAGCAGGACCAACTGAGCTCCAACGGGGCTCCGAGTCCCTTCCCCAATCTGACGATGTCCGCCTTGGTGGAGTGCATGATGGGGGTCATGATCCTGATGGGATTGCCCTCGACACCCGCCTTCGTACCCTTGTTGATCATGTTCTCGTAGGCTTCGAAGAACTCGGGACGGCAGTCCGGGTATCCGGAGTAATCCACGGCGTTGGCCCCGATGTATATCCTATCTGCGTCGATGGACTCGCACAGACCCGCCGCGATGCTCAGGAAGATGATGTTCCTGGCGGGAACGTACGTGATGGGAATCTTCGCATCCAGCTCCCCCTCCCTGTCCATGGGCACGTCGATGTCCTCCCTGGTGAGGGCGGAACGGAACGAACTCAGGTTCAGGTCGATGACCACATGGTCCACGTTGTAATGTTTACAGACGTTCTCGGCGGAGATCAGTTCCTTCGTGTGCCTCTGACCGTACCTGAAGCTGATGGCCGTGACCTCGCAACCGTCGTCGATGGCCTTGGCCAATGTGGTGGTGGAGTCCAATCCCCCTGACAGCAGGACGACGGCCTTCGGCATCACAGCACCTCTGTGTACCAGGCGGTCTGCCCCCTCTCCTCGTCCAGTCCGATGGAGACGGACCTCACATTGGAGGGGAAGTCGATCTCGGCCACCATGCGCTTGGTCATCATCTTGGACATCTCCTCCGCGGTGGTGGTCGGAACATCCAGGAGGGTGACGTCCTCCCTGGGGAAGACGTACCTCTTACAACACGACACCGCCTCCACGGAATCCTCCGTCACCGTCAGTTCGACATCGGGTGACGCGGTGGGCAGGAGGGTTTTGTGGTCGACCTCGTCGATCATCTGCTTGAGCTTCTTCTTGAGGACGACGAAATCCATGATCATCCCCTCCTCGCCTATGTCCCCCTCCAACCTGAGGCGGACTATGTACGAGTGTCCGTGAAGCCTTGAGCACTTCTCGTGCCTGGGTATGAAATGGCATGCGGAGAACCTGATCCCCGAGTAGCCCCCGTCTATTTCCAAAAACATATGATCATTCCTCCGTCAATCTCATCGCCAGGGCTATGGAGTCCCTGTAATCCGTTTTCACCCTGGATGTGTCGATGAACACCTTGTCGGTGTTGACCACCGGCGCCCCCAGTGCCTTGGCCCCTCCGATGAAGTGGAGGGTCCTGAATATGATGTTGCCCGTGATCCCCTCGGGCGCTATGATTATGTCCGCATCCCTGACGGCATCCTCGATGAGGATCTGTGAATGGTAGGCATCGTAACCGTCGTCGGCCAGACGTTTCGCTATGGACCTGGCGCTCTCGATGGAACGGTCCACGGCCCTGCATCTCCCCACGTCCTCGCACCTTCCGCCGGACATTATGGCGACCCTGGTGCCCATTCCGACCTTCTTGGCGAGCTGTGCGGACCTTGCGGCCAGGTCGTACCTCTGGTCATCGGTCCACCCCTCGTCTATCCCCACGGGTGCGAGGATGATCAGCTTGCCGCCCACGGGTTCCAGGAACGCCACTCTCTCCAATGCGGGGAGGTTCAGTTTGGATCTCAGTATGGGCAGGAGCATGGACGATGACATATCGCCGCGGATGGCGGCGTCTATCCTCCCCGAGACGAGGTCGTCGGTGAGCTCGTAGGGGTCGTCGTAGATGATCACGTCGTGGCCCTCCATGGCCAGGACACTCCTCTCCACATTGCCGTTGTCGGTTCCGCGTCCGATTCCCACGCGGACATCCGGCATATCGCCGCAGAGAAGCGTCTTCGAAGTGAACATGTTCACCGCCCATGCCATGAGCATATTTGAAGGGTTCCTTCAGACCCCTGGATGGGTCAGATGGAACGACCGGTGATGGGGAAAAAGGCCGGAAGCGGTTTTCGGATGCGGGGCCCCTCTCCGGAGACACCCGCATCGTCCCCGGTTATCAGAGCACACCCATGTCGGTGAGCTTCTCGGGGAGGTAGTGGTCGGTCACGTAGTCGAGACCGTACTTGGCCAACGCCTGCTGCTCAGATTTCTTCTTCATGGACAGCATGGCCTGGATCTCGTTCACCCAGAACTCGTCCTTGAACCTGGGGTCGGACAGCTCCGCGTTCAGTGCGCCGATGTCCTTGTCGTTCAGGTTGTCCGTGGGCAGGTTGTAGTTCAGGATGTCCGATGCGGTGACACCGATGAACTGTGCTGTGGGTGTCGCCAGATACTCGGAGATGTGCGCGGTCTTGATGGCCCCGTACGCCACGGAGGCGTAGATCCTGAAGGACCAGGGGTCACCGTCGGTGAACACGGTCACGGGCAGGTTGTACTCCTCGTTCATCCTCTTGATGAGACGTCTCGTGGACCTTGCGGGCTGTCCGCTCAGATGCACCAGAATGCAGCCGTACTTCTCAGGGAAGCCGTTCTCTATCAGCCTGGCGTACATTCCTCCTGTCTCGATGGCCATGACGAACTTCGCGTTGCCGGGATCGATCTGGAATGTGTCCTCCTCCACCTTGTACGGCACGGCGAAACCCGCCTCGGACACATCGTCGATGCAGTTCAGGGTCTTCATGCCCTTCTTGGTCTGGGTGGTGAAGTTCACATCACCGTACACATGTGCTCCGGACTCCTCCGGCCTGAGCTTGAAGTCCTCCCTCATGCAACCGGTGACAGTCTCCAGGTCCTCGGCCAGGAGGTTGCTCTCGTCCTGGGAGTGGAACTTGGCGTTGTGCCATCCCTCGGAGATGTAGTACATCTCCCTCAGGGTGGATGATTTGTTGTCGCGGATCATCTCGTTGATGAAATCCGAGGTGTACACGGTCCTGAGCATCATGACCGCACCGTTGACGGTCTTGGCGGTACGTGTGGTCCTGAGGTCACCGTACTTCCAGACGTTGTGCTGGGGATCGAACTCTATGTTCTTCTTGGACCTCATGGGCAGGTCCATCGTTGGGATCTGTCCGTCGTCCAACTGATCGTAGATCCTCTCGACGACACCCGTGAGGCTGTCGAGTGCAAGCTGCTGTCTCTCATTCGTCGCCAAGGTCTTCAACCTCCGTGTTCTCCTCTTCCTCTTCATCGACGAAATCGGATTCGTCGGTCTGTACGATCTCCATTCCCTTGATTCCCCAATCGCCGGGGAGCATCTCCGCACCCATCACCATCACCGGGTTCAGTCCGGAGAAGTAGATGTCGTCGGCATCGAAGGTGTCCGCCATATCACCGGACAGCTCGAACTCTATCTTCGTGGATGTGGACGGCGGCAGCTCCCTGACCTCCCAGTTGGCCTTGCCCTCCTCGTTCATGTCCAGGAAGTGCTCCTGGGTGAACAGGGACAGGTTGACCGATTCCTTGGGGACCTGCGCATGCAGACGGAATGTCCTGGGCAGGCTGGTGTAGTTGTACACCGTGTAGGTGACCTTCCTGAGCTTCTTGCCCTCCTTCTTCACCGTCGGCTCCACCCACACCACGTTCATGATCCTGGTGATGGTCCGGTCCAGGTTGGGGACGGGCCTCCCCAGATGGTCCGCGGCCTTCTTGGCCATGTCCGGGAGGATCTCCTGGACGATCTCGAACTTGGCATGGGTCTTGTTCTTCCTCTCCATCTTGTTAAGATGGCTCTTGAGGTTCCTGGCGCAGAGCCTCAGGGCAAGTCCGATCTCGCTCTGGAGCTCGGGGAATCCCGCGACCGCCTCTTTCCCCTCGGATGTGAAAGGGACCTTGGTGGATGCCACGTGGACCAGGATGATGGCGGGTCCGAACGGGATGCCCTTCCCCCCTCTCTGCTCCAGTCCGTACCTCCTCCAGTCCATCTCGGAGATGGCCTTGGTTATGGCGCATGCACCCTGCTGGTACAACAGGGGCACACGGTTGGCGAACCTGAGGATCTGGACCTGTCCGTCCGACGGGATGTCACCGCCGTAGACGATTCCCGCCTCGACGATGAACGGGTTCCCGTTCACCGCCTTGGGGGACCTGGTGACCGGGGTCGCATAGTACTCGGGCCTGAGTCCGTCCAGGACGTGCATCAGACCCTTCTTGATCAGGGTGTCCCCGATGGGCGACAGACAGTCGGTGGGCGGGGCCATGATCTTGGATGTCTTGATGGCGGCAAGGATCGCGATCGCATCGTCCCTGGTGAGCTTCTCTGGCTTCTTCTCCCCGTTCACCTTGGATTTCTCCAGTATCTCGGTGGCCAACCTGTCGGTGATCCTGGAGAAGTCGTTCTTCAGGAACGCCCTTATGGTCTTCTGCGAGGAGTTCCCCGCGTACTTCAGGATATCACCGATCTCCATCCCCTCGGGATGGGGTTTGATCTCCTTCGGCTTCGGGGGCATGATGTCTGTGGCCCTCTCGAAGACCGTCCTGGTCCCGTCGGGGTCGTGGAATGTGATCTGCGCGTGGGGGTTCACGATGGCGGTGTTCTTCAGGTACTCGAAGACGGACTGCTTTCCGGTGATGTACCTCCCCTTGATCGTGTACTCGATGCTGGTGCCGTGCTCGTGGCCCTCCCACTGAAGCGCCTTGTCGTTGGTGACCACGGGACGGTTGGTCTTGGTGTCGATGACGATGTCCATGCCCCATGCGACCTCATCCTCGCCCTCGATCTTGGATATGACGTGGGCGGGCTTCCCGGTGGTGATGTTTCCGTACATCACGGTCGCGGATATACCGATACCCTGCTGTCCCCTGGACTGCCTGAGGGCGTGGAACCTCGACCCGTACAGCAGACGTCCGAACACGTTGGGCATCATCTTGTGGACTATACCGGGTCCGTTGTCCTCTATACAGATCTTGTAGTCCTCCTCGTTGAGCCTGTCGATCCTGACCGACACATCCGGGAGGATCCCCGCCTCCTCGCATGCATCCAAGGAGTTGTCCACGGCCTCCTTTATACCCATCAGGAGAGACTTGGACCTGGAATCGAAACCCAGGATCTGCTTGTTCTTCTCGAAGAACTCGGTGACCGAGATCTCCTGCTGCTTGGTGGCAAGCTTATGTGCAATCGCCGTCTTTTTCTCCTTTGGCGCGGCGGTCTCCTTAGGTACTTCTTCAGAGGGCATCCGGGCACCCCGAAGGGTTGGTTTCTCTTAAACCTTGACCGACATCGTCACCGATGCGATGGCGATTTTTCATCTACCATCCCGACGATACAAGGGGCATGCGCTATCAGCTAATGCACAGGGACATCCATGTGTGCGACATGACCGTGAGGGGCAGCGGGGTGGTCCCCGATCCCGACCGCATCATGTGCCCGGAGCACATGCCCTACGGCACCACCCTGTGCGGCGGATTGGATGCGGATGCCTTCCGCAGATGGTGGTCGTCCCGCCTGATACCACCGACCCGGGAGGGACAGGACATCATGCTGGACCGTCTGATGGCGGACAAGGCGGAACCCCTGGCAGTGGCCGGGAGCGCTGTTGGTCTGACCGACAGCTACTGGGTCCGTCCCGAGGGGGACGGTTCGAAATGGTTGCATACGGAGGTGTTCCACAACAGGTTCGACCCCGTCATCGGCGACATGCTCATGGGGAGGTACATCAGGAACATCCCCGACACCGTACGCTCCCCTGACCTGGTCACAGGCGGGAAGATGAGGAAGAGATGGCTGACGGTCGATGGCAGAAGGGGATTGGTGAAGACCGCATCCGGTGATGATGCCAGGATGGTCCTGAACGAGATCGTGGCATCGGTCATCGCAGATGCCGTCGGGGTGCCGCATGTGGATTACAGGTACATGGAGCACATGGGCGCACACTGCTGCGTGTGCAAAGGGTTCGTGGTGGGTCCGGAGGAGTTCGTCTCCGCGGAGATGTTCAGGGAGACGGGCGGACAGCACTGGTACAGGGACTACACCTCCACCTGCAGGATGATGGGGTTGGATGTGGTCCCGTTCCTGGACGGGATGATCGTCCTGGACTTCATCATCGCCCACGACCGTGCCAGGAGGGACTACGGCATCATCAGGAACCCCGACGACCTAAAATGGCTGAGACCGGCACCGGTGTTCGACAATGCGGACTGCCTCGGAGTGGGCCCGACGGAACACTGCCCGTTCGCCGACGACCCGTACGGACAATTGGACCTCGTGTCCTCATGGGAACCGTTCGACCCAGACGCGATCGGGGATGCTGTGTCCGTGGCGGAGGACATGATATCGGGATGCGGATGGGTCGGGAACGATGCCAAGGCCGAGATGATGTCCATATTGGAGGAGAGGGTCGAGGGCCTGAAAGGACATATCTCCAGGAACGGTTGACGCCCCGTTCACAGAACGATCCTGGGATAGGAGGACGTGTGCCGACATCGTTGTGAACGGCATCACCGCCTCAAAGACCCATCCAGCATCCCGGGGGACATGTTGGATGATACCACAACATCACACAATATGTGTCCATAATGTCTGTTCTGACCGCCTGTATCCAATTTAGGATAACCTTAAATCACGGTCAGGGGATTCGAGATAACGGAAGGTCGGACCCGTCAAGGTCCGGAGGACGTGGGTCCCGACCCTCCACTTGTTTGTTTTGCCTCCATCAGGGGCCTGACGGCCCTATCAGGAGAGGATCATTCATCGTCCTCTTCGAACTTCGCACCGCACTTGGGGCACCTTGTGGCGTTGGCGGGGACCACGGCTCCGCATTCGGAGCACTCGAAGGTCTCCTCACTCACATCCACGGTACCATCCGCATGGACGACCTCGTTCTCCACGGAATCGAACCTGGCGCCGCACTTGGGGCAGACGTCCGCATCCTTGGGGACCTCGGCACCGCACTCCTCACAGACGAAGTAATCCTTCTTCTGGGCCCTGAGCTCGTCAGGGACGTCGATGTACGTTCCGCACTTCCTGCAGGTGACCTCCCCGGGGAGGACCATGGCACCGCACTCCTTGCACCTTCCGTATCCCTGGGGATACAGGCGGCCGTCGGCCTCCATCTTGGAACGGGTCTTCTCGACGCTCCTCCTCATCATCGCGGAGAAGATGAGAATCATGAAGAACATCACAGCGGTGAAGGCCACATACACCCACAGTCCGTTGAAGGAGATGGACCACAGGTCGCTCTGGGGGGCACCGTTGTCCTTGAAGAAGATTATGCCCCCCTGAACGGTCTCGGTCCCATCATCACCTGAGACGGTCTTGTCGTAGGTGATCTGGTAACCGGACACCTTGTCCATGGCCACCGGGACGGTGGCGGTGTATGTGCTGCTGCCCTCGAAGACGGGCACCATGGAGGTGGTCTCGTACGCCGTGTAGCTGTACGCCCGGTAGTTGACGCTGTTGACCACTCCGTGGTTCAGCTCAACACTGTCGGACACAAGGTTGTCGATGTGGAAATCGATGGTTATGGTGACGTTGTCGTCGACGATCTCATAAGTGATGTTTCCGAAATCGTCCGTATCGACGTCGATGTTGTCCTCCACACCCGCGATGAGGTTGGGTCCGGAGTAGAACGTGGACACCAGGAGCGCCAGGACGACGAACACGATCCCCAGGACAGCCTTGACCTTGACCGATGACACCCCGAGCACATGCGGGACCATGTAGAGCACAGCGGCGATGATCAGGAATCCCATGCACTGCTCCGCGAACCCGTAGGCCTGGAGCACGAGGGCGATGATCAACGACGCCACAATGGCGACGATCTGTTTGGTTGACAGGGCCTTGAAGTCGTCCAGGAACGACCCCTTGCCCTTCTCTCTGTCTTTCATCACCGTTCCGCTATTCGGAGGATGATATAAAGGGTGCGTAAACTCCGACGCCGTCCACGTACAGAGGATACGGTGATATCAGGATATCTCGACGAATCCATCATATGGTACATCGGAGCCGACCATCACATTCCCCCCGAGGTCCACGGAGGTCTCCACCTCCACCCGCACATAGGAGTCACCCTCCTTGCGGTAGACGTTCACGGACCCTGGACGGGCTATTCCGTGGACCCTGCGGCACACGGTCAGTGTGCAGATGCCCCCGCATGGTTCCCAATCGCCAACATCGAAGAACATCCTCCAGACATCCCCCTTCCGCTCACCAGAACGGACAGGGTCCGCATCCTCCGGAGTCCCGACCTCGCATAAAGATGGTATCATCCCGGAACAATACAAAGGGATGTGTCCGTACATCCCGCCTGATGCATCGGACATCGATGCCAGGAACATCCTCTGAGGGGAGTACCGTTCCGAATATGTCCTGAGGCTGACGGCATTGGTGTTGTCCCCAGACTTCACCTCCACCGGGACGGGACCCGAATCCGTATCGACCAGTAGGTCGACCTCGTACCGTCCGTCCCTCCAGTAGAACATCTCCTCCGCACCCGAGGACAGGAGCTGACACGCCGCGAGGTTCTCGGCAGCCGCACCCCTATATATCCTGTCGTCCTCGGGATCGTCGGTCTTATAAGTCCTCCGCCCCGACATGACCCTCAGCAGACCCACATCGGATGCGTACAGTTTGAAGAATGTCCTGTCGGAGTTGCTCCTGAGGGGGACGGACGGCACCTCCACGCGGCAGACCCTGTGGGCCAATCCGGCGTTCACGATCCACAGGACCGCATCCATCAGGTCATTCGGACGTGCGTCCTTCATCACATGACCGCAGATGAACCTCCTGTTCTCCTTCGCCAGTTCACCGGGCAGTGCATCCCATACGGCGACCACCTTCGGGAGGATGTTTCCCGCATGCTTCGACAGATCCTCACGGTAGTCCTCCAGTATCCCCTTCAGCACCCTGGTCACATGGGGCGGATCATGCCTCTCCGTCCACGACCTCACGGCCGCCGGCATACCTCCAACGAAGAGGTAATCCTCCAGATGGGCGCGCAACCTGCTGTGGAATAACTGAGGTATCCTGTCACCGGGCCTCCAGGACTCCGTGAACTCGACCAAACCCTCCTCCCCCTCCGCCCAAAGGAACTCCTGGAAGTCCATAGGGTACATCCTCAGACGGTCCACCTTCCCCACGGGGAACGAATCGGGTTTGGATGTAAGGAGCCCCAAGAGGGAGCCGGCGCAGATGATATGGTATCCCGGAGCCTCCTCACAGAAGTATTTGAGGGATGTGAGGGTACGGGGCACCTCCTGAACCTCGTCGAAGATTATCAGAGTGTCCCCCTCGGTCACCCTCCTGGATGTGAGTCTGGTGATATTCCCGATTATTGTCTTCGGATCCAGTTCACCGTCGAAGAGCCCTTCAAGACCTTCGTTCTTCTCGAAGTTGAGGTATATCACAGACCCGTAGTTCTCCTTTCCGAACTCCCTCATGATGTAGGTCTTGCCACATTGACGAACGCCCTCCAATATGAGCGGCCTCCTATCAGGGCTGTCCTTCCATTCGATGAGACGGTCGTAGATCTTCCTCCTCATGGTGTCAAAAATGTCATAAGAGGTATTTCATTATTGTCTATTTTATAGAATTCTTTACATTTTTATACGTTATTTCAATGCCTGTTTATACGGTTTTTGACAGTATAATAAGACATGTTAATACAGTTTTAGACACTGCATTCCGATGCGATGGAACGAAGTTCGACCCAGTCAGCCGCTATGATCATGACAGTTCGGGATATCCGGAAACACCTTATCCTCCAGATACAGCCCCTCCAGGCGTTTGTTGTGGTTGATGTCGGACATCATGTCCAGTAATCCCGGATCGGAACCGAACCGATCGATGACCGTTATCCCCCCGAGGACAGCCCGACAGAATGCAGAACAGACCCCACCGCCGAATTCGAAAGCCATTGCGAAGTACAGTGTACCCCGATGTGTCCCGGAGGCGTCCTGTCGCAATGGGCGAGGATGCCCGGACCGATCCTCATGAACACACGGGCCTTTCTGATAGTGGTGGATCGACTCGGACACCCTGGAATTGCGATCATAGGATATGGCATAATTGTGGAGCACTCCACCCAACACCATCCCGGAACGGTTTGTATGCACCGCACCCCCGATGGTCGTATGGGTACTGCCCAACCCGAGCAAGTCCCATGCGTTCTAGGTCGGAGAGACCTTCGGAGAATGGAGGCTCGGAACAGCCTACATCATGGAGGTGACGAATCATCACCCTCAACAGAGAACGGTTTGTTCATGATCGCATTGAGGTGCACCGACCACGATAAGACAGATGATATGACAACCGTCTAATATGGGGTGGTCATCCCAAAGTAAGGAAGAGCATTCCATGGCGACGATAGAGGAGCAGATCAAGGAGTTGGAGGAGCAGATCTCCAAGACCAAGTACAACAAGGCCACCGAAGGTCACATCGGTAAGCTGAAGGCCAAGATCGCACGTCTGTCGGAGGAAGAGGAGAAGAGACGCTCGTCCAAAGGGCCCACCAAGGGATTCTACGTCAAGAAGGCAGGTAACGCCACCGTCGCCCTCGTCGGTTTCCCGTCCGTGGGAAAGTCCACCCTCCTCAACCAGCTCACCGGTGCCAAATCCGAGGTCGGAGCGTACCATTTCACCACCCTCGACGTCGTGCCCGGAGTCATGGAGTACAACCACGCCAAGATCCAGATCCTGGACATGCCCGGACTCATCAAGGATGCGTCCCGCGGTAAGGGAAGGGGAAGGGAGGTCATCGCCGCCGCCAGGTCCGCGGATGTCATCCTGCTCGTGGTGGATATCTTCAACCCCAACATGGACGTCCTGTTCAGGGAGCTGTACAACGCGGCCATCCGTCTGAACCAGAAGAAACCCGATGTGGTCATCACCCACTCCGACCACGGAGGTATCCAGGTCAAGCCCACACTGAAGCTGACGAAGATCACCGTGGAGACCATTAAGGACATGACGGCCGCATACGGACATGTCAATGCGACGGTGGTCGTCCGTGAGGACATCGATGTGGAGCAGATGCTGGATGTGCTGGCCGGGAACAGGGTGTACATCAAGGCGGTCATGGCCATCAACAAGGTCGACCTCGCCAAACCGGGACAGCTGGAGGCCGTCCAGGAGATGCATAAGAAATACTTCACCGTCCCGATCTCCGCGGCCACGGGACAGGGCATGCCCGAACTGAAGCAGGCCATCTACGATACGATCGATATGATCAGGATCTTCCTCAAACCCCAGGGGCAGGAGGCGGACCTGGACATCCCGTTGATCGTCAAGCGCGGGAACACCATCGGCGATGTGTGCGAACTGATCCACAGGGACTTCAAGAACAACTTCAGATATGCCATGGTCTGGGGTAAGAGCGCCAAGTTCCCGGGACAGACCGTCGGTATGGACCATGTGGTCGCCGACGAGGACATCGTCTGCATCATCGTGAAGAGATGATTATTACGGTCACTGTGTCCCCTCCAGGGCTCTGATGGGTTCCGTGGGGCCGAAGACCAATTTTTGAGAGACCCTGTCGGTCATGACATAGCGTCCGCTTGGTCGTACATGGGGATATAGTTGTAGGAATCCCTGGACCATGGTGAATGGTCCCCGACCCGGATCGGTTCTGAGAACTCCAGGAGAACGAGACCGGTGAATGAACCGTCTGCGATCAGGCCGTAGCACCAGCTGTGAGAAGACCTTGTGGGGATGTGCACCAAACCATCCATCCGCATCAGATGGAGGATGGTCAGAGGACCGATGGTGATGCATCGGATGAGAAGTCAATGTCGTAGGACAGGTCTGAAACGGGGACGAGGGTTGGGAAGGCC
>CAZCMJ010000039.1:0-14812 GCA_964499845.1 uncultured Methanomassiliicoccales archaeon
GGACACGCGGTCTACACCAAATCCGACCCCCGTGCCGAGGTGTTCAAATCCTTCGTGGAGAAGCTCGCCATCGAAAAGCAGAGGCAGGAGGACTTCCAGCTCTACTCCATCATCGAGAGGGTCGCACCCGAGCTCATCCTCGCCAAGAGGCCCAACGCCACCAGCGTCTGTGCCAACGTGGACTTCTACAGCGGATTCGTCTACGACATGCTGGACATCCCCCACGAGATGTACACGCCCCTGTTCGCCACCGCCAGGATCGTCGGATGGAGCGCACACCGCATGGAGGAGCTCATCACATCCAACAAGATTCTCCGTCCGGCCTATGTCAACATGATGCCCCACAAGGACTACACCGACATAGAGGACAGGAGATGATCCACCGCGGGCACACGCCCGCACCCAAACACCCTTTCACACACCCCTCGCTTCTGTTCCCATCCGCTAGGATGGGATTATCTACCCGCTGATGGATTACTGTGCATGTTCGGCAAGGTTGACAGGAACAAGGTTCTCAAGAACGTCCACAGGGCACTGCAGACCAGCAACCTGCAGTTCGAGGTCAAGGACGAGGGCATGGTCCTTCTCAGCGCGATGGGCGACGACCTTCCGATCGGCATGATGATCATAGCCGATGACGACAACCGCACCCTGAACATCTACTGCTACCTGATGTTCGACATCCCCGAGGATGCAAGGACCAAACTGATCCCCGCCCTGAACACCATCAACAACTCGATCAACAACGGCGGATTCTACATGGACGACAACGAACCGAAGATCTACTTCAAGATCGTCCAGAGCTACTATGACAGGGCACCGTCGGTGTCCACCATCCAACATCTGGTGATGATTGCATTCAAGACCGTCGACGTCAACGACGGGAAGCTGAAGGGCCTCATCCCCGCCAGCGCGGTCAAAAGGGACTACATGTACTCCTGATGCCGGAACTGGGGTGAGATCCCCTCATCCCTTCCCGATCATCCTTTTGACGGGAAGGTACGCATCCCTCAGGACATCCTCATCCAGGACCACCTCGCCCTCCAACGTCTCCAACGCGTGGAGCAGGGAGTTCAGGGTCGTCATCTTCATCGCGGAACACACCGCATGTTCGGGGAAGTGGAACCTCTTTCCGGGACATTCCCTCTCGAGACGGTGCTTCATACCGACCTCGGTGACTATTATGATGTCCTCCTGGGAGGCTGATCTGGAGATCCCGATCATCTTCTCGGTGGAACCGATGTGGTCCGCCAATGCAAGGACATCGGGTCCGCACTCGGGATGGGCGATGACAGGTGCACCGGGATACCTCTCCCTGAGGTCACGGACCTGCTCCGCGGTTATGCTCTGATGGATTGGACAGAAACCTGTCCAGAGGTGGACATCCTTGTCGGGACATTTAGAGGCGGCATAGGAGCCCAGGTTCTTGTCCGGGACGAAGATGACATCCTTCGACCGGAGACCGCCGACGATGTCGACTGCGTTGGATGATGTGCAACAGACATCCATCCTCGCCTTGCAGGCTGCGGTGCTGTTCACATATCCCACGACCTCCGCACCAGGATGCTCCGCCCTCGCCCTGTCTATCTGATCGGGCGAGCACATGGCCGCCATGGCGCACAGTGCCTCGGGTTCGGGCATTATGACCTTCTTGGAGGGATTCAGTATCTTGGCACTCTCCGCCATGAACGTGACCCCGCAGAACACGATGACGTCCGCATCGGTCTCGGAAGCCTTGATGGAGAGCCCCAAGGAATCGCCCACATGGTCGGCAACATCCTGCACCTCCGGGAGACAGTAGTTGTGTACCAGAATGACTGCGTTGTGCTTCTCCTTCAGAGACCTGATACGGTCCGCGACGTTCTCCATGAGGGTGACCAGAGTCACCACCTATATAAGGTCGCATATCCCACTGGAACCGGGGTTCTGTGGCGCTTTTATCAACATGTCCGTATTACAGAGTCGTATGAGTGAGAGGGAACAGCTGGCGGACAGCAGGTTCGCATGCACCCCCAGGGAGAGGGCCGTGTTCGAAGCGGGGATCAAAATGGGGACGATCTACCATCAGTTCGTCGGAACACCGTTCAACAAAGGGTCCGTGTCCGATCTCGAAAGGACCATTGAGAGGACCATCAACGTCCAACCCTATGTCACCGATGTGTCCGTGAGCATCGACAGGTCTGTGTTCGACCGCGGGGACGACACATACTCCTACGTCTCGCTGACAGGGGAGATGATCGATGCGAAGGTCACCATCGTGATGGGAGACTCCGAGGTCACGGCGGAGATGAGGTACGATCCAGAGCTCGATTACCCTCTGATGTACATATCATCGGTCCAATGATGTGGATTTAAACAGTCCTAAATTCTATTGGACGAGTCATACGAAAAATACCACCCTTTAAATAGCGATTTGCATATACTGGTATGTCCAGTCTATTCTCTGGCGGGCTTCACATGATATCTGATATTAAAATCGGCATAACGGGGCTTCCTGGCTCCGGGAAAACCTACGCGCTCCTCCGTGTCATCGAGATGCTCCAGGACGGAGAGATGTCCATCGGGGGTATGATCGACGAACCCATAGGGGACGGAAGGCACAAGACCGGTTTCACCGTCAGAAACCTCCTGACAGGGGAGACGGAGGTCTTCGCCAGCGTGGACATCGAGAGCAAGATCATGGTCGGGAAGATAGGCGTAGACCTCTCCAAACTCGAACTGGTCGGTGTCAACGCCATCAGAGAGGCCTGCGAGAAATGCGACATCATCGTCATCGACGAGGTCGGGAAGATGGAGGTCGAGAGTCAGGCGTTCATCGATGCGGTGAAGGATGCACTCGACGCCGAGAAACCCATGATCATCACACTCCACAAGAAGTCGAGGAACCCCCTCCTGCAGGATATCAGGAGAAGGGACGACGTCAGGATCCTCGAGGTCACCCCGACCAACAGGAACATCCTGCCTTACAAGATCGTGCGCCTCATGAACGGTGAGAACGTTTGAGGCCCGACGGGATAATCATCAGGGAAGGCACGACGGACATCCTCGTTCCGCGCACCCATTCCGTACACGGACCCGGCAAGATCCAGGGTTCGGTCTTCTTCAATGAACAGATGTCCTTCAATAGGGATGTCAGCGTGATGTTCCTCAGAGCTGTCGGCAGGGACCTCACCGTCGCCGACGCCATGACCGCCACCGGTTCCAGGGCGGTCAGGATAGCCAACGAGGTCAAGGGCGTACAGGTCACGGCCAACGACATCAGCACCGATGCCATCCCGTACATCGACGCCAACATCGAGATCAACAATCTGGACAACTGCGTCAGCTCCCACAGGAACATGCACTCGCTCTTCGCGGAGAACACATTCGACTACGTGGACCTGGACCCCTTCGGCTCCCCGGTCCCGTTCATCCAATCCGCGATAAGGGGTTGCAGGCGCAAGGGGATCCTGGCCATCACCGCCACGGACACGGCCCCCCTCGCAGGCGCCCATGCGGCCAAATGCAGGCGCAGATACCAATCCGAACCCATCCGCGGGTTCATGTGCCATGAGGGCGGACTGCGCATCCTCATGTGCACCATCGCCAAGGAGCTGGCCAAGTTCGACCGCGGGATGAAACCCCTGCTGTCATTCTATGCCGACCACTACTTCAGGACCTACATCCAGGTGGTCGAGGGGGCGGAGGCCGCGGATTCCACACTCGCCCAACTCGGCTACATGCAGTACGACATGGAGACCATGGAGCGTTCCACATCCAAACTCCCCGACGACGACCACAGGCTCGGGCCGTTCTGGCTGGGTCCGCTCCACGACAGGGAGTTCGTCTCGAGGATGGATGCCACCGGACTCGCCGCCGAGAAGAGGTGCAGGAAGTACCTGGACCTGTGGAGGAACGAACTCGACACAGAGGTCTTCCTGTACGACATGAGCGAGCTGTCATCCCACATCAAGATGTCCCCGCCCAGGATCGATGATTTCGTCGATTTCCTGAACCAGCACGGGAAGGCATCCAAATCCCATGTGTCGCCCACATCTTTCAAGACGGACATACCTCTGAAGGACCTGGTCCCCCTGTACAAGGACTTCAGTCCCGATGCCCACGGGGAGTGAGCCAGAACCCCGTCCGAGCGTGCTCGATATCCTATTATAGCCCCGTCCCTTCATAGAGGACATAGGTGCCAAATCATGCCCAGTCTAGCTATCATCGGAGCCCAGTGGGGTGACGAGGGGAAAGGAAAGATCACAGACTACCTCGACGAGAAAGCCGACCTCATCGTCCGTTTCCAGGGCGGTAACAACGCCGGACACACCATCATCGTCGACGACAAGGTGTTCAAGCTCCACGGACTCCCCTCAGGGGTCGTGAGGCCCGGTAAGCTCGCCGTCATCGGTAACGGAGTCGTTGTGAACCTGGAGGAACTGGGGGACGAGATCGAGCAGGTCCTCGCCAACGGCGGATCCATCGACGGCCTCAGGATATCCGACAGGGCCCACCTCATCATGAACTACCACAAGAAGCTCGACGGTGCGGAGGAGAAGTACCGCGGCAAGAACGTTGTGGGCACCACCAAAAAGGGTATCGGCCCCGCATACCAGGACAAGATCGCAAGGATCGGATTCCGTGCCGGAGACCTGTTGGAGGAGGACCTCCTGAATGAGAAGGCCGCCTTCATCCTGCCCTACAAGAAGGACCTACTGGACATGATGGGCGCCGAGGCCTGCCAGTGCACCGATGCATCCCTTGTGGAGAAGATGCTCGGCTGGAAGGACAGGATCGGCGACTGCATCTGCGACACATCCGTTCTGATCAACGATGCCCTCGACGACGGGAAGAATGTCATCTTCGAGGGTGCCCAGGGCGCCATGCTCGACATCGACCACGGAACATACCCCTATGTCACATCCTCTGCCACATGCGGAGGCGGCGTGTGCACCGGATCCGGTGTCGCACCCAACAGGATCGACAAGGTCATCGGTATCGTGAAGGCATACACGACCCGCGTGGGTGAGGGACCCTTCGTGTCCGAGCTCAGCGGTGAGGAGGAGCTCGCACTCCAGAAGAAGGGAGGCGAGTTCGGTGTCACCACCGGCCGCGGAAGGAGATGCGGATGGCTCGACCTGGTCGTACTGGAGCACGCCAAGAGGATGTGCGGATTCACTTCCCTGTGCATGACCAAGATCGATGTCCTCAACGACATCCCTGAGCTCCCCGTCTGTGTCGCCTATGAGATCGACGGAGAGGAGGTCAGACACTTCCCCGCATCCATCGCCAAACTCAACAGGGCGAAACCCGTCTATGAGACCATGAAGGGATGGAAGGGATGGGACGACACCGCCGCACTCATCAAGGGAGGATACGACAACCTCCCCGGAGAGATGAGGGAGTACATCGAGTTCACCGAGAAGTACCTCAAGGTCCCTGCGGACCTGATCAGCGTCGGACCCGACAGGGACGAGACCATCGACCGCAAGGGCGACTGGTGGAACTGATCAAACCGGCGGGGAGACCCGCCACCCAAACCCCATCATCATATTCTGACAATCGTCCTGTCGATTGGTCGATCGTCACGATCGCCTCCGTGGCGATCATGAACAGAAACTACAGGGAACGGAGGGTCGCATAACCTCCAGAATACTGAGAAACGGGGCCGACACAACCCCTCCCCTCTTGATGATCGTCCTCCCTGTTGGGAAACCCACAATACACTTCGGTCGGAAAATCCCTTATATAGTCTTTCTTACTAGTCCAGACCGATTGCCATGAAGACGAAGATTAAGGCATCCAGAAGGTCCTTGGGAATGAATTATGCGATCCGTGAGGTCACAGTCCCCGCTGCCGAGGCCGCCAAAGCCGGCAAGAAACTTCTGAGCCTCAACATCGGAGACCCCAACAAGTGGGATTTCGAAACTCCGGAGTACTTCAAGGCCACACTCAGAGCGGCGGTTGACGAGGTCGACAACGGATACGGTGAATCCCAGGGTAACCTGGACCTCAGGGAGGCCATAGTCGACAGGGAGTATGAGAAACACGGTGTCAGGATCACATCCGACGACGTGTACGTGACCGCCGGAGTGAGCGAATGCATCAACATGCTCATGGGCACATTCCTGGAGCCCGGTGATGAGGTCCTAGTCCCCGGACCCGGATACCCCTCATATGCACAGTACATCAACTTCTACGAGGGATGTGTCGTCCCCTACAGGATGATCGAGGAGGAGGACTGGAGACCCGATGTCGATATGATCCGCAAGAGGATCACCGACAAGACGAAGGCACTGGTGGTCATCAACCCCAACAACCCCACGGGTGCGGAGTACGAGGAGAAGGACCTGAGGGAGATCGGGGACATCGCCGCAGAGTACGGTATCCCCCTCATATCCGATGAGATCTACGACAAGATCGTCTTCGACGGGGAGTTCTACTCCATGTCCAAACTCTCATCCGATGTCCCGAGGATCATCCTCAACGGATTCTCCAAGGTCAACCTCATGCCCGGATGGAGGATGGGATACTGTTACTTCATGGACCAGGACGGTCTCATGGACGAGATCCGCTCCGGATTCATGAAACAGCTCAGAGCGAGGATCTGCCCCAACGTCCCCTGCCAGGCTGCCGCCAGGGCATCCCTTCAGGGACCACAGGACTACATCGTGGACATGAACAGGAAGCTCAAGGAGAGGGCTGATTTCACATACAAGAGGCTGAACGAGATGGACCTCATCTCCACCAGGAGGGCCAAGGGTGCACTCTACATGTTCCCCAGGATCGACCTCAAGGGGACACCGTGGAGGACCGACAAGGATTTCGTCCTCGACCTGATCAAGGAGGAGGGTGTCGTCCTCGTCCACGGATCGGGATTCTGCCCCGAGTTCGGACAGGACCACTTCCGTACGATCCTCCTGCCCCCGATGTCCACATTGGAAGAGGCCTATGACAAGATGGAGTCCTTCATCCAAAGAAGGACGAGATAAACGGTAACAGGGCAGGATGACGGCCTTCCGTCACCCTGCCCCTCAATGGTTTCTCACCTGCGGACGAGGAACTCGGCTATGCCGAACCCCTTCTTCCCGTCCCAGCTGTACTCGGAGATGGTCTCGATGAGCATCATCTCGTTGTTGTTGCCCATGGGAAGGGCTGCGAACCTGATGACCTTCCCCTCCACATCGTAGAAGGACCCGGACATGTCGCCCATCTTCATGGTGAACGTCGAAGGCACACCGTTCTCGTTGCGGAGGTCGATGGTCACGTTGTTCAGAGGCTGGTTGTCCCCGTTGACATAGAAGTAACCTGCATCCACATCGCCCATGTCCGTGGACAGCTTGGTGATGTTGAATGCCTCCCTCTCCATGAAGACGGAGTTGATCCAGGCCCACATCTTGGGGGAACCCCAGTCCCTCACACCGGCACTGAAGTCCCTCTCCCCTGTACCGTGGATGGTGTATCTCCCATCACCGATGACGAGCGTACCGTCTGCGATCCCGAACTGCTCCAGATGCTCAGAGGCGACCTTGCTGGACATCTCCGCCTGGGCCTCGTTCACACACCTCTTGTAATCCATCTCCGGGTTCTGGGGCACCCATTTGACATCCATCATCGCGGGGATGGGGACAGGTTCGGGACTCCTCATGTCCACGACGACACCCTGGTACTTCAGGGACCATGCTCCGTCGGGGAGTTTGGACAGGGTCAGTCCTCCGATGGAGTTGGGATCGCCCTCACAGGGAGTGGCATGCCTGAAACCGTAGACCTTCTCGGGGGTCATGACAACGAAGAAGAGACTCTTCTCATCCTTGTTCGGTTTGTTGCCTATCCTCATGAACGCGGTGAGGTCGTTGCCCTCGTCGTGGTAGTTGAAATACAGACTCTCATTGTACTCTATGTGGTCCTTCATTCATTCTCCTCCAGATAGATGATTCCGTCGTTACCGTCGACGGTGACCGTCTGACCGGTCCTGAACAGTTTGGTAGCCCCCATCACCGCGGTGACGGCTGGGATCCTGTACTCCCTCGAGATGACAGCCCCGTGGGACAATATACCTCCGGTCTCGGTGATCAGTCCCCCGAGCCTGGAGAACGCCGCGGTCCAACCCGGATCGGTGTTGCTTGTGACCAGGATGTCACCGTCCTCGATCTCCGACAACCCCTCGATGCTCTCCACGACACGGATCCTTCCGGTGACCACACCGGGACTGGATGCGGTCCCGTAGATCGAGTTCGAGGAATCTATGGCGATGGTGTCATCGAAGTCCACTCCGTTCCTGACGAACTTCGGCGGCAGCACGTTAGTGTACTTGAAGAACTCCGCCTTACGGGATTCGATCTCCCGGAATGGTTCGATGGACCCGGATGTGAATATGTCGAAGGCCTCGGTCTCGAACATGAAGAAGACATCCTCCATTTCCGGGATCACACCGCGCTCCGCGAGACGTCTTCCCATCTCCAGGAGGGCCAGACGCTCCCTGTAGAGGATGTGGTCGAGGTAGAACCTCTGGTTCTCCCTGAATGTGAGGTACTTCTGGGCCAATCTGAGGACGATACCGTACACAGGACATTTGAACACGCCCGTGACCCCGCTCCTCCTGATCTTCCCCCTGACCTCCTTCTCCATGACGGAACGTTCCCTGCGCCTATCCTGTTCCAACAACCTGAGGTCGGAATCGGATTGGGAGAGCAGACGGACGACATCGATCACATAGGGTTTGTTCTCGGCCCATCTCGGATAGTACATCTCCCTGGTGTTGGAACGGTGACCGTAGGTCCCTATGAACCCGTCGAACTGCTCCCTCAGTGGGATGTCCTGTCCCTCCAGCCACTGTACGAAGTCCTCGGAGGACATGGAATCGATCCTCTCCTTCAACGAAGGGTCGTTCCTGACGGTCTTCGCCATCTCCGAGAACCCTATGTTCGTCTCTACGGTCTTGTTGTTCTCGAGACCGGATATCAATCCGGCGTAGTACGCACCGTCTTTGTCGTCGATCCACTTGATCAGCCAGTTCTTGACCATCAGGTTGGTGGCGATGGAGTGGGACACCATCCCGTAACGGATGAGGCGGTAGTGTTTGATGGATGCCGTCTCCACGGCCCTGTAGAGGTCCACCAGTTCACCATCGGTGAGCTTGGTCAGATCGGTGGCATCGAAGTCCCTGCAGACCTCCATGAATCCCTTGGCCCACTTCTTGTAGGCACGGTCGGTGAAGAGCATGAACCCGTCATGGTCCAGGAACAGGACCCTGATCTGCGACCATATGGCCTTGCTCATGTGGGCGGGGTATTGTGATATGCGCTCCTGGTCCTTCAGCGGGAAGTAGTTGAGGAGTTCCTTGGAACGTACGAACTTCGGGTAATATGAGAACACGCGCTCCAGGGTGTGGGCGTTGAAGTACGCCCTGGATTTGTGCAGTTTGATCAGCTCGCCGGAGGTCAGATCCTTGTAGCCCATCATCTTGGCGCCCTCGTGGTTGACGTACTTGGTGAGCATCTTACCCATGACCTCGAAGAACATGGGTGTGGTGGCATCCGCCCAGTACTCATCACCGTACCCCCTGGTCCACAGCACATCGTCATGTCCCTCGGGGTTCGCCAATGTGGTGATGTTCCTGGACTGGAGGACATAGAGGACACCGTCCTCGACGGCCCATTCCACATCCTGGGGGGCCTTGAAGTGCTCCTCCAACCTGAGTCCGAGGTCCAGGACATCCTTCAGGACCTTGTCGTCCGATGAGGGGACGTCGGCCTTCGATGGATCGATGTCGGTCAGCCTGTTGGCCCCGTCCACCAGGAAATAGCCCTTCTCCTTGTGCCTGATGTTGCTGTTCTTCACGGTCCCATCGCGACCGAGGACGAACCTGTCCGGGGTGATGACCCCCGATGCTATGGACTCGCCGAGACCCCATGTGGACTCGATGACCACGTCCTCGCTACCATCCACGGGGTTCATGGTGAACATCACACCACTGGTGTCGGAGGAGACCATCCTCTGCACAACCACGGCCATTCCCGTGGACAGGTGGTCTATACCGACATCGTGCCTGTACTTGACGGCACGCTCGTTCCAATAGGATGCCCAGCACAGGATCGCCATCCTCGGAACATCCTCGGGTTTGATGAATAGGAACGTGTCCTGCTGTCCGGCGAAACTGGCCTCCGGAAGGTCCTCGGCCACCGCGGACGAACGTACGGCGTAATAGGAATCCCCATGCTCCCCCATAAGTTCGGATATCTCATCCTGGATCGATTGGGGCATGCTCTCGGAGGAGATCATCGAACGGATGTCCTCCGTACCTGCGGAGAGGGACCTCTCGTCATCGAAGTCCATCCCGGATAGGACGGCACCGATCCTCTCCCTGAGTCCGGTGTCTGTGATGAATGAATCGTATGCATGGACGGTGACGGCGAATGCGGGAGGGACCCTGAAACCGTCCTTTGTCATCTGTGCGAGGTTGATCGCCTTTCCGCCGACGGTCTCGATGGAGATGTCGGAATCGGTAAGACGGGTGACGTTCTTCCTGCCTGAATGGGGCATGATACCCCGTGGTATCCTAGGTATTTGTAACAATCGAATTCCGGGCCCGTTATCATACGGCATTCGTCGAATAATCCCTCTCGGACAGTGGCATTCGTCGGACGGTACCTCATGAGATCCGCAGAGCCGCGCAGACTGACGTTTCTCTCCACCGGATTGGGTGCTCGGACAGTTTTTATCACCTTCGGAACGTGTCTTTCGGCGATATCATCATCCATTTCGGTGCATCAGAGTACCGAATCAAGCCGTTTTTCATCATTCATAGACGAATGTATTTTATACTAGTGCATCAGTATTGGATTATACATCCAACAGGCGATAAGATGTCGGACGGGGAATCGATGAACAAGGTATGCGGAAGATGCGGGCACACATGGGTCAGCGTCAAGGACATGCCCGCTCGTTGCCCCTCATGCGGAACCTACCACTGGTACGGTGAATCACGCTCCAACACCTGTATGTCCTGCAACCACACCTGGTACTCAAGGACCGGCAGGGTTCCCCTCAGATGTCCCCAGTGCAAGACACGCTCATGGGCCTCGGGGGCCAACCGCGGACGCAGGAACTACATGACCTTCGACGATGATCTCTCCAAGAGTATCATAGACCTATACATGTCGGGGGAAGGTTGTGTCGGCATCGCCATGAAGACCGAGGCTGCACTCTCGCAGGTGATCGACACCATAAGGTGCGGAGTGTGCAACGGTCGTTCGCCGAGGATGTAAGTTGCTGGGTTATTTCCTCCTCTTGACGGGGACACGGGAGACCGTTCCTCGTCACCCCACAGATTTCTATGTAATCCTTGTTATAATTAATGTTCCTTATTATTAGTATCTGAGAATTTTAAATAGGATAGAAAACATAACTACTCTGCTGGAATCATCAATATGAACTCGACAAACAGATGATGAAACAAGAAAGGAGTGGAAATAACATCATGACGGAGGTCAATATTGCCCATATCAGGGCGGACGGGGTCAAACAATCATTGGAGGATCATCTCCGTGGCACAGCCGTCATCAGTAGACACTTTGCATCGAAAATCGGAATGGGGGATGCAGGTGCCGTGATAGGTCTCCTACATGATCTCGGTAAGGCAACAAACGTATTCAACGATTACATCCTCATGGAAGATTCATCCCATCTCCGGGGAACAATTGATCATTCGACAGCAGGTGCACAATATCTGCAAAGCTTCCGTAAGACAGGTAAGGACGAGGCGGCATCATCTCTTGCCATTGAAATGATGCAAATCTCTATAGCATCACACCATTCAGGACTGATCAACTGCATCTCCTCTGAGGGATTCGATGTGTTTACAGATCGCATAACAAAGGATTGTTCAACCAGCAGGCTAGAAGAGGCTCTGAACAAAGTGGAACCGAGCATACTGTCCGATGCAGAAAAAATATTGGTTCCTGCAGTGAACTCCATCAAAGCACACATCGAGAAGATACTACACGATTCCAGAGGCAGTGATGCTAGACTCTTCCACCTCGGTCTCCTCAACAGATTCCTGCTCAGTTGTCTGATAGATGCAGACCGCATAGACACCATCTCCTTTCAAGAAAACATGGCGTACAATCCTTCATCTATCGATTGGGATATAATCAAGAAGAAATTCGATGAGACGCTAAACTCATTCTGTGACGATAGCAGGATTTCGGCGACGAGATCCAAAGTCTCCGAGGAATGTTTCAAAGCCTCTTTGAATAAGCCTGGTATTTTTACCTTGTCTGTCCCAACTGGTGGTGGAAAGACTCTTTCAAGCTTCAGATTTGCGCTGAACCATCTCATCAGGAACGATATGGATCGTATCATCTATGTCGTGCCCTATCTGACAATTATCGAGCAGAATGCCCATGTAATAAAAACCATCCTAAATACAGATCCAGAAGATGACTATGTAATCGAATGTCACTCAAATGCCGACGTAGAAGAACGTCACGCACTTCGGCACGGTGGCGATGACGATTCAGAAACCATCGCTTCATGGACCTCTCCCATGGACTCGTGGGATGGTCCGATTATATTCACATCAATGGTTCAGTTTCTGGAGGCTCTGTTCGGATCCGGAACAAAGAAGGTTCGCAGAATGCACAACCTCGCTAATGCCGTCATCATATTCGATGAGGTACAGAGTCTTCCTATCAAGACCACATACATGTTCAATGAGGCAATCAACTTCCTCTGTCACGAATGTGGATCAACCGCCGTGCTCTGCACGGCAACCCAACCATTACTGGGATGTCTCAAAAAGCATCCTCTGGCCATCGGTCCGGAAATCATCAAAGATGTTGACGGACTTTTCAGAGATCTAAAACGTACTAAAGTGGAGTATGTTAATCCGAACGGTCCCGACTGGGGTGCTGAAAAGATTGCGGATTTAGCCATATCCTCGCTGTTGAGTGCCTCCAGCGTTCTTGTGGTCGTTAATACGAAAAAGATGGCCGAAAGCACATACCGTCTCGCAAAAACACAAGCAGACGATGATGCACTGGTGACTTACCTCAGCACAAATATGTGTCCTGTCCACAGGCAGAAGGTTCTGAAAGAGACGATATCCTCCATTGGTGTGAGGAAGGTGTTGTGCATCAGCACCCAACTCATAGAGGCGGGCGTCGATGTGGACTTTGATACCGTAATCCGGAGCTTGGCAGGACTTGACTCAATCGCCCAGGCCGCAGGTCGTTGCAACCGCAATGCGAAGAGGGCCATAGGCAAAGTTCTCGTCGTGAAAACCAAAGAAAACCTCGGCCAATTGATGGACATTGATGTCGGACGCAGATGTGCGGACCTAGTCATGAGGCACGGGTATGAAGATGTCGTCTCACCGGATGCAATGGACGAATTCTTCCACATGTATTTTTACAAGCGGGAGAGCGACATGGGATATCGGTCCGACAAGGGCAATTATGAACTGATGGACCTCCTCTCGAAGAATACCTATGGATGGAGCATGTACGACAAAAAGAACGAAGCCCTTCGTAAGGGCATCTCGCCCCAGGCTTATTCAGATGCCAACCATGAATTCAAAGTCATCGATAAGACAGATGGTATAGTCGTGCCATACGATGACATCGCAAGAGAGATGATCGCCGTGCTATGTGGAGCGCCCTCATACATGGATCGCAGAAACGCGATACGCACTCTCCAAAGATATACGGTGAATACATTCGCATTAAATCGTCTCCTGAAAGCAGGTGCAGTTAAGGCGTTGTCCGGTTTCGGCGACTCCATTTATTGCCTGGTGGAAGGATTCTATGACGAGGAGACAGGAATCAGGGAGATTCCGAATCAAGAACCGCTGATATTCTGAGGAGGAACGATATGGAGAACGCTATAGAGTATAGACTATGGGGAATGCGTGCGCTGTTCACAGACCCCATAACAAAGGTTGGCGGGGAGAAATACAGCTATCCTGTACCAACATACCAGGCTCTCAAAGGCATCACCGAGAGCATCTATTGGAAACCCACCATAGTATGGCATGTGGACAAGGTGAGGATCATGCGCCCCATCAGGAACGAGTCCGTCAACGTTAAATTGATAAAATACAACAACGACTCGGTCCACGACCTATCACTATACACATACCTGAGAGATGTGGAATACCAGGTCAAGGCCCATTTTGAGTGGAATGAGAACAGACCCGATCTCGAGAAGGACCGCAATGAGAACAAACACTACTTCCAAGCCAAGAGGGCATTGGAGAAGGGTGGCAGAAGGGACATCTTCCTCGGAACCAGGGAATGTCAGGGTTATGTGGAGCCGTGTAGGTTTGGGGAGGGAGAGGGCATCTATGACGGAACCCCGGGATATCCTTTTGCTCTGATGTTCCACGGATTCGATTATGCCGACGAGACTGGCTCGAACGAACTCAATGCCCGCTTCTGGAGTCCTGAGATGAAATTCGGTGTGATCGATTTCATCCGCCCAGAGGAGTGTACCGTCCATAAGCACATCAGAGATTACAAGCCACGCAGGATTGATGTCTCGGGGGATGATTCGGAATGATGAACAACTGGATGGACGCACTGGTAGAGACGTACGATGTATGTATCAAAGACCCCTCCACAAGAAAAGACAGAGTTCCGCTTATTCCCATCTGTCATACACTCAGCAACGCTCAGATAACTGTGACCATTGACAAGGATGGTCGTTTCATCTCTGCAGATGTGATTCCCAAGGACAGGCAGAACACCCTAATTCCATGCACCGAATCCTCAGCAGGACGTACATCCGGCCCCTGCCCACATCCACTGAATGACAAGTTGATCTACCTAGT
>CAZCMJ010000040.1:0-14547 GCA_964499845.1 uncultured Methanomassiliicoccales archaeon
TCCTCGCACCGTACATGGATGACATGGAGGATGTCCTGATGGTCTTGCCCTGGTACTCGATCTTACCTGAACGGAGCTGTTCATAGGTGTACCTCTGCATGCAGGTCCTTCCCGTGGGGAGGCTGTAGTCGACCATCTCCGCATAGATGTCCTCGTCGGATATGGCGCAGTTCCTCATGATGTTCGCATTGAGGATGGGTATGGGTATACCGATTCCGATGGCCAGGGAGATCCCGTAGCCGGTGATGTCCAATCCCCTGACGAAGTTCGGATCCATCTGCTTCATGTCACCTGTGACGGCGAGTGTCCTGGATCCGCCGACGGGCACTCCGTTGACCTCCTCGACGGTGGTCTTGAACTGCGTCCCCTGCCAGGTTACGTATCCCTCCCCTCCTGCGAGGAATATCCTGGTGCCCATGCCGATGGTGTCCAGGTGCGGGTCGTTGAGGAGAGGTGAGAGTGTTCCCGCGGAGCTGTATGTGGCGTTCTTCATCCTGGGCAGGAGTTTTCCCATGTAGGTGTAGATGGTCCTTCCGGATGTGTTGGTGGCGATGCCGTAGTTCTGGTAGCAGTTGCGGGGGTTGTACAGATAGGCCTCGTTGATGTCGTCCAGGGAGATGTCGGTCTCGATACTCTTTCTGACGTAGCAGTCGGTACCGGGGCCTGTGGCCACAAGGTGGACGCTCTTTCCCGCGATAAGGTCCTCGATGACGTGTGCACCACCGTATCCCGTCCCGGGAGGGTCTATGAGGGAGGTGGCACCGATGTAGGTGTCCACAGCGGCCAGTCCGCCGTAGGCCTCGACGCCGTTGAGTCTGATGTTGGTCATCCTGATGGGGGGATCCGCATGTCCGAGGTTCAGGAACGCACCCGATGAGCACATGGCCCCGAAGGTTCCGGTGGTGACGACATCCACCTCTTCGGCGGCCTTCTCGGCACCTTTCTTCCTGACGAGGTCCACGACCTCCTCCGCTGTCATGACGACCGCCTCTCCGGCCCTTATCCTGTTGTTGATCTCCTCATACGTCTTGGCCACAGTTTCCCGCTCCGTACCTATCCGGTTTCCAAATGGAATACAGGTCTGAATCGCTAATTGATATAAATGTGGTTGGCAGGGGTGTCCGCCTCCCCATCCATGTTCCGCTCTGTCAGGGGGTATGTTGCCGCGGGTATCGACCCTCTTTTCCGTTCCCTCCGGGCCATATGTACGGTTTTCACATGGAGGATACATCCAATGAGTGTTACGATTGAATCTGAAAGTATTAATAACGAGCCGATGATGGAAGTTGCATGAGAAGGATCGCTGTTTACGGCAAGGGCGGTATCGGAAAGTCGACCACATCGGCAAATGTTTCGGCGGCCTTGGCGCAACGCGGTCTGAAGGTCATGCAGATCGGATGCGACCCCAAGGCCGATTCCACGAAGCTCCTGACCGGCGGGAGGATACCCACGGTCCTGGAGACCATGCGCGACAACCCCGACCCCGAGCTGGAGGACATGGTCCATGTCGGTGAGGGTGGGGTCCTGTGTGTGGAGTGCGGCGGACCGAAGCCCGGTGTGGGCTGTGCTGGACGCGGGATCATAGCGGCATTCGAGAAACTGGAGGAGATGGACGCCATAGGCCGTTACGGTCCGGATGTCATCATCTACGATGTCCTGGGGGATGTTGTCTGCGGAGGTTTTGCCATGCCCATCAGGAACGGATACGCCAGGGATGTTTTCATAGTCACATCCGGGGAGATGATGGCCCTGTACGCCGCCAGCAACATCGCCTATGCGGTCAACGACCTCAGCAACGACGGATATGCCCGTCTCGGCGGTGTGGTTCAGAACTCCCGCGGAGTTGAGGATGAGGATGCTCTGGTCGACAGAGCGGCCTCGGAGATGGGCACATGCGTCATCCACAGGGTCCGCAGGGACCCCGCGGTCCAGAGATGCGAGGCGAAGGGCGTCACGGTGGTGTCCGGTGAACCGGATTCCGACATGGCCGCATCCTACAGGGAGCTTGCAGACAGATTCTACGCCGGTTCGGAGGACATCTCCGGCGGTATGAGGTTGGAGGATTGATTCATCATGGTGAAAAGAGGCGTTCTGATAGCTGGTCACGGTTCGAGGTTCTCGTTCAACAAAGGCGTCATGGAGATGCAGGCGGACCTTCTGAGGTCCAAAGGGTTCCCCGATGTGTACATCGGTTTCAACGAGACATCCATACCGTTGATCAAGGATGCCCTGGAGGAGATGGTGGAGGATGGTTTCGACGACATCGTGGTCCTCCCCTTCTTCGTCGCATCCGGACTGCATGTGACCAGGGACATCCCCGTGAAGCACCTCGGTCTGGAGAGGGAGTCCACCGGCGGCGAGGTGGAGGTCAACGGTAAGAAGGTCACCATCCATCTGGAGCAGCCCTTCGGAGAGGACGTGAACATGACCGATATCCTCTGCGAGAGGGTGGAGGAGCTCAGGACCCCTGGGAGGAACACATACATTCTGGTGATGGGGCACGGTTCCAGGCTCTCCTACAACTCCGACATAATGATGCTGAACGCATCCCGTCTCAGGGAGAGGGGATACGAGAACGTCTTCGTGGGGTACAACGAGTTCAACGAACCGAAGATAGAGGATGTCATCCTGCAGATGATGGACGAGGGTGCGGAGGAGATCATCGCACTGCCCCTGTTCATCTCCCTGGGTGCCCATCTGACGAGGGACGTTCCCGCGAAGCTCGGCATCGAGGAGTTCTCCGACGGTGGTGTCGTCCACAGGAACGGAAGGGATGTGGAGGTCAGATATGCGGTGCCCATCGGAGGGGACCACCGTCTCTGCGATGTACTCGTGGAGAAGCTGAGGAAGTACGAGTGGTGATACCATGCGCGTCCTCATAGTAGATCTGGTCCACGGAGGGAACATCCTCGCCCAGAGGTACCTGTCCGAGGGTGACGAGGTCACCTGCTGTGATGTGTACCATATCGCATCACCCGCCATGAAGGACGATCTGAGGATGTCCGGGGCAAGGGTCCTGGATGCGGTGCCCCCGGAGTCGTTCGACATGACGGTGATGCCCGTGCACTGCCCCAGGATGTTTTTGGAGGGTGCCGATCCCGGAGAGATAAGGTCGTTCAGCCACGAGGTGGGCCGTTTCATCGACGACAGGAGGTTCAGGATCGAGGTCACCGGTGTCAAGGGGAAGACCAGTTCCTGCTATCTGATCTCCAAGATGCTCCACGATGCCGGGAGGAAGGTCCTCCTGCATTCGTCGAGGGGCGAGGGGCCCTGGACGGATGATGGTCACAGGATAGACAGGCATGTGAGCATAGCACCCCCGTACATCATGACCATGGCCGCAGGGGATTACGATGCCGTGGTCTGCGAGGTTTCCCTGGGAGGTTCCGGAGTGGCCGACATCGCCTGCATCACCAATTTGGTGGAGGACTACGGCATAGCCAAGAACAGTCTGAGGGCATCGGATGCCAAGAGGGACATCCTCTGTTCCGGGACGAACATAGTGCACTCGGACGAAGCCGGTTTCTGGTCCAGGTACACCAGGAACCTGACGCCGTACGGCGGGAGGGTGGAGGTCCTCTCCGAACCCAGGCTCGGGGAGGGTCTGAGGGTGTCGGTCGATTACGACGGTGTCTCGGAGATCACTCTCGATCCCGGATACATCTCGATACAGTACATCCAGGCCATGGACCTGGCGTTGGAGGTCTGTCATGTCATGGGCATCTCCCGTGATTCCGTCCTCAGGTCGTTGGAGACGTTCAGAGGGGTTCCCGGAAGGGGCGAGATCGTCCGTGACGGTGATGTGACGGTGATAAGGGAGCGTAATCCGGGGATATCGCATATCTCCATCGAGAGGACCCTGTCCTGTCTGAGGAGGATGGATGCCCTGGACGGTGCCATGATCCTCCTGGACCCCATAAGCAGGAAGGTCTGCGACAAGATGGACAGGGAGGAGATCGGGAGGGTGGTCTCAGGATACGGTGTGCCCATGGTCATCACCGAGGGTGACGGCAACCGTCCCGACATCCCGTCGGATGTGAAGCTGTTGATAGAGTTCGTCAAGGAGGCCTATCAGTGAGGAACATCATCCACCCCCGTCCGAACCCGATCATCGCGGCCATGTACACACTCCGTGACATGGATGTGGATGTGGTCGTGGTCCACGGTCCCGCGGGATGCGGGTTCATGGCATCAAGGATGCTGGAGGAGGCGGATGTCAGGGTGGTGACATCGGGTATGAGGGACAACGATCTCATATTCGGTGCGTCGGAGCCGTTGATCAACACCCTGAAGCAGGTCGAGGAGAGGTTCCATCCGAAGACCGTGGCCGTGATCGGGACATGCGCCAGTATGATCATCGGTGAGGATATGGCCAAATCCATCCGTAAGGCCGGGGTGGACGCGAATGTGTTCCCTGTTGATTGCCACGGATGCATGGGCGACAACACCCGTGGGGCCATCAAGGCGTTGGAGGCCGGAAGGGATGCGGGCCTGATATCGAAGGAGGAATGCGACAGGCAGATATCCCTGATGAAGGCGGCGACCCGTCTGGAGAAGAGCGTCGGCATGGCGTCGAGGGACTACCTCCCTCCGGCCACGAGTCCGACCAAGCTCCACGTGTGCAAGCGTATCATCGAGGTCCTCTCCGCAGGAGGGAAGGTGGCCGTGGTCATGGACGCCAAGAAGGAGCTCGCATACCGTTTCGCCGATATGTTCGAGGCTGTCGACCGTGCGAGGAAGGTCCTGGGCGGGGAGACGCTGTTCGTGGCCAACATGGACCCCGACCTCGGATTGCCGAGGATCAGGAACTATTGCAGGGAGATATACGCCGATCTGGATTCCAAGGGTGTGGCCATCGATGTTATCACCGGGGGATTGGACGAATACTCCATACTCGGTGACAGGATGAGGGAGGCCGTGGGTTCCTTCGAACCGGACCTTCTGGTCCTGATGGGGATATGCCATGCGTACCCCGACATGGGCGTGGAGGACATCCTGATAACGGACCAGCCCAGGCAGCTGGCCAACTACCTCCACATGGGTCATAAATGGGCAGTGGGGGAGATCTCATCCCATTCCATGGTGATGGGTGCCCACAGCATCGTGCCATTGGAGACTGCGGACACCCTTAGGGAGCTGCTCCCATGAAAGGGGTCGTCCTCTCCGGGACCGGGAGCGGGGTCGGCAAGACGTCTGTGACCACGGGTCTGATGTCCCGTCTGTCCAAGACGATGAAGGTCCAGGCGTTCAAGGCCGGGCCCGATTTCATCGATCCCATGTACCACACCGCCGCCACGGGGAGGCCCTCCAGGAACCTGGATTCCTTCCTGATGGATGATGACACCATCCGCAATCTGGTGGGATACGCATCCAAGGGTGCGGATATGTGTGTAATCGAGGGTGTCAGGGGCCTCTTCGAGGGTTTCAGAGGGGATGACGACACGGGGTCCACGGCCCATCTGGCGAAACTGCTGGGATTCCCGGTGATCCTGATAGTGGATGCACGTTCCCTCACCAGGAGTGCCGCCGCCATGGTGAACGGATTCAGGTCCTTCGATCCCGATCTGGACATCGCGGGGGTGATTCTGAACAACGTTTCCGGGCCCCAGCATATGGGGAAACTGAGGACCGCCATGGAGCGCTATTGTCCCGATGTGGAACTGGTGGGGATGATCAGGAAGGACCCCGAGAGGGCGTTGGAACAGAGGTACCTCGGTCTGAAGACCCTGCGGTCCTTCGCTGAGAAGGAGATAACACCGTTGCAGGAGCTCACAGAACCCATCGACCTGGACAGGGTCATGGACATCGCCGAATCATCCGATGCCGACCTTCCCGACCGTTCACCGTACACGGAGAGGGACTGCGGCCTCAGGGCGGCCGTCCCCATGGACGATTCATATTGTTTCTACTACAGGGAGAACATCGAGTGCCTGAGGGCATCGGGATTCGATGTCACCACATTCAGACCCACCGACGGGGACCCCCTGCCGGATGCCGACCTGTACTACCTCGGAGGGGGATACCCCGAACTCCATGCCGAGAGACTGTCCTCGAACACGGATTACCTCGAAGGTCTCAGGACCGCCGCCGATGACGGGAGGATGGTGATAGGGGAATGCGGGGGACTGATGACCATGTGCTCCTCGATCACCGATAAGGATGGGAAGGTTCACAGGATGTCAGGCATCTTCGATGCGGAGTCCAGGATGACAGGTGTCAGGCATGGCCCCACCTACGTGGTCGCCCATGCCAATGACGACAACCCCGTGTTCTCCGGGACCGTCAGGGCCCATGAGTACCACTACTCCGATGTGTTCCCCGGGGACGGTTCCAGGTTCGGGTTCGACGTGGAGCGCGGTCAGGGCATCACGGACAGGATGGACGGATTGGTCAGGGACAACTGCATCGGTTCGTACATGCATCAGCATGCGTTGTCTGAGAGGGATTGGATCGGGAAGGCCGTGGGGTCGATACTCGACAGGTCCTGATCCGGGGGAATCGGTTATCTCGGAGGTCATCGTTCGCCGTCCCATGCATCTTGATTCCACCTCGTTCTACGACGGGAATCCGGAGGGTTACTCCGCCAAGACCTTCACTGCTGATGTCTCCGACCTCATGGACAGGTTCACGGCACTTCTGCCCAAGGGGGCATCGGTCCTGGACCTGGGTTGCGGATCCGGAAGGGATTCCCTCGCATTCCACTGTATGGGATACAGGGTCACATCCGTGGACGGTTCCGAGGGGATGTGCAGGGTCGCCAGGGAGAACACCGGCCTGGAGGTCAGGCAACTTCTGTTCTCCGATCTCGATTACATCGACGAGTTCGACGGTGTGTGGGCCTGCTCCACACTGCTCCATGTACCCTCGGACGAACTTCCGTTTGTCCTCTCCCTCATCCGCAGGTCCCTTCACAGGGACGGGTTGTTCTACATGTCCTTCAAGGACGGTGATTTCGAGGGTGAGAGGGAGGGAAGGTACTACACCGACATGTCCATGGGTGACATCCCCGGATTGGCCGCATCCAACGGTTTCGATGTGGTCGACGTATGGAACTCCCGTGAACCCGGCAGGGACATACTGTGGACAAACGCCATCCTGAGACGCAAAGGATAACCACTGTCCCGCCAATCACCCTTCCATGGCATTCGATGGAAGGGCAGGCATCGTCGACATAGACGAGGACGAGAAGGTCGTAATCTTCGACACCTATAAGCTCAAGAAGATCACCGGTACCAGGGTGGGACCCATTCTGGGCATGAGCGAGTTCGCATCACCTTTCAAGGTGGCCTGTGAGCTGGCCGGGCTGTACCCCGGTGACAAGGCCAACAAGTACATCGATGCGGGGAATATATTGGAACCAGTCCTCAGGGACTACCTCGCGGCAAGGCCCAACCTCATGAGGGACGCACTTTCGGTTCCCGAGGGGTCCAAGGTGGGGATCGAGGAACCCGTACCCAAGGAGCAGTGCGGATATGACCACTTCCACAACGAGAAGGTCTTCGGTGGAATGGTCGACGGCTACATCCAGATCGACGGCAGGAGGGACACCATCCTGGAGATCAAGACCTCCCATGACAGGGAGAAGTGGCTGGATGAGGACGGAGGTTTCACCAACGTGCCCATGTCCTACATGCTCCAGGCGTCATTGTATGCCAAGCTCTCCAATCTGGACAGAATCGTCTTCCTGGTCGGGTTCCTGGAGGATGCGGACTACGACCGTCCCAAGCAGTGGACCGCCACCCCCGAGAACACCTTCGTCATCGTGAAGGACAGGCTGGAGATGGATGGTTACATGAGGCAGTGCGAGGAGTGGTACAACGAGTACATGAAGGGAGGATACACCCCTGAATGGAGCGATTCCGAATCCGACCAGGATGTGCTGAAGTACCTGAAGGCCTACAAGCCCGGGAAGCCCTCGAAGGGCAAGAGGAGGCGAGGTCCGGTCAACGTGGTACCGTTGTCGGCATTCGTGGAGAGGGGTGATCGAAGATGAACGAACTGTTCAACAGGGTGAGTGTCAGGGACTACATGGATGCGAAGGTCGAACCGGACAAGGTCGATCTGATCCTCAGGGCGGCGATGCATGCACCGTCGGCCAGGAACCAGCAGGCATGGGAGTTCATAGTGGTGGATGACAGGGAGCTGATCGGGAGACTGTCCAAAGCCTCCCCCTATGCGGGTCCTGTCGCCAGAGCGCCCCTGGCCATAGTCGTCATGGGCAACAGGGACAACATGACCGTCCCCCAGATGTGGGAGCAGGATCTGGGTGCCTGTGTGGAGAACCTTATGTTGGGGGCCACATCCGTGGGACTCGGTTCGGTGTGGATCGGTATCGCACCCATCAGGGAGAGGATGAACGCGATAACCGATCTGTTCGACCTCACCGAGAATCTGATGCCCTTCGCCATAGTGGCCGTCGGGTATCCGAAGGAGAGGCCAGTGCCCCACGATGACAGGTTCGACAGGAACAAGGTCCATTACAACGGATACTGAGAAACACGCGGGGCACACCCCCGCCACTTCCCTATCATCACGATCATAACCATATCATCTTCGGGACGGCCAACAGGACGATCAGCATCAGGGCGTTGATCCCGGTGAAACACACCATGAAGCGTCCCATATCGGCACCTTCCGTCCTCATGTAGAATCCGATGGAGATCAGACTGGCCATGGAGGCTATGGGTGTTCCGAACCCTCCGATGTCCACACCTGCCAACAATCCCGCCCAATCGTCGGTGAACCCCGACAACAGGACGGCCGCAGGGACGTTGCTTATGAACTGACTCGCCAGGGCGGACGCGGTCACGGGGTCCCATCTCATCAGTCCCTCTAGGAGATCGGACACCATGGGTTCCGAGGCCAGGTTGCCGGTGAATATGAAGAGGAACAGGAAGGTCAGCAGGAGGCCGTAGTCCACCTTCCCGAGTGCACCCGGCATCGAGAACAGGATGCATACGAGGACCGCCGCCAGGGTGATCCAGTAGGGAACCATCCCCAACACGGTGGCTATGCACAGTGCGAACAGCACACAGCCGAGTATGAGGGTGTTCCCGTGGGTGATCCGCCCATGTGGTGCAGGGGCTGATATCCCTCCTCCTTTGGACACCATCACCGTCATCGCCAGCAGGACCACGGTCCCGACAGCCGCTATGGGCAGGAGCACCCCGATGAGGTCCGTCATGGTGAGGTCGTATGCGGAGAACAGGAACAGGTTCTGGGGATTGCCAAAGGGGGTGAGTATGCTGCCGAGGTTGGCGGCCACGGTCTGGAGGACGATCACGGGGACGATCAGGTCCCTTCTGCCGATTCCCTCCAGCACACCTATCGCCAACGGGACGAAGGTGATGAGCGCCACATCGTTGGTGATGAACATGGAGCACACATACGGTATCAGCACCAGGGTCAGGCATAGTGCTCCGACCCTCTTGGACCTAGATATCAGAGACGATGCCAACACGTCGAATGCCCCGCATCCGGTGATCATCGCAACGGTGGCCATGAAGCAGAACAGGATGCAGAGTGTGCGGACGTCGATGGAGCCCAACGATCCGACGGGGTCGTCGGTGATGAGGAACGACACCAGGGCCAGGACCGCAGATATGACGGGAACGGAATGTCCCCTCACGAACCCCCTGACATCCATGGGGACGCGACCTCCGACGGAGGATATGAATGTTGTCGGACATCACCGGTCCACGGATGGATCCTCCAAGAGGTCCTCCACGGAACAGGCCAGGGCGGATGCCAGTCTGTAGACCGTTCTCGCCTGTGCTCTGTCGATGTCATTGACCCCCTGTTCATAGAGCTGTATCGATCTGATGTTGACATCGGATGCCTCCGCAAGCTGGGATTGTGACCATCCCCTGTTCTCCCTGAGGGCCTTCAGTCTCGGTTGGGAGGGACGTTCCTCTATCCTCCGCTCCATCTCGGACACGAACGCGGTGATGTCCATCTCATGGTACGGGCGGTACATCCTGACGATCTCGCTGAAGGGGACCTTCGCGAATATCCTGCCGAATGTGCGTCCGGTGCACCATTGGTGGTAGGCTAGGGCCCATCCTGCCCAGTACACCTCGCTTATCCATAGGTCGGGGTATTCCATCGGTTGTTCCCATGGGATCCTCCCGCACTCCCTCATCAGGTTCTCGGCCATCTCCACCCCGGACATCCCGGCCACCACCGAAGGGTTCCCCCTCTCGAACAGCCTTCCGATGTCAGAACGTGAGAACAGGGTCGCGAACCCGTCGATATCATTCCCCATGTCGATGATCCCGTGGTGGAACATCCAACCGAGTTTCTTCCGGGCATCCGCGAGGTATGATTGGTCATAGGATTTCATTCTCCGACCCCCTCATTATGTCTATGATGTATGATCCCGACCTGACTCTTTTTCTTATAGCTTTGAACATGTCCCGAGCTTCGGAATCACGGAGAGCAAATTGTTTTGCATAAATATCCTTGTCTGCAGGTTCTGTACCTATGAAGGCCAGTTTGTCAAAGGCTCTTTCCGATATCAATACGATCTGTTTTCCAAGGTTGCCGAGCATCATCGATTCTGTTAGAGATTCAAGAGATATTCCATTATTCAAGAATGATTGTGCAAAGGAGAAGTATGAGTCATCTGCTCTATATCCTATGACAAGATCATAATCCGAAAGGTCGATTAGGTGATGATTCAGAAGATAATCCTTGGAGTCGTCTGCCATCGAGTCCGGAGCAACATCGAATATCCTGTTGTTTATCAACAGAGTTATCCACTCCAATGTGGTATGGGTCCCATCAGTAAGGTCCAGTATTCTCAATCCGTCTGTAGAAAGGCTGTACTTATTGACAATACCATTGTTCTCATGTTTGCATGCCCATTCTTTGGCCAGTTCTATATCCTCTGTGCAATAGAATCCCTTTCCGTAGTCATTATTTCTTTTAGCATGAGACAGGGATGGTTGTAGTATTTCAACTTCGGATCCGTGATACAGTATCAAATTGCACATGATGACAGATGGTGTATCATTTTCATGATATATCATTCCAACGATATCTCTTAAGTTGGATATATCTTCCTACCAAGGTTCATATCCCATGTTGCGGATTCACTGTCAGAGGTTATGATATGGCAGTCAAAGACGATGTCATCAAAGCGATGAAGGAAGCAGGGAAGCCCATGTCCGCCGGAGAGGTCGAGAAGGCCACCGGTATCGACAGGAAGGAGATCGACAAGGCGTTCAAGGAGCTCAAGGCCGAGGGTGCCATCGTCTCCCCCGTCAGATGCAAGTGGGAGCCCGCCCAGTAAAACCGATTCAACAGACCTCATCGGGACCGCAATGTCCTGGAGGTCATCACCTTCTCATCGACCGTTCAGTCGAGTCTGTTGAGAACATCCTTTCCCCTTTCGGTCAATCTCCATACGGGGAACTTGCTCGAACCTACGTTCTCTATCAGATCGTTCTTCTGCAACAATGTGGTGTGAGGGTGTTTTTCCTGATGTCCGAGGCCTCCATCGGTTCCGAATGGGTCACCTCATCCTTGGACCCTAGTGCTATCATCAACAGTACGCCATCGATGTCGTCAAGCTGGTGAAGTTGGTGAGGAAGTGTCCCGGATTCGATCACGCCCATTGCTGTGGAGAGAACATGCTCTCCGCCATGTTGGTGAAGATCGGTTCCATCAAGGAGTGGTCCAAGGGGGTCAGGGATCCGGGGTCCGGACCCTCTGTCCCATCTTCTCAAGGTCGGGCCCCGGTAGGAAGGCCTGTGGTGGTGAATGAAACCAAATGAATGGCGGAGGACACGAAATGCCTAGTGGACATCGACGTGTTTCAGGATGCCTTCCCATGGTGTATCCATCGTCCCGAGGGTATATGAGGAATCCTCGGATGGTGTAAGATGTGAATGTTTCCACTGGAACCAGTCGTAGCCTTAGCGGGGTCCCGGGGACCCCCTTATCAGGCTCATTATGACGGATGTCATGGCGGTCCTCCCGGACCTGACGGATCTCTTCAGCAATTCCCTCATATCACCGTCCTCCAGGATCCCGGTGGCGAACAATCCCCTCAACGAATCGGGGTCGTTCTCGGCAACGGACCTCTCGGCCATGGGGATTATCCTGCCACGTAGATACGTCGCATATCCGTTCCTGTGGTCGTCTGTGAGCATCACCGGGTCCGAGAGTCTCTTCATGGCCACCTCCGGTGTCATCCTGAAGGATGCGGACAGTATGGCGGAATCGAAGCCGGGGAACGATATCGGGAATCCGGAGACGAATCCGAAGGACCTCTCCGTCCCCTCGTAGACATAATTGAGTGTGAAGTCACAGTCCGCCATCACCTCTGCGGAGAACAGGTCCGTGATGTCCCCGCCGAATGATATGGAGCTCACCCCACTGATCCCGGAGAACGCATCCCTGCCGAACCTCCTCACGGACGGAGGGATCGTAACGCTCCTGTTGTCCGAGTTCGGGGACCCCATGAGGAACCTGTCCGCCAGTTCGGTGACGGTCTTCCCATCGATGGTGTCCGGTACGGTGATCTCCCTGTCGGTGGAGATCATCCTAGTTATGACGGCACCGTCCGATGTCTCCGACCACTCGATCTTGTTCGCCATCAGGCTCCCTCCAGCATATCCATGATCTTCCTGTTCCTTCCCGAGGACAGGAGTTCGTCGTTGTATCCGTAGAGGGGACCGTCGGGTTCGGAGAACATGACCACGTTGTAGCAGCCGATCAATCCGACGAGTAGGGAAACGGTCTCCTGACCGCTTCCGAACCCCTTCCTCATGTACTCCATAGCATTGGTGAGGTGGGTGTCGAAGGTCTTCTTCGTGGATGTGTACCGTTCCTCCACCTCCCTGATGACGGCATCCCTGTCCCGTCCTTCCAGGTCCTTCAACAGGGACAGCACCATGGAGCATCCGCGCCTGGTGTCCGGGTCGGCATTGTCGTCCATCATCTCCCTCATGCGGGACATCACCGTCTCCCTGTCCGTCATATCATCCAGTACGGACAGCGCGAATCCCAGATCCATCCCCGTCTCGGCCTCGGAGTTCAGTCTTCCGATGATGACGGATGTCACTGCCATCTTCTCCTCCGCATTCCCCGACGGAGGCTCGGCATCGACCCCGGCTAGTATGGAATCCACGTCGTAGTCCTCCCTGTACCTCCTGTGGAAGTCCAGGTACCTGTTGAACTCCGCGGCGACCTCCGGGTCCCTTATGTACTGTGATATCAGGTCGATCCCGACCGTCATGCCCATGCGGTCGTACTCCCTCATCACCGTGGACAGGTCCTCCCATCCGCGGGGTGTGACGAATGCCGTTCCGTCCACGGTCCTCTCGATCCTGAGGAGGTTGTCGGGTTTCACCTGCAGGTAGAATGTGATGGCATCGTGGACCCCGGAGCTCATGGCGTATCTGAGCCAAACATCGGTGTCCGGTTCCACCTCCACCACCCTGATCCTGTCCTGGGTGGCGATGTCGAACGTCCTGGCGGAGGCGTTGAACTCCGGCGGGTTCCATGCGGCCACCAACACCCACCCGTCAGGAATCCTGTGGGGTCCGAACTTCTTGTTCTGGAGGAGGTCCAACATGGCCGGGGCCAGTGTCTCGGAGACGCAGTTGATCTCGTCGATGAACAGTACCCCCTCGGTGTGGCCTCTTCTCTCCATGGCGTCGTGGACCGAGGCGATGATCTCGCTCATGGTGTAGCGGGTGATGCTGCACTCCTCCCCGTCGTAGACGTGCCTCTCGATTACCGGGAGTCCGATGGCGGATTGGCGGGTGTGGTGGGTTATGGTGTAGGCCACATAACCGATCCCCATCTCCGAGGCGATCTGCGACATGATGGCAGTCTTCCCCAGCCCTGGTGCGCCCATCACCATGATGGGCCTCTGTCTGCTACGGGGTATGATGTAGTTCCCCGCGGGATCCTTGGAAAGATAGGTGGTGACCGCGTCCCTGATGGAGTCCTTCGCCTGTTGGATGTTCATTGGGAATCCTCTGAGCATGAGGATTGGTCTGGACGGTATAAAGTGTGTCACAGGTTCCGGGGGGTCAGACGACATCGGATGGTCTGATGGAGATCCTCATGGCCCATGGGGGCACGGGGTGGTCCTTGGGCACATCCTCGCAGAACACGAATGCGGTGTCGTAGTCCGGCCTCCTGGTGGGATACGTCCCGTAGCCGTCGGTGAAGAACATCAGGCCCCTCAGGTTTTTGAGGGAACCCTCTTCGATCAACCTGTCCACGTGATCGAAGACCGGTCTGAAATCGGTCCCGTTACCGCCTTCCAACGCGAAGTTCTCCATCAGGATGCGCATGTCCTGTTCGTTCCTCACGATATCGTCCCTACGGACCATGTCGTCGCATTGGATTATGTGCAGTTCCGAACCGGCGGTCGGTGATGATATCCTCAGGACCTCGAAGGCCTCTTCCACGAACCTGATGACGGACCCCCTCATCGTGGAGCCGGAGGTGTCGATGGCGATGACGAAGCGTTCGATGCCCGGGGTGTCGCTCTATTCCAGTGAGACTATCAGGGGCAAGTTCCCGTAG
>CAZCMJ010000041.1:0-14423 GCA_964499845.1 uncultured Methanomassiliicoccales archaeon
ATGAGATCCCTGATGTATGCGGCCATCGCCCCTGTGGTCCTCCTGCGGATGGTGGGGTCCTGAAGTTCCGCATCGGAATGCCTGTACTCTATGTCGATCATCGCCATGATTGGAGTCAACGCCGATGATTCTGAAAAAACTGTCGGAGGGGATGACGGTGATGTTGCACGGTGTTCGCTGTCATTATATCGACGTCCGTCGTGCATCCGTGCATGGAACGGAAGGTCTCACTGTCACTGCTCTCGTGTATCGCCCTCCTGGTCGTTTTCTGCATCGTCATGATCGGTGATCATGGGATGGACACCCCTGCGGATGACCGTGTCGCGGTGGTGGATGTGGACGGTGTCTGTTCCATCACATACGTCACCGAGGGTTCGATGCCCGATGGTTCACCTTCCACATACCTTCCCGGAACGTATCTGGACCTCCCCGTCCCGTACAATGGCGGGATGTGGTTCGAGGGATGGTATTCCGATCCGGAATGCACGGTGCCGTTCGGTGCCGTCACGACATCTACATCCGGTGATATCACCGTGTATGCGGCATGGTCGGATTTCTCCAGATCCGGGTACTGGTTCTCCATGGACATGCTCATCGAGTACGGTCCCGAAGGGGACAGGACGGTCATCACCGGTTCCATGGGTTGGACATTCATGGTGCTCTCGGACTCGGGGTGGTATGTCCAGAGGGAGACGGTTCAGGAATCACCCTCAGGCATCACCGAGCATACCGACGGCTATTGGACCGGAAGGACGTCGTCATTGGACACGTTCCGTTACATCGGTAACGGGGAGGTTGACGGAAACCTCTGCGAGATGTGGTCCGATGGGAAGGGCGAGGTCCAATGGATATACAGGAACACCACCGTGATGAAGATCGAGTATGGACTGGGGTCCAATTATCAGCTGTTCACACTCACAGGGCAGGGACACATCGTTCCGGACCTGAGGTTCATGCCATCGGTCTCCGTTCAGAACGGTCTGACCGTGGATCCGGTGAATATGTTCACCATAGGTTCCGAGGGGAGGCTGACCGCATACGGTGATGATTTCGGCGGTTGGTATGTTGATGGGAAGCTCATCACGACGGACAGGACCCTGGTGATGGACGAGGTCGATCCCGGCATGGGGTTCGAGGCACGTTGTTCCCAACCGTACACGGTGTCGGACGGCACGTGGCTCGATCCTTCGGACCTCGGATTGTCCGGGGACATCATCGTCACAGATCCATCTGGTGATGTGGTCGCCGAAGGGACGGGCCCCTTCGATCTGGAGCCTGGTTACTACAGATTGTCGACGATCGTCGATGGCATCACCCTTTTCCATCCGGTCTTCATAGAGGATGTCCGTACCTTCGTTCATTCGTGGGCATATGGCGGTGGATCGTATACCGTATCCCTCGATCTCCAGCTCAGCCGGGTGTTCTCCGATCACTTTGAGGACCCCATGTCGGACCACCGTGTGGCCCTGGGTCCGGAGCATGATGCGAAGTTCATGTCTGCCGACAACGCCTACATCCCCGAACTCGTCGAACTCCTCAGACCTATGGTCGAGGGTATGGACGACCGTGCCCGGGCCGAGTTCATCCTGTTCTTCGTCCAGACCATCCCGTACAAAAGTGATATGGACACACGCGGTCACGATGAGTTCTTCAAATATCCTGCGGAGACGCTCTGGGACGGCGGAGGGGACTGCGAGGATTCCTCGTTCCTTTACGCAGCGCTCATGTCCGCCTTCGGTCACAGGACCGCAGTGGCGATGTTCTCCGACCATGCGATGGCAGGTGTGGTGTTGGAACCCTTGGAGGCATCCTTCGACACGTTCACCTCCATCGACGGTACGATCTACGTCTTCGCGGAGACCACCGGCACGGGGCTCGGACCATGGAGGACATCATCTGACCACACCTCCACGGATGTCCTGTATGTGACACAGTCCGTGGAGGGGGATGACCGTCATCCCAAGATGACGTAAGCGGGTTGAGAAACTGGATCAGGACAGGTCTGCGCCCATCCTCTTGATCCTCTCGACCAGGTCGTCGATCTGTCCGTGGCCGAGGTTGGGGTTCAACAGGGTGAACTTGAGCATGACGCGGCCGTCCTTGACGGTCTGTCCTATCACCGTACCCTCGTTCAGGAGCTGACGCCTGACCTTCTTGTTCAGGTCGTCCCCTCCCTCGAGGGCGAAGACCACCGAGGACATCTCGGGTTCCACGGGGGCGATGAACGCAGGGTCTCCGGAAATCCTTCCGTAGAAGTATGATGCATTGCCGACGGCGGTGTCGATGATCCTTCCGAATCCCTCGCTGCCCCTGGTCTGGAAGGCCATGTACACCTTCAGGGCATCGAAGCGACGGGTGGTCTGCATGGACTTGCCGACGAGGTTGATGTAACCGTCCTCCTCGTCCTCCTCACGGTTCAGATAGTCCGCATGGAGTTCGAAGCATTCCAGGAGTCTCCTGTCCCTGACGATGATGGCCGAACAGGATATCGGTAGGAGGAACATCTTGTGGAAGTCCACGGTGAGTGAATCGCAGACGGATATGGCGGAGATTCTGTCCTTGTACTGCTGACTCATCACCAGTCCTGATCCATAGGCCGCATCCGCATGGAGGTGCATGCCGTATCTGTCGCAGAGTTCCCTCATGCCGATGGCATCATCGACGGAACCGAAATCCGTGGTCCCGAAGGTGGCGACCGCACAGAACGGGATGAGTCCCGCTGCCACATCCTCCTCGAGCATCCTTCCGAAGGCCTCCACGTCCACCCTGCATCTGTCGTCCACGGGGATCTTCCTGACCGCCTGGTATCCCATTCCGAGGATGTGGCTGGCCTTGTCCATGGAGAAGTGCGAGATCTCCGATGTGTAGATGCGGAGTTTGGAGTACTCGGGTGGAAGGCCGTTCATCTTCACGTCCCATCCAAGTTTCTCCATGCAGTACCAATCGCGGGCTGCGATTATCGCCGAGATGTTGGACTGGGATCCGCCGGATGTGAAGCATCCGTCGGAGGTCTCCACAGGGAATCCGTAGAGTTCCGCCAGTCCATGGACCATGCTCTCCTCGAGCTCGGTGGCCGCAGGACCCTGGTCCCAGCTGTCCATGCTGTCATTGAAGCATGATATGATGAGCTCGGAGCAGATTGTCTCGGTGAGGACGGGTGAATGGAGATGGGGCATGTATTTGGTGGACCATGTGCGAAGAAGATGGGGGAGGATGTCGCGTTTGACATCTTCGAGGACGGCTTCGAAGCCCCTGCCCTTCTCCGGCAGGAATCCGAGGTCGCCGACCTTTTTTCTGAGTTCGTACGGGTCGATCCCGGAGAACGCACTGTCGTCGGAGAACGAACCGTAGATGGCCTCCAGGGTCTCGTCGATCATCTGGGAGAACCTCTCCCTGACATCGGATGATTCGGAGAGCAACAGGGGGTCATTGGCGGACATCCGTATCGACCTCCTTCACGACCCTCTCGAAGATGTCCATGGCCTCGTTGATCTGTTCGTCGGTGATGGTGAGGGGACAGAGGCATCTCATGACACATCCGTTGCGTCCGCCTTTCTCCATGATGAGCTTGTTCTCAAAGCACAGGCGTTGGACCCTCAGTGCGATGTCGCCCCCGGTCCCGGGGTTGCCCATAAGGTCCTTGGGGCCGTTGGGATCGACGAACTCCACTCCGAGCATGAGTCCCTTTCCGCGGACATCCCCGATGATCGAGACCTCGTCCTTCAGTTTCAGGAAGCGGGACCTCATCTTCTCGCCTTTGCGGACCACGTCTTCAAGGAACGCAGGGTCCTTGATCCTGTTGATCACGACGGTACCAGCGGCCATCGCAAGCTGGTTACCGCGGAACGTGCCCGCATGTGCGCCGGGACCCCAGGTGTCCAATGCCTTGTCGTAGACGACGACGGACAGGGGCTGACCTCCGCCCACCGCCTTGGAGATGAGGATCACATCGGGGATGATGTCCGCATATTCGAATGCGAACACCTTTCCGGAACGTCCCATCCCGCACTGGATCTCATCGAAGATCAGGGGGATCCCCAGCTCCTTGGTGATCCTGCGGACCGCCTGGAGGAACTCGACGGGTGCGGGGATCACACCGCCCTCGCCCTGGATGGGTTCGAGGATGACCGCCGCAGGTTTGGTGACACCGCTCTCGGGGTCCTTCAGGAGGCGTTCGAAGTATGCGATGCAGGCCTTGGTGCCCGCTTCGCCTCCGAGTCCCATTGGACAGCGGTATGAATAAGGATAAGGCATGAACTGGACGCCGGGCATGATGTTGGCCACATTGTTCTTGGCGTTGCAGTTGCCTGTGAGGGCCATGGAGCCGTGCCCCATGCCGTGATAGCCTCCGGAGAATGCGATGACCGTGCTCCTTCCGGTGGCGGTCTTGCAGAGTTTGATCGCAGCCTCTGTGGCATCCGTTCCCGACGGGGAGCAGAACTGTATCTTCGCCTTGGAGGCGAGCTCTCCGGGGATGATCGAAAGTAGGGCCTCGACGAATCTGTCCTTGACCGGTGTGACCAGGTCCAACGTGTGCAGTGACGCCCCGGACTGGATGAGGTCCACCATCGTTTGGTTTATCTCATCATCGTTGTGACCGAGGGCGAGCGTACCCGCACCGTTGAGGAAATCTATGTAACGGTTTCCTTCGACATCTTCAACAACCGCACCCTTAGCCTTCGCGATCGCAAGAGGGAATTTGCGAGGATAGCTTCTAGCAGAGGACTCGTAGTCACCCTGACGACTAATGAAGTACTGGTTCGTACCCATGGTTGCGTTGATTGACCCAATATATTAAAGGGTATTTATACGGAAAAATCAGCCGGAGGCGGATGAATGTCGATAAAGTGTCAATTATTACCGTCATATGCCCAAAAACGGCTGTTGTAGGCGATATTGCCCGGAGTATCACCTGGCGAGTATCGTCCACGTTGAAATACGCGTTCCCACATCCGGCATCTATGGAATCCAAGCCATCGGTTCTCATGACGGCCGTACGTTCGAAGGGGCCACTGGTCCACCACATCACCAACTATGTGACGGTGAACGACTGTGCCAACATATGCATCTGTTCGGGAGGGTCCCCTGTGATGACCGATGCATTGGAGGATGTCGTGGACATGGTCTCGGTGGCGGATGCGTTGGTTCTGAACATAGGGACCCTGAACACACGTGTCAACCGCTCCATGCTCACTGCGGGAAAGGTCGCCAGGGAGCACGGTGTGCCCATAGTCTTCGATCCCGTCGGGATGGGTGCCACTCCGTTCCGCACATCCACCGTCCTGGAGATCATCCGCAGGGTGAGACCCGATGTGATAAAGGGCAACCAGGGGGAGATGGGTGTCCTGTCCGGTATAGGTGGGGACGTGAAGGGTGTGGATTCCCAAGGTGCCTCCGGTGATATGGCGGAGATAGTCAGTTGCATAGCCGACAGGTACGGTTGCATAGCGGCCGCAACAGGTGTGTGCGACTACGTCTCCGACGGGGATTCCGTCGTCAGGCTGTCCAATGGGCATGATCTGTTGGGGGCCGTGACCGGTACGGGCTGCATGGTGTCGTCCGTCGTCGGTTGCTATGTGGGTGCCGATCAACCCTCCGTGGATTCGGTGTCCACCGCGATATCCGCGTTCAACATCTCGGCCGAATATGCCGCAAAGGCCTCCAACGGTCCGGGGACATTCAAACCGGCATTGATGGATGCCATGTACAATCTGAGTTCCGCCGACCTCGATTCGGGGATCAGGAGGGAGATGCTGTGATCGATGACATTCTGGAGTACAACAGACGTTTCGTGGAGGAGAGGGGTTACGAGAGGTACATCACCAGCAAGTATCCCGACCGGAAGATCGCCATCGTGACCTGTATGGACACCCGTCTCGTGGAGCTCCTCCCGGCCGCATTGGGCGTGAGGAACGGTGATGTCAAGATGATCAAGAATGCAGGCGGTGTGATCGTATCCCCGTTCTGTTCGGCCGTTCGCAGTATCTTGGTGGGTATCTACGAACTCGGGGTCGAGGATGTCATGGTCATCGGACATTCCGACTGTGGTGCTCAGCACATCAGCGGTCCCGATATGATCGAACTGATGAAGGGGCGCGGGATTCCTCAGGAGGCCATAGATATGTGCCGTTATTTCGACATCGATTTCGATAGTTGGTTGTGTGGTTTCGATACTGTCGAGATGGCCGTCCGTAAATCGGTGAGCATTCTGAAGGAACATCCGCTCATACCCCATGACGTCAACATCTGGGGTTTCATCATCGATTCTGTGACCGGGGCTCTGACTCCGGTGGAATGATCAGAGCATCTTCAGGTCGCCTGTGACCTTGTCGATGTCGCTTTTCCCTGCGGGGCCGATTCCGACGCATGTGACGGAACCCGGTTCGATCTGAGTCCTTCCGGCATCTGTGATCATGCTGGTGTGGAGTCCGTAGCTGCGGGCCTCCTGCATATATCTTGTGAGTTCCTCGAGGGAATCCACTTTCAGGACGACCTTGGCCTGTCCTCCGTTGTACCAGGTGTCGAAGGACCTCTTGTCCTTCTTCTCGGCATAGAGCGCACATTCGACGGCGGCATGACCGACCTGTGCGGCTATCTTGCCCTTCCCCATCTTCAAATCGTTCCTGACGAGTACGACGAGTTTGTACTCTTCCGTGGGTGCCGAACTGAATCTCAGTGCCATATGATTGGACAGACGGATTATATATAAAAATGTCTGCGTTTCACAGATATAGTCCGTAGTCACCCTTGTACAGGGTCCCGTAATAGAGGAAATTGCCTTGGGAATCTATGGAGTAGCAATCCCTGACAGCCGACAGAGGTGAACCATTCTGTGAGCAGGTGTCCGCCACCACGTAGATCCTCCCGTTGTATGCCTTGTATCCTTTCACACACCCGTCCGGTACGGTGATGTCAGGTATGGAATCCACGGATACGGCGGAGATCGTCGTTCCGGGAAGGACCATCAGTCCGCAGTCATACCCTGCGGCCCTCATGATGGATGTGTAGAGGATCGCATGGTCCTCCTCATCACCGCATTCGTTGAACAGCATCTCGGCGGGGAATGCCCAGTAGTCGTTCTGATGGTAGTTCATCGAATCGTATGCGAAGGATATACTCTGTACGAAGGAAAGGACGAAATCCGCATACCCGTATGAGCCCACATCGACCTTGCCGTAGTATCTCTCATATGTGGATGCGAGTTTGCCCTGGATGTCCGCCACGGTCCCGTCGGTGACGATGAAGTTCAGGAATCCGTCAGGGTTCTTTCCGGACCTGACATCCGCGGACACAATGGTGGGGTCGGAATATCTCACTATATCCTGCATGGTCACGGTGCTGTTGATTGCGAAGGTCCTGTCATCATACTTCCATTGGTATGAGATCTTCTTGTCGCCGCGGTACACCATGGTCCCTGAGAACGATTCCGTGGGTGCCTCCTCGTCACCCTCATAGCAGTAGACGATGACGGTGAACTGGCCGACCCTGGGTTCGAGCCAACTGATCTCCGCGGAATCCTTGGTGATGTTGCTGTATGTGTTCTTCTGGTCATCCCTCAGAACCCACATGAATCTATCGTAGTCTTTGGAAATGGCACTGTCCAGATAGATGACGATGTTACCCGAGGAATCCAGGTAGGCGGACATGGTCTTGGTCGAGAAGTCCCCTCCAAGGATGATCTGGCTGTTGTCGCCGATCGTTATGGTCAGGTCCCCTGTGGGCAGTTCTGGTTCCACAGGGTTGGGTGAATCATGTGATGTTGCGAAAAGGAAGATGATCGCGAGGGCCATCACGGCGATGATCGCGAAGCCTCCGATGATCATTGCCCTGTATTTGGTCCCTCCTTCAGAAGGGGAGAGCACCCTGAACATCTGGATCCAGGACAATCTTTCCGTGAGAGTGACCGTCGGGGCCAGGTCCTGTCCGCAGAACGGGCAGAAGCGGGAGTTGGTGCTCCCGAACTCCCTACCGCAGTACGGACAGAACATCTGATCCTCCGACTCAGATGAGTTCCTTCTGAACGAAAGTGATCTTCAGGTCCTCATTTCCGGTGTAGAAGCGGAACTTCCCCTCTGTGAGGGTGATGGTGCGGACGTCGCCAGAGGCATCGGTGCTCGTAACGGTCACGGGTCCGTCGGTGGAGACGAACATCCCTGTGATCTGCTTCCACATGCCGACCTTCAGCTCTCCGCTCACGTACTTCCCGTCGATGATGTAGTCTCCGGAGAAGTCGATGGTGATGTAGTTGGATCTGATCTCCCTGACATGGACCTGGGGGATCACGGGGTCGAGGGAGACGATCTTCTGGATGAACGCGGAATCGGTCTTGTCCTCGGTGTCGGACATGTAGTATCCGTCATCGGCCTGGATCTTGACCGCTCCGTATGAGTTGGTCCAGAGTCCGCCGGAGATCTCCGCATAGGTGACCGCGTCGATGTATCCTGCGAAGTTGTACGCATATCTCTCGCTGACCTTGTTGTCGAAGCTGTAGATGTATGCGGTGAAGTTGCCTGTCTCAGGGAGTGAGACGGGGTAAAGGGTTTGGAGCTCGATATCCGAGCTCACGGTGATGGTGTATCTCCCGTTCTGATCGGGTTGGATCGCCGTGGCGATACCGTTCTCGACGGTACCTATGCCGATGGGTTCATTGGTGTTCAGGACGAACGACACCTGGGTGTCGGCATCGACGGACAGGGGGATCTGCAGTTCAGTTCCGTTGTCATCGATGAGGGCGAAGTCGGAGAACGCCGAGTCGCCGTAGATGGTGAACGAGTCTCCGTCCGCGCTGTTGTCGTCCCCTCCGACCGAGACCAGGAGGATGGCCGCCACGAACACGAGCATGACCACTCCAGTGATGTATCTGACCGTGCGTGCCGGTCTGCCGTTCTCTCTGGCGCTGCGGTTCTTCAGAGCGGTCTTCACAGAGGACGTGCGCTTCTTCTTGGCAGGGGCGGTCGTCGCCAGCTCCTCCACGCGTATCCCCTCCACAGGCGTCATGCTCAGTGCGGGGTAGATCTCCTTGAACGAGATGTTCCTGTTCTCAGGTGTGTCGTCGCAGCTCCTCACGAATATCCCGCTACTGGCCATCTCGAGTCCCTGGTGGGCCATACCCTTCACGAAGGTCATGGCGGGGGACATCTCGGAATCCGTGTTGTCGTTGTTGATCCCGATGGTCAGAGGGTAGATCGATACCACGTTCAGGGACAGTCCGATCGTCTTCGCGATGTCGGACATCTTCCCGAAGAAGATATCGAAGTTCTTGGGTTGTCCGCGCCCTGCCGCCCTCATGTACTTGGCTCCGAGCACGACCATCATGTAGTCGCTGTCGAAACCGTAGTTCTTGAGTGTGGCAAGGGTATATCTGAAGTATCCTTCCATGAAGGCGCCCTCCTTCTCGGACACATCGCTCAGGAGCATGGATATCTCCGAAGAGTCACGGTTGACCGGACGGGTCTTCTTCATCAGGATCGAACAGGACAGTCCGTAGTAGGCGGATCCAGATTCGGAATAGAACACGGAGATCACTCCCTCCTCCACCATCCTGAGCAGGTTGGACGTGATGGTGGAACGGGGTGAGTCCACCTTGTTGACTATGTCTGTGATGCACAGGGGTCTCTCGTACACGGCATCGACGATGTCGATCTGGATGCTGCTGGTCATCAGTCCTGCGGTTCCGTCCAGGTCAACCATCATGAAGGGGTGGACTTCGGAGGTCTGGGGCAGGGACATGTTGATGTACGGCTCCGGGACCTTCTCGGAACGGTCGAAGGACACCTTTACCCTGGCGAGCTCGCCGTTGCTGAAGTCCTCGCGGTTGACGATGTGGTAGGTCCTGCCTGTGGCGTTCTCGATGGCCCTGACCACGAATGTGGCGAGCATATCGACCTTGGAGCGCATGCAACGGTCTCCTTCGAACACCAGGGTCAGGGGGTTGAGGGCGAACACGTTGAACTTGAATCCGGTGATGTCGGAGAACTCCTTCATGATCTTCACGATGGCGTCCTCCATCCCGCATTTGCCGATCCTGTCACGGATGGAATCTGCGAGATCCGAGGCGTAGTTGGCCCTCATCCTGTCCATGTCGAGGCCGATCTCGGACGTGTAGCTGTCGAGCATGTTGGCCACGGAGGACATCCCGCTGTAGTATCTGGCGGGGTCGTTGAAGGTCTCTTCCGCCTCTTCCTTGGCGATGTCGTCCGGTTCGAACGACCCCGCGATCTTGAGGGCTAGGTTGGAATAGTAGACGGACTTCTTCTCGGAATCCGGTTTAGACCTGATGATGATCCCAGCATCCACCATCTTATCGAGCACGAAGTGGAGCGATGAAGAGGGTACGCCGAGTTCGGCTGCTATGTCGCTCGGTCTCTTCAGACCGGCGGATAGACTGTTGTAGACTGCGATCTGCATGGGATCGGTAAGAGGTACGACCCCCTTCTCCGTCATGAGCACGGTGAAGTTACGCAGATATTCATCCTGTAGACCCATAGCCACTACTATCGCGATATAAGATATAATAAGTGTCGGGTCACACTCGGAATATGTACGAGCTGTTCTGTCCTCCAAGGGACCTCACAAGCCCCTCGGGATCCTCCGCCGTCATGGCCGATGACATCACGCATACCCCTGAGGCCCCCGCATCCAGGACCCTGTGCATGTTGTTGGGGGTGATCCCTCCGACACCGTAGACAGGTATGTCCACCGCCGAGCAGATGTCGCGGATGTATCCAGTGCCTCTGGGTTCCCCGATCTTGCAGGCCGTCGGGAACACATGTCCCGCTATGAGGTAGTCGGCGCCGAGCCCCTCGGCCTCCTCAGCCTCGGATGCACTGTGCACGGAGATGCCGACGGTGCCGAACTCTGATAGATCGTTGTCCCTGGCCGTCTGTATGGGCACGTGGACACGTCCGATGCCCAACCTCGATGCCACCCCTATGTTGGTGTTCACCGACAGCGGGACGCCGTGTACGCGGCAGATGTCCAGACAGCTTTCCGCAAGCTGTGCCAGCTCGTCATCCGGCAGGTCCTTCTCCCTCAGGATCACCATCTCGGGTCCGCCCGATGCCAACAGGTCGATCTGCTCCAGGAACGGCCTCCTGCAGAGTTTCCGATGCGTTATCACGATCACAGTCTCACGTAGTCCGTCATGACGGGTTGGAGCCCGTTCCTCCTCAATGCTTCGGCGATCTCCGCCACCCCTCTGGGATCGGAGATGACGAACTGTCCGTCCCCGTGCTCCCTTCCGCTGTGTTCCCCTATGCCCACGCTGACCCCCGCAGAGATCTTCGTCGCAGTGAGGCCTACGATGTTGTCCCTGAACCCCGGACGCTCCCTCGTGGAGATCGTCTGTGCCGCGAAGGGCATGAACAGGCGGTATGCCATCGACACCTGCAGCAGCTGCGGTTCGTGGACGGGGTTCTTCCCGTCCTCGTTGTTGATGAACGGTCTGAACCGGGGGAGGGAGAAGGAGATCTCCGCATGGGGATATCTCCTCTGGATGTGGTATGCGTGCAGTCCGCAGGCGAAGGCATCCCTCCTGAAATCCCCCAGACCCAGGAGCGCACCGAAGGCCACACCCCTCATCCCCGCCCTGAGGGCCCTCTCCTGGGCGTTGAACCTGTATGAGAACACCCTCTTGGGTCCGGCCAGGTGGAGCTCCGCATACCTTGCGGGGTCGTATGTCTCCTGGAAGACGGTGACGTAGTCCGCACCCTTCCCGTGGAGGTATGCGTATTCGTCGGTGTTCATGGGGTACACTTCGATCCCTATGGTGGAGAAGTGCTCCGATGCTCTCTCCACGCACATGCCTATGTACCCCACATCGGACCTTGCCCTGGATTCGCCGGTGAGGATGAGGACCTCCTTCAGTCCTGACTCCGCTATGGCGGACATCTCGGCCTCCACCTCATCGGGTGTGAGGCAGGCCCTCCTGATCCTGTTGTGGACGTTGAATCCGCAGTAGACACAGTTGTTCTGACAGTAGTTGGATGTGTAGATGGGGGTGAACATGCAGACCGAGTTCCCGAAGTGCCTGCGGGTCTCCTCCCTGGCCCTGACCGCGATCTCCTCCAACATGTCCCCCGCGGCGGGTGAGAGGAGGGCGGCGAACCCATCCAAGCCCGGATCTCCGGAAAGGGCCCTGCGGACATCCGACTCGGTGTACGAGGACGGATCGAAACCCTCTGCCTCGGAGAGCACGGTGTCCATGATGTCGGAGTCGACCTCCTCCATGTGAGGATCGTAATCCTCCGCATCGGTCCAGAGACGTGTCATCTCAGCGGTCCTCCAGGAACCCCGTCAGGGGACTGGATGCCTCCGCCCTGCGTTCCAGGACCCTTCCAGGTCCCGACAGATATGCGAGGCGCCCGGCCTCTATGGCCAGTCTGAACGCCCTTGCCATCGAGGCCACATCGCCTGCGGTGGCTATGGCGGTGTTGGCCATCACCGCGGCACATCCCATCTCCATGGCCTCGCAGGCCTGGGATGGACGTCCTATCCCGGCATCGACTATGATCGGGAGGTCGATCTCCTCCACGAGTATCCCGATGAAGTCCCTGGTGAGGATCCCTCTGTTGCTCCCTATGGGCGCTCCGAGAGGCATTATCGCAGCCGCACCCGCTTCCGCCATGTCCCTCGCCGCGGACAGGTCGGGCATCATGTACGGCATGGGGATGAAGCCCTCGTCCGCCAGCATTCCGACGGCCCTGATGGTCTCCCTGTTGTCCGGCAGGAGGTACTTGCTGTCGCGGATGATCTCTATCTTCACGAAATCACCGCAACCCAGTTCCCTGGCGAGACGTGCGATGCGGACGGCCTCCTCGGCGTTGCGGGCACCGGATGTGTTCGGCAGGAGGGTGATGTTCCCGGGCATATGGTCGAGGATGTTCCCCTCGCCCTGGCTGTTGGCACGCCTGACGGCCAATGTGGCCATCTCCACCCCTCCGTTCTCGATAACGGCCCTGGTCATGTCCAGAGAGAATTTTCCCGATCCGAGGATGAACCTCGAGTTGAATCTGTGTCCGCCGATCACCAGTTGGTCATTCATTGCGATCGGCCGGACTATTGGAGGGGTGGTTAATACCGATTGCTCACGGACCGCTCCTTCCCACAGCGAGCCTCACGGCCATGTTCGCCACGTGTCCTGCGCACACCATGACCCTGGATGCGACGAGCCCCTCTCCCGCCTCGGCATCGGATTCACCGTCACCGCACAGGTAAAGGCGGGACATCCTGCGTTCGGTGACGATGGTGTTGGAGCTTCCGAACCCGGCCATGCCGGAGCATGAGACCACGGTCACCATCGGGTCCCCCATGAGCAGGGATTCCACCAACATGGTCTTGTTCTCAGACCTGTCGAAGGCCTCACAGACTATGTTGCAACCGGAGAACACGGTGCATATGTTGTCGGGGGTTAGTCTCGTGTCAACGGCGGTTATGTCAGCATCGGGCCTGATGCGCCTGAGGATGTCCGCCGTGGCCTCGGATTTCAACCGCCCTATGTCCTCGGTGAAGTAGTTCTGGCGGTTCAGGTTGGTCTGGTCCACCCTGTCGAAATCGGCTATGACCAGATGGCCAACCCCGGCACGCACCAGTGCCTCCGCCACATGGGACCCTATTCCGCCGAGCCCCGCGATCCCGATCCTTATCGACGACAGCCTATCGTAGACCGGACGGGAGTATCTCTGCATCAGGAGTGTCTCCGTGGCCTTGGAGACGAACCCCTTGGCGCCCTCCATCAGGAAGACCGAATCTCCGTCCTTCAATCTGGAACCGGGGTCCACATGGCGCCCGTTGACGATGGCTATGGTGCCCTCGGGATGCCCCTCCAACAGGTCCCTGGGTGTGGATGCGTCGCATTCCACGCATTTCCCGTCGAGTATGAGCTTGATGGTCATCCGCCACCCACGAATCCGACGATCTCCAGCGAATCCCCTGCCTTGAGGATGGTGGTCCCCAGAGATGCCCGGGGACAGATCCCGCCGTTGAGCTCCACAGCAACCTTACGTATGTCGTATCCGAGGGATGTGATGAACTCCGCGGCATCGGACCCCGTCAGGGGGACATCCTCCCCGTTGACCCTTACGGTCTCAGTTGCCATAGTCCAGGTCCTCCGGACGGACATGGGGTCTGACCTTCAGTATGAGGTTCCTGAGCTCATGTGCGGCTCCGCTGATATCGTCCTGGGCCACGACCGCGGAGACCACGGCCGCCGCATCGGCACCTGCACGGATGACATCCTGGATGTTCCCGCGGTTTATCCCGCCGATGGCGACGATCGGGATGTCCACTGCCTTCCTGATCTCATAGATGGCACCGAGTCCGACGCCCTGTTTGGCATCCGGCTTGGTGGATGTGTTGAAGATGGAACCGACCCCGATGTAGTCGGCACCGCCCTGGGCGGCGGCAACGGCCTGTTCCACGTTGTC
>CAZCMJ010000042.1:0-13472 GCA_964499845.1 uncultured Methanomassiliicoccales archaeon
CCTGGCGACCTCCAGCGGTATGTCGCTCTGGCCGAGGTGGACCCCGTCGGCCCCGATGTAGTCGGCACCGCCCTGGGCGGCGGCAACGGCCTGTTCCACGTTGTCTACGGAGATTCCGATGACGGCGGTCTCGCCCATCAGGTCCCTGGCGACCTCCAGCGGTATGTCGCTCTGGCCGAGGTGGACCCCGTCGGCCCCGGATGCGATGGCGATGTCCACCCTGTCGTTGACGAAGAAGAACCTGCAGTACTCATCGGCGACCTCCCTGATGGCCCGGGCCTGTTCCAGCATCTCCCTTCCGTCGGCATGCTTCATCCTGAGCTGGACCGCATCGGCACCGCCCTCGTATGCGAGTCTGGCGACCTCCGCATCCGAACGTCCCTTGGATAGGTCGGAGTCGGTGACCACGTACAAATCGAACATGCTCTCGGGAATCCGGATGCATGTAGATGAAACAATCCATGGTGGTCATCCGAAGAACGGTTATATCGGGGGTCGTCGGTGGAGTGTCCATGAGCATCCTCTACCGTTACGGGAGCACCCATTACATCAACATGACCAACAGGTGTCCGTGCAGATGTGTTTTCTGTGTCAGGAACTCCACTCCATGCCTGGGGGATGCCGACAGCCTGTGGCTGGATCACGAGCCCACCGTCGATGAGATCATGGAGGAGATCCGCAAAGCGGACATCTCGAGGTCGAGGGAGATCGTGTTCTGCGGATACGGTGAACCCACCGAGAGGTTCGACGATCTGAAGGAATGTGCCCGCAGGGTCAAGGAGGAGTTCGGGAAACCGGTGAGGTTGGACACCAACGGCCTCGGGAACCTGATAAACGGAAGGGACATCGTCCCGGAGATGGAGGGTCTGATAGATTCCGTGTCCATCAGTCTAAACGCACCAAATGAGGAGGAGTACCTGGAGGTCACCAAGTCCGTCTTCGGACCCGGTTCCCATCAGGCGGTGCTCGATTTCATCAGGGAGTGCAGGGAGAGGATCAGCGGGGTCACCGTCTCCGTGGTGGGGGGGTCCATCAGCCCGGAATCCGAGGAGGAGTGCTCCAGGATGGCCCGGGAGATGAATGTGGCCTTCAGGGTCCGCTGACCCCCGGTGTCGGTCAGAGGTCGCTACGGGCGAACCTTCTTTGCGAGAGTGTGTACATCAGTGCGGATACGGCCATTCCGAACAGGACCATGGTCACGGACATGACAGCGGTGATCTCCGGGAACAGTCCCCCTACCACGTTGCATATTATGACCGAACCTGCGATGCAGACTGCGGTGCAGAACACGGATACCGTGTGCACCCATTGAGGTCTGACATGGTAGTTCACCGCACAGATCACGGAGGATGCCGTCAGTCCCACTCCGAGTGACAGCACAGCGGATGATGCGAGGCCGTGCAGGTCGACGGGACATCCCGATGCCACCTCCGATACAGCGGCCACGACGACACCGATTATGATGCCCGAGATGATGAACGCGGTCCCGGATACGAACTTGGATGCGACGATCCTCCTGCGGGGGACCCCGATGGACACGGCATGCTGGTTCCATCCGCAGTTCTGGTCGAAGGAGAACGATCCGTTGATGAGGGATGATGACATCATCGCCGACAGCAGGACCATTCCCTCGGGGCTCTCCCAGGAGAACAGCACCGCGAACAGTGCCGCCAGGAATATGACGAAGGCTATGGACCCTTTGAGGTTGCAGAGGTCCTTCACGATCAGCCCTTTCATCTCCGTTCGCCTCTGACCATGTACACGAAGATGTCATCCAGCGATGCATCGTCAACCACCGCCTCGGGATACGCCTCCCTGAGCCCCGCCTTGTTGTCTACCAGTGCGGAGCATCCGAACTCGGAGGTCCTGATGGAGACGATGCAGTCTCCGCCGATCGTCTCCAGGTCCGTCCTGTTGCCGCTTTTCAGGACCCCGTACCTCTCGAGTACGGAATCCTTCTCATCGAACATTATCAGTTCGCCTTCGTGTATGAACGCGATATAGTCGGAGATCCTCTCCAGGTCGCCGGTGATGTGGGATGATATGAGCACCGTGTGCCCCTCGTCCTGGATGAAGCCCATGATGTCGTCGAGGAATTCGTCCCTTGCCGCCGGGTCGAGACCGGCCGTGGGTTCGTCCAGTATGAGGAACTCCGGTGATTGGGACAGGGCGACGGCGGTCTGAGCTTTCATCCTCATTCCGCGTGACATCTCCTTGATCTTCCTGTCCGCGGGTATGCCGAAACGTCTCAATGTTGCGGAGAAACCGTCCGCATCCCACCTGGGGGCCAATCCTGAGAAGACCTTGGACAGATCCTCACAATCCAGTTCCGACGGCAGATGGCATTCGTCGAACACGATGCCGATGTCCCCCTGTTCCCTGTGTCCGGGGAATCTGATGTTGCCGCTGTCCGGTATCACCGCCCCTGTGATGCATTTCATGAGGGTCGTCTTACCGGCCCCGTTGTTCCCGATTATCCCCACTATACATCCTCTGGGGAGTTCCATGCTGATGTCCTTCAGGCTGAAGTCGCCGAAGGACTTGGAGATCCTGTCAATAACGATGGAATCTGTCATCACCTATCACCGTCGAAGAGGATGTCGATCAGTTCGTGCAGCTCCTCTTTGGATATGCCGCATGACCTCGCCACGTCCACCGCCTTCTGGATATGACATTCGGCGGATCTGAGGTTCCCCTCGCGGAGCACCTCTGGGTCCGTGGCGGACACATAGCAGCCCTTCCCGGCGACGGTCTCGATGAAGCCCTCCGCCTCGAGTTCCCCATAGGCCCTCTTGGTGGTGATCACACTGATCCTCAGGTCTTGTGCCAATGCGCGCATGGACGGGAGGGGATCGCCCTGTCTGAGCTTACCCTGTATGATCTGACTCTTCACCTGTTCGACGATCTGTTCGTAGATCGGACGTCCGCCGGAGTTGCTGATTACGATCTCCATCTCTTCCTCTCTGTGACCTTGTATGATGATACTGTATATAACTGTGTATGTACAGTATATACAGTAATCACGGTGTTATGGTTCCGATTTCCCGGGAAACGGTGATAATCCCGTCGTTCGGGCCATGCCGTGAACTTCTGAAAGGGACGGTTCCCCATTCCCTCTTTCTTTTTTAGTATTATAGGGAGAAAGGCTTTAATAAAGACTGTGAATCCGTCGCTCGGTAAAATGACTGGCGATGAGAAAGTCAAGAAAAGCAGGGATCCGATCTTTACGGCCTGCTTGGTCATCTTCATGATCGCAGTGGTTGCGATCCTGGGCGGATTCGTCAATGACCACTACATTCAGAAAGACAATACGAAAGCAGCATACGGGGACGAGGTGGTCGTCAACTACACCGGTTCCTACTACGCGTACGTCGGTGAGGACAACGCAGTCGTCTTCGACACGAGCCTCAGCTCGATCGGAAACGACGACGATATCTCCAAGGCCAACAGTTTTACCAAGACGTCCTACGATCCCCTTTCATTTACCATCGGTAAAGGTTCCATGATCAAAGGATTCGAGGAGGCAGTCGTGGGTCACAAGGTCGGAGATACATTCAAAGTCCTCATCCCCGCCGGTGAGGGATATGTCGGATACGAGTCCAAGATCGCCCTCAACGCAGGATCCGTCGCACAGGTCCAGGAGATTCCCTCCGCAGCATTCAAGGCTGCATACGAGGACGTCAAGCTCATTGCCGGTGCGACCGTCACCTTCACCACTGTCTACGGATGGGAGGCGACCGCCATCCAGTCCAACAACACCGTCGTCGTCTACAACATGCCCGAGGCCGGAAAGACCTATGAATATGTTGGAAATGAGGACAACGAGTTCGGCGATGTCAAGTTCAAGGTCAACTCCGTCGGAGATGACATCAAGTTCGAGTACCAGTTCGAGAATACCAAGTCCGTCGGATCGGATGGTGACATCGAGATGATCGAGTTGAACCTGGTCACCGAGAAGATGTATGTCTCCAACGTCAGCGGTGGATACTTCACCGGTGAGACCCAGGAAAAGAACAACATCGACCTCTACTTCGAGATCACTCTCGAGAGCATCAACTGAACACGGTCAAATTACCTCCCGGGGCCGTGATGGCCTCGGGAAACCACTTAACTTCATTTTGTCATCATCCGTGTCATTATCGTTCCGATGACACCGTATTGTTGCCGATCCATTGGGTCGGAGAGAATAATGTCCGGACCGCCTGTGGGGGCGGCCCGTTGAAAGGTTTCAGAGGATGTTCTCGAGCTTCGAGAGGATGTCGTCAGTGTTCTTGCCGAGGATCCTGATCACACGGTCCTTCTTGGAGCCCTTGTCGACGATGGCGTCCGGTATCCTGCCGTTGCATTTCCTGATGGCAGTCTCGGTCGCTTCGAGGATCCTGTCCTTGCCTATCTCCACGGAGACGGTCTCCATGCCGACTTCCTCCATGATGCTCATGACGTCGTCGCTGTATGCGATGCTCATAACACATCTGGTCTCGGGGTCGTGCTTCATCACTCCAAGGAGGACATAGGACAGATGTTCCGCGGAACCGAATTTGGCAGGTCCGCCCTTGCGGATCATTCCGTTGTGGACGAACAACCTCTTGTCCACGGCGGCGATCTCTTCGGGTCCGGCTGCATCCTTCAGTGCGAGGGCGATGTTCATTCCCTTCTTGGGAACGAATTCATCCGGTACCACATCCATGATTCTTGCGGCGGCCGCATCGACGGCATCCAGGACCTTGAACTTGTCCGTGTCGCCCTTCATCCTCACCATGGGGTTGACGACCTGGTCGCCTTTGCCGATGGCATACTGGGATGCGATGGATTCCTGTATCAGGTCCCTGGACTTCATGACGGCGTTGACGATGTCCAAGCCTTTCGCCATGTTGGCGGTGATGAAGGAGGACAGTACGCATCCGCTGCCGTGTCCGGCCTTCTTCAGACGGGGATATTCCAGTTTCGTGAACTCGGATGACAGGTACAGGTAATCGACAACGGTGGGTGTGTTGAAGTGTCCGCCCTTCATCAGGACGGATGATCCCTGTTTCCCTATCAGTTCGCAGGCCAATGTGAGGTCGTCCTTGTTGTTGATCTTCATCTTGGACAGGACCTCTGCCTCATGTTTGTTGGGTGTCACCAGTTCGCATATGGGAAGGAGTTTCTTCCTCATGGCCGATACGAGTTCATTGTCGGAGAGGGCATCGCCCGTTCCGGACACCATGACGGGGTCGACCACCAGAGGTACCTGATGGTCCTCCAGGATATCGGCCACCGTTTCGACGATGTCCGCATTGTAAAGCATGCCGGTTTTGACCGCTTTGACGTCGCAGTCCCTCAGCACCGACTCCAGCTGTGCCTGTATGAACTCCTCAGGCATGGGGAAGATGTCGTCAACGCCCTGTGTATTCTGGGCGGTGACGGCTGTAATCACTGATGTGGCGTGGACTCCCATCACGGCCATTGCCTTGACGTCGGCCTGAACGCCGGCGCCACCGATGGAGTCCGAACCAGCCACTGTAAGAGCTGATCTCATCGATGGCCCCTATAATAACGTCATTTATAATTGTGGGTATGGTAAAAGGTGTCCGGAACCGGTCCGGACATGAAATGGGTGTTTATGAGTATCTTTGTGCACAGGGTTCATCACTGGAGGACGTATTCCATCAGTGCCTTTCCGACGGCCTGAGGCTCATCCACATTGACCAAGTTCTTCTCGATGAATGAGGTGACATCTTCGATGATTCCGGCGGAGGTGTCATCTGATTTGTATGATATGTTGTTCTCATAAGCCCATGATTGGGAGTATTCCACCATGCTCTTCATGAGATAGTCTATGAACTCATTTGACAGGTCGTTCTCCTTTATGAATTCGAGGACCTTGTTCCTATTGGATTCCCCCTCGATCTCGGACCAATCCGTTTCCTGATACAGGTCTTCGAAACCGCTCAATATCGCGGGCATTCTTTCGGACAGGGTTCCGGCCAGAGGGATGTATCTGTCGGGTTCGAGTTCGATATCGGAGGAGCTGATGCAGGGCATATCATCCAAGGCATCCCTCCTCTTGGATTTCCTCTTCGGACCGTCTTTGATGGTAAGCGGTGCGAGGTTCTGAGTGTCGAAGACCAACGGTCCATCTGTCATGCAGGTCAGGGCACATACGATGGCCATCTGTACATCTGTCGTTATGTAGGTCGTGTTGTTCTCGACAACTCCTTCGATCCGATAGGTTTCCAGTTTGTTCCGGACCTCCTGCTCGTCGAACTCTATGCTCATAAGGGCTTCCTTGGCCAATTCATGGTCTTCTGAACCGGGATCGGCCATGGATTCGAGATAATGGTAATAACCTTCCAATCCGCCACAATCATCGGTGAGGGAGTTCTCCGTCCATTTGAGGAGGGTCGGAGTATCCTTCTTGTAGTTCTCGACGGTCTTCAACCACGAGATGGTGACGGCCCAGCAGTCTCCGAAGTCATAGGCATAGTGGATCTTCTCCCCCTCGAACTGGGAGAGAGGAACCATCGAATCATCCTCGATGTCCAACTCGGGGCTTCCGAACTCCCTTCCTCCGAGGTTGAAGGAGTGGGGGTGCTGATCATGCCAGCCCAGAACCGTCTGTATCACAATATGGAGATCATGGAATGATGCCGTCTCCGGTATCGCGATGGTTCTGGTGATCTTCGGTTTGCTCCCGTCAACCACCATCTTCAGTTTGTATGCCCTCATATCGTATGCCATATTGTGTGATGATAAAACGGTTGCGAGTGTCCGCATCTAACTGGCCGGGGTTTCCATCGTCCCCTTCAGTGATCGTTCCGGGCGGCTCGATATCCTTATATTCGAGCGTAGTTTAGGGCAATCTGATGAAGGTTTTCAGTACTCATTTCGTTCTCAAAGGCAAATCTAGTTACAAGGACCTTGCCCCGGTCTTCCCCGATATCCTCAAGATGTTCCTGGAGGAGATAGACCAGATGCCGGAAGAGGAGGAGATCCTTCAGATGTTCATCGAGCTCAACATGATCGATCTCGAGCGTGACAGGAAACCCGAGGGGTACAACAGGAAGGGAAAGGTCAGACTCGTCTTCCCCATGGATGCTAAGGAGTTCTACATCAAGACCTACTCCAAGAACACCGACCTCTCCGGTATTGCCGACAACATCAGCACCATGCTGACCGCAGCCGGTGTGAAGTTCGAGATCAAACAGAACGACCGCACCGACTTCGACTGAACCTCCTTTCACTCTTCATCACCTTCGAGGGTCACCTTCGGGTGTCCCTCATCATTTCTTCTTCACGATGTCCTCTGTTCTGAAGGTATCCTTTGTGACCAATGTGGTTTCGATCAGCATAAGCGTCAGTTCGATCCAGAACGACCATCCGAGAGGGTCTTTGAACAGTGCGAAGGATGTCGCGACACCTATGAACGGGGCCATGGATGAGGCATCGAGGTAAAGTGTGGGTGCCATAATCCTCGGTGACACATCATCCAACAGAATCTTCGAGAAGGGGGGGTGCTCATGGCATACGGCACTGTGGCCACGATGGCTAGTCCGGTGGCCCTGACGATCTTCGTGCGGGTGTCCTGTTCCGATTCGATCCCGCTACGGATGAATGGTGATGTGGGGTAAAATGGGATTTGTGAAGGATGTCCGAAGTTTGTGTCGGGCATCTTATGGTTTGTGAAAAGGTGTTAAGGGTGTTTGGGGTGGCCGGAGGATCACTCCTCGGACAGCTGTTTCCAGCAGTTCTCGATGAGCTGCATCTCCTGGCGGACGACCTCGTCCCTGAGCATGATCTGCTCAATGGCCTTGGAGATCTGGACATCGGTGGACGAGGGGGATGTTCCGCCGTAGGAGTTCCTCCTCTCGACGCATCTGACCACGGGGAGGATGTCGTACACATCATCTCCGATCCTGTCCGAGAACTGCCTCAGTTCGTCCAGGGTCATGTCCTCCAGGTTCCTGCCGGAGTCGATGCTGTGTCTCACAGCCGCACCGACGATACCGTGGGCCTCACGGAAGGGGACCCCCTTTGTGACAAGGTAGTCTGCCAGGTCGGTGGCGTTGATCTGTCCCCTGCTGGTGACCTCCAACATCCTCTCCTTGCGGAATGCGGATGTGGCGATGACCTTGGACATGATTGTACAGCAGGATATCACCGTCTCCATGCTCTCCATCACCGGTCTCTTGTCCTCCTGGAGGTCGCGGTTGTACGTCAGGGGCAGACCCTTGGTCATGGCGATCATGGTCATCAGGGAACCGATGACGGAACCCGTTTTGCCCCTCACCAGTTCTGCGATGTCGGGGTTCTTCTTCTGGGGCATGATGGATGATCCGGTGGTGTACCTGTCATCCATCTCCACGAATCCGAACTCCTGGGATGACCACAGAACCAGTTCCTCGCAGAGTGAGGACAGGTGTATGGCCGTCTGTGCGGCGCAGTATGCGAGCTCCGTGACGAAATCCCTGTCGGACACGGAATCCATCGAGTTCTCGGTGGGCTCCCTGAATCCGAGGGCCTGTGCGGTCATGTGTCTGTCCACAGGGTATGTGGTGCCTGCGAGTGCCGCAGCGCCCAGGGGACATTTGTCCATCCTCCTGAACGCATCGAGGAACCTGTCCGCGTCCCTGGAGAATTTGAACGCATGGGCCAGCATGTGCTGGGCCAGGGTCACGGGCTGGGCGTGCTGCATGTGGGTGAATCCCGGCATGACGGTGTCGCCGTTGTCCTCCGCGACCTTCACCAGGCTCATCATGAGCTGGTTCACGGCCTCGGCTGCCTTCAGGGCATCGTCCCTGAGGTACATCCTGAAGTCGGTGGCCACCTGGTCGTTCCTGCTCCTTCCGGTGTGGAGTTTGCCTCCGGCCGGGCCGATCCTGCTGGTCAGGGTGAACTCCACGTTGGTGTGGATGTCCTCCAGGGAGTAGTCCAGTGCGAACTCCCCTTTCCTGACCTCGTCGAGGATGACCTTCAGGCCCGCGATGATGCTGTCCGCATCCTCTGCGGGGATGATCCCGCATTCCTTCAGCATCCTCACATGTGCGAGGGATCCCATGACGTCGTAGAACGCCAAATGGGAGTCCACATCCAGGGAGGATGTGAATGCGAGTGTGGAGTCGTCCATTCCGACGGCGAATCTTCCCGACCAGAGTGCCTGTTGCAAGGTTATCACTTCTTCTCGACGGAGTGGGCCTTCGCAGCGGTCCTTCCGGGGAGTCCCCAGACATAGATGAATCCGGTTGCGGAGTTGTGGTCGAAGACATCTCCCTCGGCGTAGGTGCTCAGTCCGGTGTCGTACAGGGAGTAGGGTGACTTCCTTCCGACGACGGTCGCGGTACCCTTGAAGAGCTTGACCCTCACGGTACCGGTGACGTACTCCTGGGTGGAGTCGATGAATGCGCAGAGGGGTTCGCGGATCCCGCTGAACCAGAGTCCGTCATAGACCATCTGGCTGTACTTCTGCTCGATGGTCCTCTTGAACTCGACGACATCTCTGGGCAGGGTCATGGTCTCGAGTCCCTGGTGGGCCTTGATCAGGGTGACGGCCGCGGGGCACTCGTATGTCTCACGGCTCTTGATACCGACGAGACGGTCCTCGACATGGTCGATCCTTCCGACACCGTTCTCTCCGGCGATCTTGTCGAGCTTCTCGATGAGTGCGACTCCGCCCATCTTCTCTCCGTTGAGTGCGACCGGGATTCCCTTCTCGAACTCGATCTCCACATAGGTGGGGGTGTCGGGGGCCTCTGCGGGGTCGGCGGTGAGCTCCCACACATCTGCGGGGGGCTCCGCCCAGGGGTCCTCGAGGATACCGCACTCGCAGGATGCTCCCCACAGGTTCTCGTCCCTGGAGTAGGGGCTCTCCTTCTTGACGATGATCTCGATGCCGTGCTTCTTGGCGTACTCGATCTCCTCCTCTCTGGTGGTGACCCACTCTCTCATGGGTGCGATGATCTGGAGGTCGGGGTCCTGGGAGACGATACCGACATCGAACCTGACCTGGTCGTTCCCCTTGGCGGTGCATCCGTGGGCGATGTACTTGGCGCCCTCGGCCTTTGCGACCTCGACCAGCTTCTTGGCGATCAGGGGTCTGGCGATGGATGTGCTCAGGGGGTAGACGTTCTGGTACAGGGCGTTGGCCTTCAGAGAGGGCCAGACGTAGTCCTCAACGAACTCCTCGGTGGCATCGATGAAATCGGATTTGATCGCTCCGTTCCTGATGGCGCGTGCGACGATGTCGTCCTTGCTGGGGTTCTGACCGACGTTGATCGCGATTGCGATGACATCGACGTTGTACTTGTCCTGGAGCCAGTGGATGGCCACGGATGTGTCGAGCCCTCCGGAGTATGCCAGGACCACTTTGTCCCTCGCTCCGTCCTTCTTCGCAGTTGCCTCGTTGTTCTTGCATGCTGCCATGTTATCGTTCCTGCCAGAATCTTGTTGTTTATTATTGTTACCCGTACGCGTGTGCGCGTGTGGACGGCTTCGGAATCGGCCAGTGTGATAGTGAACATGCGGTGTCCATGGGGACACAGGGGTGAATCGTCCCCCGAAGACGGTGATTCCGGGGGCCTATGGGTCTGTGAACGCTTGGTTTTTCCAAGGGTACACACTGTTACCTTGTCCACAAGGGGGTCTCTTTGACGCCATTTCTGTTCCCTCGGGAACGATGGGTGGGTTTCATGTCTGAAATGGAACAATACACTTATTAAGAGAATTCGGATGGTCGAAACCACACAAGGAGCGCAAGCCCATGACAAAAATAGGAATCATAGGAGGAACAGGATACACCGGCGGAGAGCTGGCCCGTATCCTCTGTACGCACCCGGACGTCGAGATAGCGGCGATGACGTCGCGTCAGAACGCGGGCCTCAGGGTCCAGGATGTGCATGCATTCCTGAAGGGCTATGTGGACTTCGAGTTCACCGAGAAGATATCCGACACGAAGGATCTGGATTTCGTCTTCGTGGCCACACCCCATGGTGTCGCGATGAAGGAGGTCCCGGCACTCGTCGAACAGGGTATCAAGGCCATCGACCTGTCGGGGGACTACCGCCTACACGATGTGTCGGTGTATGAGAAGTGGTACGGACACGAGCACACCGATGTGGAGAATCTCCAGAACGCGGTGTACGGACTCCCTGAGTTCTTCCGTGATGAGATCAAGGGTGCCAATCTAGTGGCCAACCCCGGTTGCTACGCGACATCCATAATCCTCGCATGCGGACCCCTTCTGAAGGCGGGCGTCGTGGAGGAGGACATCCTGGTGGATGCCAAGTCGGGGACATCCGGAGCGGGCATGGTGCCGTCGGCACGTACCCATCACTCCACATGCGGCGAGTCCATTATTCCGTACAGTGTGGGGAAGCACCGTCACACACCGGAGATAGAGATGGCCGTCGACCGTTTCGCCGGATCACACTCCAAGGTGACCTTCGTCCCCCATCTGCTCCCCATAGTGCGTGGTATCCTCTCCTCGTGCTATTTCGATCTCAAGAAGGACCTCTCTCAGGAGGAGGTCGATTCGATATATGAAAAACAGTACGGTGAGGAGGCCTTCGTGCACTATGTGCAGGAACCCTCCATCCGTGCCGTGGTGGCGTCCAACCACGCCCAGGTGGCATCCAAGGTCCTCGGTGGGAAGACCGTGTCCTTCGGTGTCCTGGACAATCTGGTCAAAGGAGCCTCCGGACAGGCCGTCCAGTGCATGAACCTCATGCTCGGACTGGACGAGAAGACCGGGCTCAACATCCCTGGACTGGGGGTATGAAGATGGTAGAGATAATCGATGGCGGCGTAACGACCCCTCAGGGTTTCAAGGCCGCAGGTGTGCACAGCGGTGTCAAGTACCGCTCGCTGGACCTCGGGTTGCTGTACTCCGAGGTTCCCGCCAACGCATTCGCAGGATTCACGAGCAACAACGTCAAGGCCGCACCTGTTCAGGTGATGATGAAGGAGAACTCCGAGAAGCTCTCCGCGGTCGTCGTCAACAGCGGTAACGCCAACGCACTCACGGGACGCCGTGGTATCGAGGATGCCCTCGAGATGAAACGTGCGGTCGCCTCCGCACTGAACCTCGACCCGTTGGAGGTCGGAGTGATGTCCACGGGTCTCATCGGACGCTTCCTGGACATGCACAAGATCCGTTACGGTATCTCCCGTGCGGCGGGCTCCCTGGATTCCGGACGTGATGCCGACGGTCTCATCGCCCAGGCCATCATGACGACCGACACGATCAAGAAGGAGTGCGCCGCCCGTGTCCGTCTCCAGGACGGGACCCTGGTGTACATCGGTGCCATATCCAAGGGCAGCGGGATGATCGAGCCCCACATGAAGGTGCTCCACGGAACCACGTTGTCTCTGATCACCACCGACGCCACACTCTCGCCCAAGTTCCGCGAGACCTGGCAGTCCATCCTGGACGATTCGATGAACATGGTCTCGGTGGACGGTGACCAGTCCACCAACGACACCTGCATCCTTTTGGCCAACGGGAAGGCCAACGGGAAATGTGCCGATGAGGATCCCGAGTTCATTGATGCCCTCCGCACGGTGATGACCCGCATCGCACGCACCATCGCCAAGGACGGGGAGGGTGCCACCAAACTTATTGAGGTCCAGGTCACCGGTGCGGACACCAAGGATGAGGCGCGCAAGGTCGTCAAGACCATCATCAACTCGCCCCTCGTGAAGGCCGCGATCTTCGGGTCCGACCCCAACTACGGACGTATCATGATGGCGGTCGGTAACAGCGGATGCAAGTTCAACCTTGAGGAGATGCGTCTGACCATCAAGGGAGGCGACATGGAGGTCCCGATCCTGGATTCCGGTGCACCCGTGTTCCAGGAGGAGCGTGCCGTGGAGGTCGTCCGCATGGCCATGGACAACAAGGAGGTCACCATCATGGTGGACCTCGGTGTGGGTAAGGAGAGCGCCACCGGATGGGGCTGCGACCTCACCTACGATTACGTCCGCATCAATGCGGAGTACGCATCCTGAGGCTTCATCCATGGACAACATCTATGTGCTGAAGTTCGGAGGCAACGCCATCCGCGGACAGGATGACATGATGCGTCTGTCCAGGGAGATAGCCGGACTCATCGCCGACGGTGCCAGGATAGTCCTGGTTCACGGAGGGGGACCCGAGATCTCCGAGGAGATGGAGAGGAGAGGGCTTGCTCCCGAGAAGGTCTGCGGTGTCAGGATAACCGATGCCGATGTCCTCGAGGTTGCGGAGATAGTGCTCAGGAGACTCAACGCCCAGGTGGTGTCCTGTCTCCAGGAGTGCGGTGTGACCGCACTGGGGATACCCGGCTACTTCTGCACCATATGCAGGAGGAAGGCACCCATGAAGGTCATCGAGGACGGTGTGGAGAAGGAGGTGGACCTGGGTCTCGTGGGAGAGGTCGAGGATACCGACCCCCAGTCCGTCTACTCCGGTAGAACGTGCTCATTGCATTATTGACAATTGTGCGCATCCGATGTATCGC
>CAZCMJ010000043.1:0-12970 GCA_964499845.1 uncultured Methanomassiliicoccales archaeon
TTCAATGACGTGCAACACTCAAATGCTCCCTCTGTCGTTCTCCGAATACCTGCAACTGCACCCCTCCCAGGACATCGAGGGGAGCTTCGACAGGTTCCTCGGATACGGTTCACTCCCCGGAGTGGACCCGTCTAGGGGCGAAAGGTACTGCATGGATTATCTCGAGGGCGTGTTCAACACCGTACTCGTCAAGGACGTGATGGAAAGACATGAGCTGAGGAGTGTGAGGAAACTGAAGGGGGTGGCGAGGTTCCTCTACTCCAACATAAGGAACATCACCAACGACTCCGCCATCTCCAAGAACCTGGGAGTAAGTCCGACAACCGCTGACAACTACACCCGAGGACTGACGGAGGCACTACTGTTCCATCATGCCGAGAGGTTCGACATAGTCGGGAAGAAACTGATGAACATCAACGGGAAATACTATGCCTCGGACCTGGGCATGAGGAATGCGGCATTGGGTGGTGCCAAAGGTACCGATATCAGCAGACCCATCGAGAATGTGGTGTTCATTGAGCTCCTCAGACGCGGATACACGGTCAGAGTGGGATCATTCAGGGATTCGGTGGACTTCATCGCAACCCGGGACGGTATTGTCGAATACTACCAGGTCACGATGACCATGATGTCCCCCGATACGAGGGAAAGGGAGTTCGGACCCCTGAAGGGGATCCGTGATAATTGGAGGAAGACCATCCTCACAATGGACCGTCTGGGGACGGGTTCCGATGATGGTGTGGATGTGGTCAACCTCTTGGATTGGCTTCTGAGCGGGGTCAGAAGTCCCTCTTCCTGAATATCACATAGGATACGATGTTGGTGACGGTACCCCAGACCACCATGACGTAGGCGGACCTCCAGAGGTCGGCGTCTGTGAAGACCTCACCGGTGAAACCGCCGAGCGAATAGAGGATCGAGTTCAGTGCCTCCTCGAAGCCCCACCAGGTGGGCAGATTGGAGAACATCGCCACTATGGTCACGATGATGCTGATCATCAGGACCATCACGATCATGGTCATGATGGATGCTGTGCTACCCCTCTTGAAGATGGAGCTCATCAGCATGCTCATCCCGCACACCGCGTAGAGTCCGGGGAACGTGAGGAGGAACGACTTCCACATGGTGTCCACGCAGGCGCCCACGACCAGGTGGGAGAACGCTATGGTGAACAGATAGTAGAATATGCTGAACACGACCATGACGATGACGGATGCCATCAGCTTGCCGATGAAGATGGACCTCTTCCTTATGGGTCTGGTGAACAGGATCAACGCAGTACGGTCCTCGTATTCCGAGACCAACGATGTCGCTGTGAACAATATGCCCGCCAACTCGATGATCAGCGGGACGAAGGTGATGAACACGAAGGATAGCGTCATCTCCTCCTGATACCCCTCTCCGAGGAGGTAGGGGAGTGTTGTCAACAGGATGAGCACGGCGGCTATGACCGCTCCGAACAGGAGCATCTTCTTCCCGCGGAGGAACTTCCTCAGCTCGTTGCGTGTGACGACCACAGACTGTCTCAGATCGTCCCTGAATCCCTGTTCCATGTTACCTCGACTCCTTGATGAGTTCCAGATACCTGTTCTCCAGTGCGTTGTGGCTCTCGGACATCCCGCATACGGGGAAATCCAGATCTGCGACCTGTTGGTAGAACGCCGCCACAAGGTCCATGTCGCCCCTGAACCTCACATCGATGGAGTTCCCGTCCCTCTCGGCGGAGACCACGTTGGGGAGGGATGCGATCTCGTCGACCATCCTCCCATCCGGTTCGTCCAACGGCCTGACCACCAGGACCCTCGTGTCCGCATCCTTGAGGAGCGAATCGAAGTCATCCTCGACGATCAGCCTCCCTTTGTTGACGATGGCGATCCTGTCGCACAGGTCCGATACCTCGTGCATCATATGGGAGCTCATGAGGATGGTCAGGTCCCTGTTACCGTCCCTGATGTTCTTCAGGATGTCCCTGACCTCCACCACACCCCTCGGGTCCAACCCGGAGGTGGGTTCGTCCAGGATGATGACGTTCGGGGAATCCATGAGAGCCAATCCCAGAGCGATCCTCTGTCTCATACCCTTGGAGAATGTGCATATCCTCTTGTCGGCCCAATCACCCATCTTCACCTTCTCCAGGATCTCGGCCGTCTCGTTGGACACCGACTCCCTGGACATGCCCAGGAGTCCGCCGATGTACTGAAAGGTCTCGATGGGGGTCAGATAGGTGTAGAACTCCGGTGTCTCCACAACGGTGCCGACACCGTCCAATGCCCTCTTGGGATGGGCGGTGACATCGACGTCGTTGAGATAGACGTGACCGGATGTGGGGGACGTCAGGTTCGTGGCTATCTTCAGGGACGTGCTCTTCCCGGCACCGTTGGGTCCCAACAGTCCGGTGAAGCTGTTCCTCCTGATGTTCAGACACAGATCGTCCACTGCGACGAAATTCCTGAACTCCTTGCGGAGATGATCGAAGACAATGGGGCAATCGCTCATGTTCCCGCCTCTGACATCCTTTCCATGCATCTTCCTCCCTGGATGGGACCGTGTTCGCTTTCCGGATGTATAAATGATGTGTCTGAACCATCATCCGGACACGAAGCAATCCCCAAGGTCATTCGATGAGCTGGGCGATCCATTCCCTCTCGGAATCCGAGATCACGCCGTCAACGGCACAGACCATCATGCACACGAGGATTATGTCGTCCTTGAGCTCCTGTGACAACAGTCCGAGGATGTCAACCATCAGGTCCACGGACCTCTTGTACTCCTCCGGATCCTCCAGACCCATCTCCCTGAACAGGGTGAGGGCCTCGTCGTAAGTGACCTCCCTCCCGAACAATGCGGCCAGAGAGGGTGCTATGAGCATGTACTCCTCCTCTGCGAGCTTCCCGTCCGCGGATATGGCGCAGAGGATGAAATCCATGTAGATCGACATGCCGTCCATCCCGTCCTCGGTGATCGCGGTGAGTGCGGCCACTATGTCGAGGGATTTCTCGGTGATGATGTCGTTGTAGGTTGCGGGGTCCATCTTCTCCAGGACCTTGCAGAGAACATCGAAATGATCCATGGTGCGGACGATAAGGGCTGTTTATAAAACCATACCCGGAGAAGGTTCGGAGGATATGGAAAGGTTCGGAGGGGGTGCCCCTCCGTTGGGGTATGGTCACTCCATGGAGGCGACGATGTCGTCGGCGAGCCTCTCGAGCTCCCCGGCCTGGTCCTCCTTCATGGCGGACCTGATGACGAGGGTCTCCCCTACCTTGGTCATGTCCTTGAGGGAGGACATGCGCTCCTCCATGATCCTCGGGGACTGTGGTGCCCATGAACCGTTCCCGATCAGGGAGTAGGACCTGTTCTGGACGGCCATGTTGGTCATGTCCTCGATCACCGATGACATGGAGGGGTGGAGTGCGTTGTTGTATGTCGGTGCCGCCAACACGATGTTGGTGAACCTGAACGCGTCGGAGACGACATAGGAGGGATGGGTGCGGGTGACATCGTACATGTTCACCTTCGCCACGCCCTTCTCCTTCAGGAGCATGGCCAACCTGTCGGCCACGGCCGCGGTGTTGCCGTACATGGATGAGTATGCGATGACCACGCCCTTCTCCTCGGGGACGTACCTGCTCCACAGGTCGTACTTCCCGAGGATGTACCCGAAGTCCTTTCTCCATATGGGTCCGTGAAGGGGACATATCATGTCGATCGGCACACCGTCCAGTTTCCCGAAGACGGCCTGGACCTTGGAACCGTACTTCCCGACGATGTTGGAATAGTACCTCCTGGCCTCATCGAGGTATTCGGAATCGAAATCCGTCTCATCGGCGTAGAGTGCACCGGACAGGGTCTTGAAGGTCCCGAAGGCGTCAGCGGAGAACAGTGTCCTCGATGTGGTATCGTATGAGAACATCACCTCGGGCCAGTGGACCATCACGGCGAACACGAACCTGAGGTTGTGCCTCCCCAGGTTCAGTTCGTCACCCTCCTTCACCTCCAGCCTGTTCTTGGGTTCCAACCCGTAGAAGTTGTACAGCATCTCGAAGGTCTTGGAGTTGCCCACGACGGTGACGTCGGGGTACATCTCCAGGACCTGGGTGATGGCGGCACCGTGATCGGGCTCCATGTGGTTGATCACGAAGTAATCCAGGGGCCTTCCGGCCAGGGTGCTGCGGAGCTTCCTCCAGAACACGGCGGACACGGAGATGTCACAGGTATCCAGGAGGACCGTCCTCTCATCCATGATCACATAGGAGTTGTACGACACACCCTCGGGAATGGGGAACGCCCCCTCGAAGATGTTCGCGGTACGGTCGTCTCCGCCGATCCAGTAGATGTCCTCGGAGATCATGACCTCCGAATCACGGGTCAAAGTCATGTGCAGAAGGAGATGTCACCGCATTATAAACGTTGTTAATATCCTGTCGGATGATAAGGAGGGTTTAATCCCCTGGATATCCGATCACCTTCGTGCGTACCTCGTCGAGGACCTCCTCGGATATGGAGGACAGGTCCACCGTGTACTCCCTCCCCAGGAGGGGGTTGTAGATCCCAATGCCCCGGACCCCTTCGTACTTGGAACGTTCGTTCGAATGCATGCCCATGAGGTAGTACACCAGCACCTGGAGCAGGTTGTCCCTTGTGGGAGGGTATTTCGACACCTTGATGTCCCACAACCTGTCCCTGCAGAGGATGTCCGCATCCCCCTTGCAGATGCAGTCGGTGTACGCTCCCGGGAAGTCGACCTCGATGTCGGTGACGGGATGGCGGGCCATGAAGGCCACCGTCCTCTTCGAGGCCTCCAGGAGCATGTCCGCCTCTCCGTCGGAGATGTCCGGATCGGCAGGTCCGTGGGGGAAGCGTCCGGAACGGAAAAGCTCGTCATAGGATGATATGGCGTACATGATGCCGACCCTCCGCCTCTCGTCATCCTCTGTCCTCAGACGGGAACAGAGGTCGAGGTAGCTCTCCCTCTGGGGTCCGGTCATCCTCATGATGCCCATCCTGGAGACCTCCGTTGCCTTGGAGTCATCACCGGTGTACAGGTATGTGGCATAGTACTGGACGCATTGGCCCAACACATCGGACCTCAGGGTCGGGGGTACGGTGATGACATCACCATCCGTGACCGTCTCCGCCATTGAGGATATCGGAACGTACCCTCCCTTGGGAGGTACGATGGTGGCTATCCTCGTGGTGACGTTGCACCCCCTCCTGGGCTCCATGGGTTTGAGGATTGCGTTGGGTCCCAGACGTCCGTCACAGACATCGACCAGGAAATCGGATGGTCCGAAACGGGTGACCCTGTCGTGGACATACAGCGAATTGTCGAAGGTGACCGTGTCATTGTGAAGGTTCCCGGCCCATTCGTACCTGATACGCGCATAATCGATCTTCGATGGGGTGCCGTCAACCTTGGGCTCTCCCCTGCGGGTGAGTTCCGAGGAGACGACGGTGATCCTCTCCCCGTGGAGTCTGATGAGTCCTGATCCGTATGACATGAGTGCTCCATTGTCCGGTCCGAATATCAAGTTGGACCGGCGGTTTAGGTTCTGCGTTGTTAACGGTATTGAGGGAACCCGCCCTGAGGGGCGGTAATGTGTGTTTGATGATGTGTTCAGAGCAGTGAACCGTCATGGATTGCGAGGGGTTCGCTGTAACCTCCGTAAGTGAGGATGACCTGCATGTCGGAGATGATGGAACCGATCGGTACCTCTATGATGGCCACCGACGAACCCGTTCCCCCGACGACCACCTTCGCATCGGAGTATCCGGGTGCAGAGATGGAATCCCACATGGATGCCTCATACCGGAGTCCCCCGATGAGGACGGACCATTCCAGATTGGATGCCCCCAGACCCACGCCTTCTGTGACGGAATCGTTGACCACGGTGAAGGAGACCTGCAGGTACCTCATCCCGCTGTCGGGATGGTCGTATGGTCCCAGTTCACTGTCGGAGATGAACTTGAGGGAATGATCGTAACGGAAGGTCTGCGGTTGCATGGTGACCTTCTCCACCTTGACGTTTCCATCCCTCTCCAGATCGGGACTGTCAATGGTGTATTCCTGGGAGATGGTGATGTCCGAAAGGACGACGGAGGAAGGGATGCTGTAGACCAATGTCTGGGAACTCGTCTCACCATTATCCACTTCTGAGAGGACGTATCCGGGATGACTGTAGGTGTCCATGGAGTAGGTATAGGTGATATCGTGGACGGTGAGTTCCCATTCCCAGGTCATCGGGTTCGTGCTCACATAGGGGTAGTAACCTTCGTTGGTCACGGTATAGGAGAGTATGGCCCACTGCATCCCATCGGTGGGCCTCTCGATGAACCCGTTCTCGTTGACGAAGGTGTCCGTGAGTTCGACTTCGTAATCGTAACGTGCGTCGGGACCGTCGGATCCCGAGAATGCGAAGGCCGCCACCAATAGGATGACGGCTACCACCGCTATGCCTGCCAAGGCCTTCTTGGATAACATACAGGGAATTAGGACTTAGAGGTATATATCTAATATCCTAAGTCTGAGGATGATATGGTCATCACGATCCGTTCAGGAACGCCTCCACCCTGCGAACGATCTCATCCATAGGCACCCTGTCCACCTCCACGGTACCGATCCCGTTGGACAGGTACTGGATAAAACATCTCGCAGGCTTGCCTGTGGCCGCCTCCGCCGCGTAAGCGTAGATGGATAGTTGGGCCGCATACTCTTCCTTGAGATGGTCCGTGGCATCGGTCTTCCAATCATGGACCTCCACATGGTCGTCGAATTCGGCGTAGAGGTCGATCCTACCGGACAGGATGCACCCCGTGCCCTCCACGGGCAGCCTGCACTCCAATTCGGTCTCGGTCCTGGCACCCTTCAGCCCCTCCAGTATCCGGGATATCGTATCCGCTTCACCGAATCTGCATCTGGAGGTGTCGGTGTTGATGCCCCAGACCATGTCCTCGGCCATCAGATGGATGTCGTTCCCGTAATCGACACCGTGACCCTCCACATCGGATGGATCCTCGGGGAACGACATGATAGAATGCACCCCTAAGACCCTCCTCCCCATCGGAGGTACTTCGAACTCCGGACGGTCCACCAGGGTCTCCGATCCCCCGAACACCAGGGTACCGGGTTCCGGTATGTCAGAGAACCCCGCCCCGAGATAGTCCATCATCTCATCCACGAACCTGTGTCTGTCCCCGTCGCAAATAACCGTGATGTACTGCTTCGCACGGGACAACGCCACGAAGAGGAGCCTGCGCTCCTCCCCGTATCCGATGGGTTTCACCAGTCCGCACAGGGCGGTGCTCCAGGAATCGAACTCGCGGGAGTAACCGTTCCCCACATCCACGATCTCCTTCCTGCAACGTAGACCTGCGGGCTCATTCAGAGTAAATAGCTGGTTCCCTCCGGAGATCAATGGAATGGTGCCGGAGGTCACATACGGGACGATGACCACCGGGAACTCCCTGCCCTTGGCCTTGTGTATGGTCATGACCATCACCGATCCGCTGTCCTCGGCGGAATCCACCTCGCATGTCCTCCCTGCGAGGATGTCCGCCTCCATGACGGTGATGATGTCCGCTATGGACATCATGGATGATTCGTGCATACCGGAGTAATGGGTGATGACCGTGTTCACGATGTCCGGGTCTAGGTCCCCATAGAATGAGAACAGGGTCGTAAGGAGCTCGGTGAACCTGCGTGTGCATCCGCATAACAGCTCCCTCCTCTCCCTGATGATCGCGGGTACCTGGGAACAGTGTCCGATGCCCCGCATCTCCTCCATGGAGTATCCGAGGTCGTCCAGGATTGTGATGTACCCCAGTCTGTTCGATTCGTTCAGGACGTACCTAAGCCATGCGAGGGCCAGCTTCCCTTCACGGGTGGACATGACCTCGACCTCGCCGGTGAGATGGAAGGGGATCTTCGCATCCTTCAGGGCCTTCATTATGGTCCGGCAGTTGTTGTTGGTCCTGCACAGGACAGCTATGTCGGAGGGTTCCAACGGCTCTGGTCCCCCCTCGAACGGTCTGACGGAGTAACGTCCTTCCGAGAGGTAATCCTTGATCGCGGATACCACGGCATCGGCCTCCCGGCCCTTGGTCATGGTGCGGACGAACCTGACGTGGGTGTCCGATGGCCCTAGTTCGGGACGTCCGTCGATGACGAAGTCCCTCCTGAGCCTGGACATGACCACAGGGTCCCCGAGGGCCTCGTCGATCTCGTCCTCCCCCATGCCGGTCCCCATGAACAGGAAACCGGGGTCGATGTACTCCGTCTTGGAACCCTTGAGGAACAGGGATTGATAGACGGCATCCAACACCCTGTCCGATGAACGGTAGTTCTGTCTGAAGGCCCTCTCCTTGATCTCCGGTATCGGGAATGGCACCCTTTCGGCATCGTCGTTGAGGAACCCGGTGAAACACCCCACTCTCTCCCCGAAACGGAGGATGTTGTCCACATCGGAGTATCTGAAACCGTAGATACCCTGCTTCCAATCACCGACGACGCATAGGTTCGGTTCGGAGAGCAACATCAATGAGATCATCATCTGGAGGGCGTTGGTGTCCTGGAACTCATCGATGATCATGTAACGGTATCTGTTGGCCTCCCTCAGCTCCCTGTTGTTGTAGAGAAGTGTGAACGCCAGGACCTCAGCGAGACCGAAGGTCAGACGGTTGTCCGAGACGGACCTGCGGATGTATGCAAGATAGAGGTCGTGGACGAAGGATATGAGCTCGGACCTGTCGGCGTACACGGCCTCCCCCACCATCTCGGGAGGGAGACTTTTCATGCCCATGGGGAGCTCCCTGCGGACCCATTCCTTCTCCTTATTGTTGTACATGACGAAGAGGGCAGATTGCTTGGAGTTCGGCCCTTTATTCCCCGTGGAATCGTTGAGCGGCACCATCAGCTCCATGGTCCCCTCAAGATCACCTTGTATGACCTCGTCGCAACGGTATCCGAACCATCCCCTCGGGAGAGGGACTATGCCACGGCACATCAGGTCCGACAGGAGGTCGTAGATGCTGTCGGCACGGTTGGCCATCAACGGCGATATGTTTGGATAATCGTCACCGCGGTTCAGGAGAAAATCGTCCAGGAAACGGGTGAAGTGCTCCAGATTGAGGGAATCCCCCTCCACCAGCCTGACGCTCCTGGAAACGCCCGTGTCCTCGATGCCGAAGAACCTGCCGACCTCCCCTGCGAACTCCATGACGATGGCCAAACATATGGAATCGAAGGTCCTGGCCAGGACCCTGTCTGAATGTTCGGATGACACCAACCTCCCGAGACGTCCGGCCATCTCCTCGGCGGCACCGTTGGTGAACGTGACCATGAGTATTTCCTCCGGAGGCACACCGGAGGCGATTATGTTCGCATAGCGATGGATCATGGTCTCGGTCTTGCCGGTACCCGGCCCCGCATCCACCACCATCATGCCATCGATATCCTCTGCGATGTCCCTCTGCTGGTCGTTAGGTGTCCATTCACTCATCACCGTCACCTCCCTCCTCCGCCTGTACGACCGATCCAGTGCATAACGGACGGTACTCACATCCCCTGCATTCGCCCATGGGGCTGCAGGGGAAGGATGTGCGGGATTGCTCCGTCATCGTCCCGTGCATCTCCGCCACGACGGATACGAACCTCTCCAGTGAGGGGCGCGGGATGTCCACGATCCGCGAATTCTCGAAGTAGGGTGATGTGGATTCCGACTTCCTCAGATCTATGTACAACCTGACGGCGGCATCCTTGAAGACCGGTTGTGACCTGAGAACCTCCTTACGGATTTCCTTGTTGTTCAGCCAACCCCCTTTGGACTTATGCCCCTCGGCCTCCTCCACGGCACGTTCCATGGCGGCATACTGCCGATCGTCGAACATCGCCCCGCCCTCATCCACCTGTGCCTCCTCCACCCTTCCGCGGATGTAGTCGTCACTGGTGCCGGGTGTGATGCGTACCCTCAGGATGCTCCTGGAGATGTCGTAATCCGGATCGGAACATTCAATGTCGTTGGCCAGAGGGTAGAACAGATCGAACTCGGTGATGGGTTCCGAGTCATCGGAATGCTCCGACGCCAGGTAAAGGTAGAACAGTGCCTGACAGTCGTAGAACTCATTGCGTTCCAGTCTCCTGTCGATCTCGAACCCCTTTATGACGTCGGACGGGGTCTTCATCCTCCGACCGGTCTTGTGGTCGTAGACACGGCCGTTCCACACCAGGTCGAAACGTCCCTCCATGGGCCTGTCGGTGGATTGGTGCTTCGATTCACAGTGACTGCTCGACTCGGTCACCCCCAGTCCGTCCATCAGGGGGTTGTCCCCCTTGGATATCGGACGGTCCAACGGCACCCTGACATCGAGATGCTCCATGAAACGGCGGATCATGTCCATCTCCAGGACCATGCGGCAGGAATCCAATTCCTCCAGGACAGGGGAGGATATGCCGGAGTAGATGCTGTTGACCTTCTCCGCATACATGGGGATGTCCTCCGCCCCCACCAGATCCCTGTGGGTGGCGCAGAGTTCGGCGAAGTCGTGGATCAGGTCACCGAAGAGGAGGTTGTCACCGTCGGAGGAGCCTATGAGCCTGCCGAACATGAACCTCTTCGGACAGAAAGCATACTGATTGAACGATGTGGCGGAGAAGTCCCTGTCATAAGGTGCGGCAAGGGCCCTGAGGCTTCCGTCCTTCTCCAGACCTCCACAGGAGGTGTCCCCGGCCCACATGACCTCCTTCGGCTCCCTACCTTCGGGAAGGATGTCCTTGAAGCTCTTCGGAGCCCCTTTGAGACCGAAGACCTTGGCGAATGTGGAACATGGTTCGGGATCCTTCCCGTTCCTGGACCTATTGACCAAATAGAACCTGACATCCCCCTGCTGTAGGAGAATGGACATCCTGTACGCCTCCCGGTCCAGTTCGTCCTGGGGGTTGAGGTAGTCCTTTCCGGCCACATCCAGGTCCCAATCCCTACCCATGCCGAGATAGATGACCACGGAACGGTCGATGTACGCCGAATCGGAACAGTCGGCTATGAGCACCCCGTGACGTTCGTCTTCGGGGACGTCGGGTTCGGCGAGATCTACGTTGTCGATCAGATAGAGCAGGTTGCCGTAGGATGACCGGGTGATGGGGGATCCCATCATACGTGACCTCTCCAGGACCCTCCTCAGATGGGGATCGGGCCTGTCGTGGAAGAGAATCTCCATGAGGGAACCGAAGGTGAATGTGCGGATATCCCTCATCACGTTGCGGAGGTCGTCGGCGCGTGCGTCCATGGATGCGCCATAGAAGTATGCCCCAGGGATCTTCGAGAACAGGTGATTTTCATTGCCCTCGCGGATGGTCCCGCCGAAGGAGGTTATCGTTTCGGTCACGCTGCGCACACGAAGGATCCCGTAATCCAAGGCAAGCTCGATGAAACGGAGAAAGTCCCTGACACGGACCAGCTGTCTGGTCTCCATCCTGTTGATGAAAGGTATGTTCCTGCGATAGAGTTCGGAGCGGACGGAGTCGAGGAGGGGGGAGCCGGGTGCGAGGACGATCGCGAATGATTCGGCCTTATCACGATCGATGAGGTCCACGGCATTGGATGCAAGTTGACGGTCGTTGCCGATGGCATATATGTTATCTATTATAGGCGGGCCCAAGGGTCCGATGTCGATGATGTCCATGGATTGGGACACCATATTCTTGTCCAGGTTATCGAAGAGGTCTATGCCGATGACACCGATCCTCTTGCCCTGGAAGAAGGGGAAGGTGTCGGCGGGGAACCCGTTCATGAGGTTCTCGATCACCGGACACTTCCTGAAAGAGTTCCATACAGCCTTGGAACGCCGGGTATGAAGGAACCTGTCGGGTTCGGAGGTGTGACGGAGCATGTCCCGGATGGCGGTGACCTCGCCGTGGATGTAACGGAGGTCGGTGATGCCGGTGTCACGGGAGATCATGTCGATGAGTTCGACATCATCGGCGGGACGTCTTCCATAGAACTGGGGGAAGAAGCGGGTTGCGAGTTGACGGGGTGTTATGGAAAAGAAATCTAAAAAAGACTTCGTATTCTTGTTAAAAAGCAAAGATAATGATGTATCACCAACCACGAGAAAATCATACTGCTCTTGATACAACTCAGAACACAACCTTCAGAATAATAGTTCTTCTCTGATTTTTTTCTTGAAGAAACCATCTTTGTTCATACCGCTGAAGATCCTCTTACCTCTTTCAGCGATAATGGAACCTCTGTATGCCATTCCATCTTTCACGAAAATACCATCGCCATAACAATGCCCATCTTCGAAAAAACCATCATAGCTGTTTCCATTCGACCAATAAAATAATCCCTTACCATCCAATTTGCCATCTACAAAACTACCTTCATAACGATTTCCATTCATCCAATAAAATGTTCCTCTGCCAGTGTGCCTGTCATTTATATAGGTGCCCTTAAAATAATCCCCATTAGGCCAATGATACACCCCATCCCCTACAATCTTGCCATTAACGAACGTTCCCTCACACCACTCACCATTATCTAGATGATATTCGCCATCACCTGTAATCTGATCATTCTTGAATCCTCCTCTATACCAATTACCATTCGACCAACGATGTGTGCCCTCTCCACTACGCTTTCCTTTCAGAAAACGCCCCTCATAAACACTACCATCCGAGTAATTCATTACACCATAGCCCGATGGTTCAAGATGATGATCTTTTGAACAATAGTTGTTGGAGAGATCACCTCTATAACAATCCCCATTGACAAAACGGTACTCCTTATCTACACATACCCCGTCTTTCATAATGCATTTATAACGATCTCCGTTGGAATAGCGATTGATAACAGTAATCTCCCCATCCACGTTTTTCTCATCGCTATAATAGTTGTAATATGCGTGATAATACGTTCCATTTCTAGTACCTTTTGAACTTTAAAACTCATATCGTTTTATAAATGACATACTTTTT